>CAYOAV010000050.1:0-5839 GCA_964402055.1 uncultured Ruminococcus sp. | reverse complement strand
GCTATGCCAACAAAATTGTATCTGAAAAGATTTCTTGAAAAAACCTCAGTGGGCAGAACAGCTATCAAAGGTAAGGAAACATCGGACAGAATAATTGAAGCCGCTTCAAATGGAACTGATACATCACAGTCTATGGCTGCAGCAACTGAAAAAGCCGCAAAAGAGTTATATGCGGGAACTGCAAACGGAGCATACAGATATATAAAAAAGAAAATTGATCATAACAAATATATAGTAAAATCTGAAAAAAATGCTGTTAAGGCAGATAAAAAAATTGAGAAAGAAAACAAATACTTTGAAAATTCTCTTAGCAAATTATCCGATACAGAAACAAATGCAATCTTAGGAAATGCTTCTCCAAAGCTCGAAAAAAAGATTGAAAGCTTTAACAAGAAGAATTATGAAAAAAAGCATAAGAAATTGGATAAACAAAATCAACGGCTTGAAAATAAGATAAAAAAACAGATGAAAGCTTCAAATAAACAGCTAAAGAAAACTGTAAAAAAGAGTATAAAAACAAAGCTGTTAGGAATGTTAGCTGCAAGCGGTATTTCAACAATAGTTCCTATTTTCTTGATAATAATTGTACTTGCTATCATAGTTTCGTATGTTTTTTATCCGTTCTTTTATATTACCATTACTGAAGATATTTATGATGAAGATGGAAATGTAATTGGAACTGAGGATATACAGGAAGATAGTGAAGTTTCTGATACTATAAATCATTATTACGGAATAATGGATGGAGTTGTTAGTGAAATAAACAGTGAAATTGAAGCTATTTTTGCAGACGGAAATAAATACAATAACACAGGCGTTGTAGATCCAGCTAAAAAAGCTCAATACGATATAGATTTACAATATTATATTGATCATGCCTTTGATATGCCTGCACCACCAATACCTGATGAAAACAGTATATATTATACTGAAGCAGAATTATGTGAAATGGGAGAGGAAAGAGGTCCAATTTTTATGGGTTTTCGTTGGTCGCCCGATACAGACGCAACCAGAGTTCCATACGGCAAACTATATGATGAAATATTATGCACGATTGCTACATACAATGCCAAAACGATGAACCAGTCGGGAAATACGGATATTATCTTTATGAATGATGGCAGCGTAGAGGGAGCCTATAAAGGTGCAAATTTTTGGAGTTTAAGCAACTGGAAGGAAGGCGTCGGATGTCCCAGTGATGGCGGTTGCTGTTCAAAAAAGGTTGCTAAAACTGTATATAATGACGACGGTGAAGCTGTGGGAGTTAAATATGAGACTGAAAATTATTGTCCAGGACATTTTGTAATAATGGTTAAGCTGAAACTTAATTTTGATCTCAATGATGTATGGGATTCCTATGGTCTTGACAGCAATGATCAAAAAAACTATGACGATATTCTTAAACAGCTAAAAAAGGATAAGTAAAAAAGGAGCAACTTAATATGTTTAAAAAAATTAAGGAGTTTTTTTCTTCAAAAAACAAATGGTTTAAGCTTCTCTTAATTATCATAATATTCATTGTTGTGATAACAGCAAAAATAATTGATGAGAACAAAGCTGATGAAGATAATAAACCATCTGTTTCATATGATTCAAGTGATAACAATGAAGAACATTCGGGAATACATATAGGCAAAGGTCATATTGTTATGCTAATTGTTTTCACAACAGCATATGGGATTGACAGGATTATAGTTTACAAAAACAATCTTAAAGAAGAACGTAAATATAATAATTACGAGGAGAAATAAAAATGTCAAAAAAACTTATAATTGCAGAAAAACCAAGTGTTGCTCAAAACATTGCACATAGCTTAGGTGCGAGAGAAAAAGTATATGGAAGCGATGGTAAAAACTATTGCTATTCAAACAATGAATATTATGTTGTTAATGCTGTAGGTCATCTGTACGGGATTGGTATGCCTGAAAACTATGGTTTTAGGGAATGGAAACTCGATACGCTGCCTATTTTCCCTGAATTTAATATTTTACCTACTGACAATTCCAAGGATGGTATTCGTAACCTTATTTCCGAGCTTATGAATTTACCTGACGTAACAGAAATAATATGTGCAACTGACGCAGGACGAGAAGGAGAATTGATTTTTCGACATATCTATAATGCAAATCATTGTTGCAAGCCTGTAAAAAGGTTGTGGATAAACAGCGTTACTGATGAAGCTATCAGAGATGGAATGGCTAATTTAAAGCCTTTATCCGATTACGACAATATGTATACAGCGGCATTCACCCGTGAAAAGCTTGACTGGTTGATAGGAATGAATTTGTCACGTCTGTATGGCATAATGGACGAATATCCACATAAAATCGGACGTGTCAAAACTCCACTCTTGAGTATTATTGCCGAACGTGATAAAGAAATAGAAAATTTCATCTCCAAAACCTTTTATAAACTTGTACTTGATAATGGTGCTGAAAGCAAAGAGGAATTCCCCACTGGGGACTTGGCAGAAAATAAGAAAACTCAAAGCCTTGAAAAACCTATCAATGTTATTGCCGTCAATAAATTTGAGAAAACTGAAAACCGTCCTCTTTTGTATAATCTGACAAGCTTACAGATGGAAGCAAATGATTTATATGGTTTTACAGCAGATGAAACATTGACAATAGCACAGTCGCTTTACGAAAAAAAGCTGCTTACATATCCCCGAACAGACAGCGAATACATTTCTGATGATATGATACCTATGGTTGAATATATCGTAAAAATGCTCTCCGAATGTTCAGGAGAGGTGTCTAAACACGCAAAAGAGCTGTTGATAAATGGATTGAATTTTGATAAACGTATTATTGATAATAGCAAAATAGAAGATCATCACGCAATTATCATAACTAAACAAAATGCAGAAAAAATCAACATTTCAGAAAATGAACGTAAAATATATAACTTAGTTGCAAATCGGTTGCTTATAACTCTTGATCAGATACATATTTATACAGAATATCAATATGAGTTTTGGTGTGAAGATATTACATATACCTTATCCATAAAAAAATCGGTAAAATCAGGTTGGAGAGCCTATTGCCCTGATAATAAAGAAGTAACGGATATTCTCGAATACATTGAAGGCAGTAGCTACACCGCAGAAAACATTTCTGTAAAGGAAATACAGACACAACCGAAAAAACACTTCACAGATAAATCGTTGCTTTCAGTTATGAAAAATATTGATAACAGAATTGATGATAAATCGTTAAAATCTGCTGTCAGTGAGCGTGGAATAGGAACATCTGCAACAAGAGCTGAAATAATAAAACAGCTCATCGAAGCCGAGTATGTAGAACGCAAGGGCAAACAGCTCATCGCAACTGCTTTCGGTCGGGAATTTATAGATTCTCTTCCCGATAACGTAAAATCTGTTGAACGCACCGCAGAATGGGAACAGTATTTTGATAATATTCAAAAGAAAGGTATCTCACCTGATAAACTAACAGATGATGTAAAAACATTTATACGCACTACCATTGCTTATGAAAACAGCAGAAATCGAAATCCTATACATCACGAAAATTCTAGTGTCACAAAACGTGAACCGTTAGGGAGCTGTCCTCGTTGCGGAAAGCAGATTTTTGAGGGGAAAAAGAATTTTTACTGTGAATCAGGTAAAAATGGTTGTGGTTTCACAGTTTGGAAAGAAAATAGATTATATCTTACTCCAATAACTGCCAACGCAGTAAAAAAACTGCTTCAAGGGGATAAAATTTCACTTAAAGCAGAAAACCTTAGCGGTGAAATATATACTGCTGATTATCAACTTGATGATAACGGTGAATATGTAAATTTCAAACGAGTGAAAGCAGAGAAAAAAGCCGTCGGAACTTGCCCTCGATGCGGAATGCAAATCTTTGAAGGGAAAATGAATTTTTATTGTGAATCCGGCAAGGACGGATGCGGTTTTACTTTATGGAAAGATGATAAATATAATGGTGTTACTATCACTGTTAAAGCCGCAACAGAGTTGCTTGCAAAGGGAAAAACAACAATAAGCAAAAAAACTCTTGGTGGCACTGTAAAAAATGTTTACAGCGTTAAAGATACTGGAAAATATATTAATCTGATCAAGGAGGATTAGCTTTGGGAGCGTACCGTGATTATATATCCGAAGATGCGGATATGCAAACTATGATATTTCGATATTCCGTTTTAGTTGATGTATTTAATTTATGTTTACCCGATGATGTGAAATGTTCGCAAGTATTATCAGCAGACGTTCGCAGAAAAATCTTGAAAGAACCATATTCAGAGCAAAATGACAGACTTATAATGTTGTTCGGTATGGGAATCATTGATGAGGAAACAGCAAAAAATGTAATACTTTTTAACAAAGCTGATTGGCTTGAAGACGCAATTGCTGTTGAAAACAGGGTGAGAAGCAACGAGGAGCGTGAGCTTGAATCAGATAGTAAGACTTTAAGCAACGTATTTACCGTTTGTGCAAATTCAAGAAAATATCCTGAAATATCGGGAGTTCCGTTTGAAACAATAGAAAAAATACTTGATTCGCCCTATGCGACTGCTGTGAATGGATTTATACATATCAGCAAGGATCTGCTGAAATTTATGAATGAATCAGGGATAGAGTTCGGGTTTTATGACAAAGAAAAAGACGAAATGGTATCCGAAAAACCTGAATATATTATGCAAGCGGCTGAATCAGAGCAGTATAATATTTACTCTGAATCATCTCCGATTCCATTTGACTATTCGGCACTTAACTGTTGCTTATCTGTTTTCGGGAAAAACTATGCTTCAGATTTTATAGCATATGTTAAGGAAAGCAATATTCCCTATACAGATGAATTTATTTCGGAATATGAAAAATACCTTAATGAAGTTAAGTTGTTTTTTGACATAAAGGCATATCTCAAAAAGAGAACAATTTGCGGTGATATAATCAATTATTTTGATTATTCTCATAATGTGATGAGCGAAGGAAAACTGGTAAAGTCAACTCTTGAATCCGAGGAAGATTATACCGCTCAAGTACATATAGAAACTGATGAGCTATATTCTGAAAATGAGCTTGAAATGCTTGCTTTAAAAAAATATTTATCTTCCAGACAACCGAGAGAAAATATGATAATTGAAGTTTATCATTGTAAAAAAATGCGATTATATATCTACCGTGATAACTCATTCACCGAGCTTACCAGCGATGAGGAACTGCTTTTCCGTAAACAGCTCTTTGATTTTAATGAGATATGGGAAGTTATAAAGGAATGTTCAGACACAGGGAATCTTCGCAGGACACGAGAAACTATAATTATGTCATCGGAATTTATGGAACGCATACGTCCCGGATGGCGTTGTTATGCTGAACAAATTATAGCAGAACAATTCGGTCGCAGAAAAAGAAATATGATTGCTGCTACGCTGAATGAATTAAAAAATGCAGCTACTAAGCTATCAAAACCAAAAAATGAAAGAGATGTCGGAGTAGCAATGCTGCCATCTGACAACGATTAATGGAGGTATTTTTATTATGAAAATCTTTATCAAAGATATTAACAGAGAAGCTAAGATCAATATTTACGGTATTGACAATGAAGAACGTACAGAAGAATTTTTAAAGTCATTCTTTACAGGCTATGGACTTGAAATTTTAAGCAACGAAGAAAAAGAAAAATACAGTACAGAAAGCTGTTTTGCAATTACAGAAAAAAGCTTCACAGCCTTGGCACAGCAGATAGAGCGTATTCAAAAGGCTCTTGATGCAATTGCTGAAGATGTGAAGAAAAATAAATGTGAACCACAGAAAGAATATATGACTGATATGGGTTGCTATATTATTTAAGTTAAAAAATATAAAAAAGAACCA
>CAYOAV010000049.1:0-13209 GCA_964402055.1 uncultured Ruminococcus sp. | reverse complement strand
ACGATGGAAAGTCCAAGCCCTGAACCGATAACCTCACGCTTGCTTTTTTCCGTGCGGTAATATCTGTCGAATATCAGCGGTATAAGCTCGGGATCGATTCCCTCGCCTGTATCGGTTATTTCTATTCGGACAAGCTTTTTCTTTTTTATTATCTGCGTTATATAGACGGTTTTATTTTCGCCTGTATAATTGACTGCGTTATTTATAAGGTTATAGAGAACCTGTTGTAGCTTAACTGCGTCAGCTTTCACGATGAAGTTTTCATCTGCGGAAACGATGAAATTATATCCCTTTTGCTCCGAAAGGAGGGTATAGCGTTCCATTATATTCCTTATCATATCGGAAATACAAAATTCCGTTTCATTCATTTCAAATGTTCCGCTTTCAAGCTTGGAAAGATCAAGAATATCATTTACAAGCGTTGCAAGGCGGTCGCTTTCTTCTATGATGACGTTAAGATGCTCCGCACGCTTCTGCGGATTATTTCCCGATATATCACGGATCATTTCAGCATATGCTTTAACCATTGTCAGCGGTGTACGCAGATCGTGTGAAACATTTGCGATAAGGTCACGCCGCAGGGTATCGACTTTGGATATTTCCGCTTCGGCATTATTAAGCGTTTCGGCAAGGATTTCCGTTTCTGCATAGCCTCTGCCGTCGAAAACAACGTCATAGTTGCCCTGTCCCATTTTTTTTGCAGTTTTTGTTATGCGTACAATGGGAGCTTCAATAACGGTTGCTAAAAAATATGCGATGACAAGTCCGAGTATCAGCAGAAGCACGCCTATCCAGTAAATCTGACTTTTTATAATATCAGCCGTTGATTTAAGAGGTGCAAGAGATGTATTGAGGTAAATATAACCCTCGGGTTCATTGACCGAACCGATAACCATAACGAAAAGCAGGGTATTTGTATTAAATCGGGGATTATTGACCTCGGCATAATAATATCCGTTTCCGCTTTCGAGTGCTTTCTGTCGGTATTGATACAGATTCCGCCCATAAACACCGTGAATAAGGCAGTTGCTTGCCATCATATCATAGGAATAGACGTTATAACCCTCGGAATTTTGTATGAGAATGCACATATTATTGTCATAAGCGGTATTGTTAAGATTTTCCGTGGTAAGAGCGTCCTCGTTCCAGCTTTTGAGGATATATGAAGCGATAGACACGATATCCTTGGTTTTCATACTCTTATAGTTCGCTTCAAGAGAAACTCCGAATGTAAACCAGAGAAGCACAAGTATTCCCGATATGAAAATGACAAAATAGAGCCATATTGCGGTTCTAAGGTTAAGGATTCTTTTATGTTGTTTCAAATTTATACCCCATTCCCCTCAAGGTTTTAATGAATTTGCGGTATTCACCGAGGGAGTTGCGGAGCATTTTTATATGTGTATCGACGGTTCTGTCATCGCCGAAGAAGTCATAACCCCAAACCTCCTCCAGCAGCTTCTCTCTTGACAATGCGATGCCCTTATTTCGTACAAGATAAAAGAGCAGGTCGTATTCCTTTGGAGTAAGAGAAGCGACATTGCCGTCAACAAGCACTTCACGCCCTGTTACATTTATCTCAAGCCCTTCATATCGGATTATATCCATAGGCTGTTCGCTTGCTGAAGAACGCTTTAAAACAGCCTTTATTCTTGCGAGCAGCTCTTTCGGGGAAAAGGGCTTTACAACATAATCGTCAATGCCTATTTCAAAGCCGAAAAGCTTATCATATTCTTCGCCCCTTGCGGAAAGCATTATTACAGGGATCTGCTTTGTTTTTCTTATTTCCTTTATTGCGGAATAGCCGTCAAGTCGGGGCATCATTATATCCATAACTATAAGGTCAAAATCCTCACGGCGGCAGATATCAACAGCTTGCATACCGTCCTCTGCTTCTGCGACCTCAAAGCCGTCAAATTCGGCATATTCCTTTATAACATTTCTTATCATTTTTTCATCGTCAACTATCAGTATTCTTTGCATACAGTCATCTCCCGTTCAATAATTTTCTTAAAGATATTTTACCATGTAAATATGAAAGATATGTGAAATTTCAGCGTAAATTTAAGCTTTTATTCTGTATGCCTTGACAAAAACGAAAATAAATAGTATTATTAATTTAGTATATTATGGCAAAATGCCCTTATTGTATATATTTATCATAGCAGCAAAACTTGATTTTTTGTTTTGTATTTGTACCAATAATGTCTGTAAATTCAATATTTTAAGAGGGGAGATCTGTATGCAAAAAAATTATTCGGGGTTAATTATTGCTCTGTCTTATATAGCGACAGCTCTTGCCGCACTTATCATTGCTCTTAGTATGCCTGAGTATATTCCTGCGGTAATAATAGTTTATGCCGTATTTGCGGTTATATCAGGCTGTGTCATTGCCGCCGTTATGAAGCGTCACGAAAAATTAAGAAGTGCAAAGCAGAAAAGCTATCTTTCTGATATTGTTCAGAGCCTTAACGCTATGGCTATAATCTGGGAAAGTAATTTCCATGAGATTGAAGTTAATTCCGAGTTGACCTCTGTTACGGGCTACACTGCTGACGATCTTCGTGATAATGCGAAAAATATTCAGAAGCTCCTTCCGAAGGACGCTTTTGCTCCAAGCCTACAGTCTATCATAAATAACAGGGATGAAGAGTTCACTGTTATAACGAAAACAGGTGCAAAGGTTGCTACTATCTGGAATACCTCGCTGATGTTCGTTGAAAAACGTGGAAATGACATCCCGAAATATATACTTCTCTCCATTGGTCACGACCTTTCCGAAAATGCAAGAATGAAGGAAGAGCTGACTAATTATGCCAACGCACTTGCTTCGTCCGAAAGTAGGTTCACTATGGCTATGGAGTATTCGGGCGTGGGTCTTATGCTTAAGGACGCTAACGAATACAGGCTCTATACCTCCGAGCAGTTCCGTCAGATGGGCGGCTTTGATGCAGAATATATCAGCTTCGATGAATTGAGGGAGTTTATTTATCCCGATGACAGAACTGTTGTCGATATGCTCAGAAGGACTATGACAATGAAAAATCCTGCTAAGGCAGGGGAGATATATTCAGCCGAGTTCCGTATGAAGCCAAAGGGAAGCGATAATTACCGCTGGCTTCAGTACAGATATAAGGTAACACCTTGTCAGAATATCCGTCTTGCAACAATAGGCGGTGCGGTCATTGATATAAATGATGACAGGGAAAAGGATCTTATCATCGAAAAAATGGCTTACATTGACGATGTAACGCAGATTTATAACCGTAATAAGTTCATTGTTACAGGCGAGGAAACATTCAGGCTGTTCGATTCCGTTGAGGGCGAAAAGCGTGATTATTGGATAATTATTTTCGATATTGATGATTTCCATATTATAAACGATACCTGCGGATATCAGAACGGCAACAGGCTTCTCTGTGAGTTTGCGTCTATAATCACAAATACTATCGGTGATCTTGCACTCGGAGCGAGAATCGGCGGTGATAATTTCGCTGTTATAATCAAGGATAATGGCGATGAGGAGCTGCCTGTAAATATTGTAAAGCGTATTCAGAAGGATTTTGCGGCATTCTCCGAGGAGAATTTCTCTACGCAGACCGCAACCTGTTCGGCAGGCTATTGCAGAATGTCGGACGGTGGAAGCGACTTTTTACAGGTTCTTGACCGTGCTGAATTTGCACTTTCACATTCGGACGGAACAAAGGGCAGTATAGTAAGATATGACCGTGAGGTTCATGATAAGATAATCAAGAGCAATGTTATCGAAAAGGAGCTTGCGGCGGCTATTGAAAATAATGAGCTTGTGCTTTATTATCAGCCGAAGATAGACCTGAATACAGGCTGCCTTACTGGTATGGAGGCTCTTATACGCTGGATAAAGCCTGATGGTACTATAGTTCCCCCTGGAAGCTTTATCCCTGTTGCGGAAAGTTCTATGCTTATCACGAAAATAAGCCGTTTTGTTCTGCACGAGGCTTGTAGACAGAATAAGGAATGGCAGGATAAGGGATATCCTCCGATAACTGTTTCGATAAACCTTACCGCTGTTGATTTCTATCAGACAAATGTTACCGAGGCGATAAAAAAGACCCTTGAGGAAACGGGTATGGAACCGCAGTGGCTTGATGTTGAGCTTACGGAATCGTTGGCTCTTAAGGATATTGACCACGCTGTTGCTCAGATGAATGAAATAAAGGCTCTTGGAATAAAGCTTTCAATGGACGATTTCGGAACAGGCTATTCGTCGTTGAGCTATATTCAGATACTTCCGATAACTTTGTTGAAGCTCGATCGTTCCTTTGTAATGTATCTTGAGGACGATGAGATATCAAGAGAGATCGTTTCAGCTGTTATAAGAATTGCAAAATCCAAGAAGATAGAAACTATCGCCGAGGGAATCGAAACCCCAGGTCAGGTAGATATACTCAAACGGTCAGGCTGCGATCTTGCACAGGGTTATTTCTTCGGTAAGCCGATGCCTGCGGATAAGTTTGAGGAATTTATGAAGATGAAGGCTGAACAGACGCAGCAGCAGTCACAGCTTTCCGTAAATGTAAAATAAATTCGGCGAAAGGATGTGTCTTTTATGGCAAAAAGAAGAATAGGCATTCTTACAAGCGGCGGCGATTGTCCAGGTCTTAATGCAACTATCAGAGGTGTTGCTAAGGCTTGCTTTGAGGAAATGGGCGAGGATAATGTTGAGATAGTCGGTATTCAGAACGGCTATTACGGTCTTATCAACAACATTGCAAGAGATATGAAGCCCTCCGAATTTTCGGGAATACTTACGCAGGGCGGTACTATTCTCGGAACAAAGCGTCAGCCGTTCAAGATGATGTCCGTTATCGGCGAGGATAACGTTGATAAGGTCAAGGCTATGAAGGACACCTACAAGGCACAGAAGCTTGATTGTCTGCTCACTCTCGGAGGAAACGGCACACATAAAACGGCTAATCTTCTTTCCGAGGAGGGACTTAATGTTATAGGTCTGCCGAAAACTATTGACAACGATATTTTCGGAACGGACGTTACCTTCGGATTCCATACCGCTGTTGATACGGCTACGGACGTTATTGACAGACTGCATACAACAGCCGCTTCCCACAGCAGAATACTTATGGTTGAGATAATGGGAAATAAGGCTGGCTGGCTTACACTTTATTCGGGCATTGCAGGCGGTGCTGATATAATCGTAATTCCTGAAATTCCGTATGATATTGATAGTATATGTGAAGCTGTTGAGAAAAGATCAAAGGCAGGAAAGACTTTTTCGATCGTTGCGGTTGCAGAGGGTGCTTTCGATAAGGATGAGGCTAAGCTTAAGAAAAAAGAACGCGCGAAACGCAGACAGGAAGCAGGAATTATCACGGCTACCTCCCGTATTGCCGCACAGGTTCAGGCTGAAACAGGCATTGAAGCAAGAGTATGCGTTCCTGGGCATATGCTCAGAGGCGGCAGTCCGTCTGCTTACGACAGAGTTTTGGCAACAAAGTTCGGTGTAAGAGCCGCAAGCCTTATAAAAGCAGGAAAATACGGTTACTCCGTTGCGATGGTTGATGGAAAAATAACCGAAAACAAGCTTATTGATGTTGCAGGAAAGACAAAGTTTGTTACTCCCGATAATCAGCTTGTTATTACGGCTAAGGAGCTTGGCGTGTCATTCGGAGAATAAGAAAATGCAGAATTGTTCCGTTCGGAAGTGGTTTTCGGACGGGATAGTTCTGTTTTTGCTATAAAAAAAGATATATTTGACGTAAAAAAGCTGTTTAATGCAAAAAAATCAATAATTTGTGTGAAATAACTAAAAATGCGGTTGAATTTGGGCGAAAATTCTATTTTTAAATTTCGGGAAATTTGAAAAAATACTTGAAATGGGAAAATAAGTGTGTTATAATACATATTGCGTGACTGCAACAAGATATGCGTTGAAGTGAAAGGTGGCCGGCGGTATGTCGGGGAATTTTCATGGAGTATGTCCGATTTTAAACCGGGCGGCTGTAATATCAACACTGTGAGTGCTTAAACCGTTGGCAGATTTTATGCTGATAGGTAGGTTTTGTGTGTTTTTATAAGCCTTGTTCCGTAAAAAGTGATTTTTTCGGAATTTTTTATATAGGTTATGCGATACACACGGTAGCGTTGAACATTACATTGTCCCCTCTACATTATTTAATTTGCTTAAGGAGGCGATTCTAAGTGGCAGTCAATGAAAAAATCAGAATCAGAATCAAGGGCTTTGACCATGCGGTTGTAGATGCAGCAGCAGCTAAGATCGTAGAGGCAGCAAAGCGCAGTGGTGCAAGAGTTTCGGGTCCTATCCCGCTTCCTACTGATAAGGAGATCGTAACAATCCTCCGTGCTGTTCATAAGTACAAGGACAGCCGTGAGCAGTTTGAGCTTCGCACCCACAAAAGACTCATCGACGTTATAAGACCTACTGCAAAGACAACAGAGGCTTTACAGGGTCTTGAACTTCCTGCCGGCGTTGACATCGTAATGGAAATCAAGTAAGCGACAGCTTTCCATTTCCGAAAATGTTGATCCGCAGGTCATGTTGTGGAAACACAACCAATAACCAATAGGAGGAAAAATCATGACAAAGGCAATCATCGGTAAGAAAATCGGTATGACACAGATTTTCGACGAAGCAACTAACAAGGTTATTCCCTTGACAGTTGTAGAAGCCGGCCCTTGCGTAGTCGTACAGAAGAAAACTGTTGAAAATGACGGCTACAGTGCAGTACAGCTCGGCTTTGGCGATCTCAGAGAAAAGCTTGCAAACAAGCCTATGAAGGGTCACTTTGCAAAGGCTGACGCTCCTCTCAAGAGAACTCTTAAGGAGTTCAAGCTTGACGGTGCAGATACTATTGAGGTCGGTGCAGTTCTGAAGGCAGATACTTTTGAGGTTGGCGACATCGTTGATGTATGCGGTACTTCAAAGGGTAAGGGCTTCCAGGGCACAATCAAGAAGAACAACCAGCACTCGCTTAAGGAAACTCACGGTACAGGCCCTGTTCACAGACAGGCTGGTTCTATGGGTGCCTGCTCCTCACCTTCTCGTATCTTTAAGGGCAAGAAGCTTGCAGGTCACATGGGTGCAGAAAAGGTTACTATTCAGAATCTTGAAATTGTCAAGATTGACGCAGAAAACAATCTTATCGCAATCAAGGGTGCAATCCCCGGTCCTAAGAACGGAATTGTTACTATCTGTGACTGCGTAAAGAAAAAAGCTTAATGGAAGGAGGAAGCAACAATGCCTAATATGAAAGTTCTCGATATGACAGGTAAAGAGGTTTCCAACATTGAGCTGTCAGATGCAATTTTCGGTATCACACCTAATGAGGCTGCTATGCACACAATGGTAGTAAACTACCTCGCAAATCAGCGTCAGGGTACACAGTCTACTCTCACCCGTACAGAGGTTAGAGGCGGCGGCAGAAAGCCCTGGAGACAGAAGGGCACTGGCCACGCAAGACAGGGCTCAACAAGAGCTCCTCAGTGGACACACGGTGGTGTCGCTCTCGGTCCTAAGCCAAGAAGCTACCGTTTCACTGTTAATAAGAAGTTAAAAAGACTTGCTATGAAGTCTGCAATGTCCGTTAAGGTAGCAGATAACAATATGATCGTTCTTGATTCCATCAAGATGGAGGCATATAAGACAAAGACTGTTGTTAATATGCTCAAGGCAATCGAAGCAGAGGGCAAGAAGGCTCTCATCGTTCTTTCCGAAAATGACAGCTTCGTAATCAAGAGTGCTGCAAACATCCCTGGTGTTAAGACAGCTCTCGTTAACACGATCAATGTATACGACATTCTCAACGCTGAAAAGTTCATCGTTGTTAAGGATGCTGTAGCTAAGATTGAGGAGGTGTACGCATAATGTTCGCACAGGATATCGTAATCAAGCCGATTATCACAGAAAAAAGTATGTCCGGTCTTCAGAATGGTAAGTACACTTTCAAGGTAGCTAAGAACGCTAACAAGGTTCAGATAGCTAAGGCTGTTGAAGAGCTTTTCGGCGTTAAGGTTGCTGATGTAAACACCATGAACGTAAGAGGACATTACAAGAGAATGGGTATGAATGCCGGCTATACAGCTTCCTGGAAGAAGGCAATCGTTACTCTTACAGCTGATTCAAAGACCATCGAATTCTTCGATGGCATGATGTAAGGCCCGCTCAGGCTTTTACTCCTTAGCCCAAGGGCATTGAGTAAGTATGGAAGAAACAGCTTCCGCAAAACATCGCAAATTTATAAAGGAGATTGAACTACTATGGCTATTAAAGTTTACAAGCCTACCACTGCTTCAAGACGTCAGATGACTGTCACCGATTACAGCGGTCTTTCTAAGGTAGCTCCCGAAAAGAGCCTTCTCGCTCCCATTAAGAAGAATGCCGGCAGAAACAGCTACGGCAGAATCACTGTTCGTCACAGAGGCGGCGGAAACAGAAGAAAATATAGAATCATCGACTTCAAGAGAGATAAGCAGGGCATGAACGCTACTGTTCTTACTCTTGAGTACGATCCTAACAGAAGTGCATTCATCGCTCTCGTTCAGTATGAGGACGGTGAGAAGAGATACATCATCGCTCCTAACGGACTTGCTGTTGGTGATGTTATCCGTGCAGGTGCTGACTCCGATATCAAGCCTGGCAACGCTCTTGCTCTTGCTAATATCCCTGTTGGTACTTTTATCCACAACATTGAGCTTTATCCTGGTAAGGGTGCACAGCTCGTTCGTGCAGCTGGTAATATGGCTCAGCTCATGGGTAAGGAAGACAGCTACGTTCTCGTAAGACTTCCTTCAGGCGAGATGAGAAAGATCCCTGCAGGCTGTATGGCTTCTATCGGTCAGGTTTCTAACATTGACCACGAAAACGTAAACCTCGGTAAGGCTGGTAAAACACGCCACAGAGGTATCAGACCTACTGTAAGAGGTTCTGTAATGAACCCCTGCGACCACCCACACGGTGGTGGTGAAGGTAAGTCACCTGTTGGTCGTCCAGGCCCTGTTACTCCTTGGGGTAAGCCAGCACTTGGATACAAGACCAGAGCTACTCATAACAGAACTGATAAGTTCATCGTTAAGAGAAGAAACGGCAAGTAATTTTAAATCAACTATAATTTCACTCATAGGAATCGTAAAGAGGAATGTCGGAGCGAAAATGCTCCCGGCATCTTGCCTCTGATTATGAGAGGGGAGGAAAACCAATGAGCAGAAGCGTTAAAAAAGGACCATATGTCCAGGAAGCTCTTTTGAAGAGAGTTATCGCTATGAACGAAGCAGGTGAAAAGAAGGTTCTTAAGACCTGGAGCAGAGCTTCAACAATTTTCCCTGATTTCGTAGGTCATACATTTGCAGTTCATGACGGCAGAAAGCACGTTCCAGTATATGTTACCGAGGATATGGTTGGTCATAGACTTGGTGAATTCGCACCTACAAGAACCTATAAGGGTCATGCGGGTTCAAAGACATCCAACAACGGTAAGTAATAAGGCAGAGAGGAGAATTTAGAATGGAAGCAAGAGCATATCTTAAAAATGCTCGCATAGCACCTCGTAAGGTTCAGATCGTTCTTGACCTTATCAGAGGCAAAGACGTTGAAACAGCTATGGCGATTTTAAAACACACACCTAAATCTGCTTGTGAATATCTGGAGAAGCTTCTCAAATCCGCAATCGCAAATGCAGAAAATAATTTTGGTATGGATAAAAATAATCTTTATGTTTCCGAGTGCTTCGTATGCCCCGGTCCTACAATGAAGAGAATCATGCCAAGAGCACAGGGCAGAGCATTCCGTATCCTCAAGAGAACATCTCATGTTACTCTTGTGGTAAAGGAAAAGGAATAAGTCGAAAGGAGTAAACTAAATGGGACAGAAAGTTAATCCCCACGGTCTTCGTGTAGGCGTAATCAAGGATTGGGATTCCCGCTGGTTTGCTAACAAAGCAACTTTCGGCGATACCCTCGTAGAAGATTACAATGTTCGTAATTATATCAAAAAAGAACTTTATGCAGCAGGCGTTCCTAAGATCGAGATCGAAAGATTTGCTGATAAGGTTAGAATCCATGTTCAGTGCGCTAAGCCAGGTATTGTTATCGGCAGAGGCGGCGAGAACATCGAAAAGATCAGAGCTAATGTTGAAAAGATGATCGGCAAGTCCGTTGCTATCAACATTGTTGAAGTTAAATCCCCTGATATGAACGCTCAGCTCGTTGCAGAGAACATCGCTGCACAGCTCGAGAACCGTGTTTCATTCAGAAGAGCTATGAAGCAGTCCATCGGCAGAGCTATGAAGCTTGGTGCTAAGGGTATCAAGGTTAAGTGCGGCGGCCGTCTTGGCGGTGCTGAAATCGCTCGTTCAGAAACATATCATGAGGGTACAATTCCTCTTCAGACAATCCGTGCTGATATCGACTATGGTTTTGCTGAGGCTAACACAACCTACGGTAAGATTGGTGTAAAGGTATGGATCTACAAGGGCGAAGTTCTTAAGGGCGACATCAATGCTACTAAGGCAGCTCCTGAAAAGGCTGAAAGAAAGCCCAGAAGAGCTAACGGTGACAGACCCCGTTCTAACGGCGGCAGAAACCGTTCAGAAAAAAGAGAAGGAGGTAACCAGTAATGCTTCTTCCAAAGAGAGTTAAGTACAGAAGAGTACAGAGAGGCAGACTTACAGGTAAGGCTACAAGAGGTAACGTTGTTTCATACGGCGAGTTCGGTCTTCAGGCTCTTGAACCTGCATGGATTACCTCTAACCAAATCGAAGCTGCCCGTATCGCTATGACACGTTACATCAAGCGTGGCGGTCAGGTTTGGATAAAGATTTTCCCCGACAAGCCAATCACAGAAAAGCCTGCTGAAACTCGAATGGGTTCAGGTAAGGGTTCTCCCGAATACTGGGTTGCAGTAGTTAAGCCGGGCAGAGTTCTTTTCGAGATCAATGGCGTTTCCGAGGAACAGGCTCGTGAAGCTATGCGTCTTGCAGCTCACAAGCTCCCTATTAAGTGCAAATTCGTTAAGCGTCAGGCAGAAGAGGAGGCGAGCGTATAATGAAGGCAGCAGAAGTTAGAGAAATGACTGATATTGAGCTTGAAAACAAGCTTGTTGACCTCAAGAAGGAGCTTTTTGCTCTCCGTTTTCAGCTCGCTGTAAATCAGCTTGACAATCCAACACGTCTTAAGGCTGTCAAGAAGGATATTGCTCGTATCAAGACTATTCTTGTTGAGCGTTCCAAGGCACAGCAGTAAGTGAAGGAGGGTTTTGAAGATGGCTGATGAGAGAAATCTTAGAAAAACAAGAGTCGGTAAGGTTGTTTCCAACAAAATGGATAAGACAATCGTTGTTGCTATCATAGACAGCGTTAAGCATCCTCTTTATAAGAAAACTATCAAGAGAACTGTTAAGCTTAAGGCTCATGATGAAAATAACGTTTGCAACATTGGCGACCGTGTTGAAATTATGGAAACCCGTCCTATCTCCAAGGATAAGAGATGGCGTTTAGTAAAGGTTATTGAACAGGCTAAGTAAAAAATATATCATATTGTCCCTTGTTTTTGGCAAAAATGCCGATTGACAACAAGGGGCAACTATGCTATAATGTTTTCTTGGTGATAGCTGATATTTTGGGAGTTGGTATGTGCTGTAGCACGAAACACCCGGGAGCGTTGAGCTAATCAGACTGTTGAATATTACAAATTTATTTATATGAGTTAGGCAGAAGGCTGACCTGGTATGGGTGCTTCCTGCCATATGCTCTGTAAAAACGGGAAGGAGTAGTTGCACTGTGGTACAGATGCAGACTTATTTAAAGGTCGCTGATAATACAGGTGCTAAGGAGCTTATGTGTATCAGAGTTCTCGGCGGCACTCGCAGAAGATATGCTAATATCGGTGACGTTGTTGTTGCTTCAGTTAAGAAAGCAACACCAGGCGGCGTTGTTAAAAAAGGCGACGTTGTTAAGGCAGTAATCGTTCGTTCCGCTAAGGGCGTTCGTCGTGAAGACGGAACCTACATCAGATTTGATGAGAATGCTGCTGTTATTATCAAGGAAGACAAGAACCCGAAGGGTACCCGTATCTTTGGACCTGTTGCTCGTGAGCTCAGAGATAAAGAATACACCAAGATCCTTTCACTTGCTCCTGAAGTACTTTAAGGAGGTGTCCTGAAATGAATAAGCTTCACGTTAAAACCGGCGACACCGTTGTTATTATTTCTGGTAACGACAAGGGCGAACGCGGCAAGGTTTTGGAAGTTTCTCCTAAGGAGAAAAAGGTTATCGTTGAAGGTCTTAACATCGCTACAAAGCACGTTAAGCCCAGACAGATGGGACAGCAGGGCGGCATTGTAAAGTGCGAGGCTCCTATGTATGCTTCAAAGGTAATGATCGTTTGCCCACACTGTGGCAAGCCTACAAGAATCGGTCACAAGATCGAGGCTGATGGTACAAAGTCAAGAGTTTGCAAGAATGCAGACTGCGGTAAGACATATTAAGGAAAGGAGAAATTGAAATGGCATCTAATTTAAAAGAACTTTATGTCAGCACAGTTGCTCCTGCTTTAATGAAAAAGTTCGAGTACAAGAGTGTTATGCAGATCCCTAAGATCGACAAGGTTGTTATCAATGTCGGTGCGGGCGAAGCAAAGGATAATGCAAAGGTTATCGACGCTATTATGACTGATCTCGCTGCTATCACAGGTCAGAAGCCTGTTGTTTGCCGTGCTAAGAAGTCAGTAGCTAACTTCAAGCTCCGTGAAGGTATGCCTATCGGTGTTAAGGTTACTCTCAGAAGCGAAAAGATGTACGAATTCCTCGACAGACTTTTCAATGTTGCGTTCCCTCGTGTTCGTGACTTCAGAGGTATCAGCGCTAATTCCTTCGACGGAAGAGGAAACTACTCAACTGGTATCAAGGAACAGCTTATTTTCCCTGAAATCGAGTACGATAAAATCGACAAGGTTCGCGGTATGGATATCAACATCATCACAACCGCTAACACAGATGAAGAAGCAAAGGCTCTTCTTGAGCTTATGGGCGCTCCATTCATCAAGTAATTATTTAGGAGGGTTAATTAAAAATGGCTAAACTGGCAATGAAGCTGAAGCAGCAGAAGACTCCTAAGTTTTCCACAAGAGCTTATAACAGATGCAAAATCTGCGGCAGACCTCACGCATATATGAGAAAATACGGTATTTGCCGTATCTGCT
>CAYOAV010000048.1:0-14018 GCA_964402055.1 uncultured Ruminococcus sp. | reverse complement strand
TTGTCAGAGCGGTTACTCTTTTGCTTTCCTTTTTCATGCTTTTTTCCTCCTGAGTTTTATTCTGCGTATGCGCCAATTATCCGTTCGCCAACTTCAAGCTTGACCAGTCCCACATCGACATCCTGGTCAAGAACATTTATGTAGCGTTTCGCATTGGCATAATCGGCTTTACCATTTTTCCATGGAATTATTTCATATGTTCCATCCGGATAAACAAGAACCATATCCTTAGCGTTTTTAAACAGCGGATATTCGTCAAAATTCGTAATGATTTCATCTTCCGATGGTGTGTATTCAACATTTGTAAGGGTAAAAGTTTCTTTCCAGTAATCCTCTGTATAACCCCATTCATCGGGAACAGTTTCGAGTTTAATATAGTAGCCTATTACAGTTTCCATTTTTATATTGGAAAATGTGAAAGAGGACTGTTGGCTGCAGGCGTGAGAGTAATAGCTGGTAATCGGGCCGTAACCATAACCGTAATCATTTTCAGGGAGCTCATACTTATCAATAACAAGTCTGTCATCGTCCCATACTGATACTGTATTTTTACTTGCTTCAATTTTTATATGATGTTTCTGATAGGGAGCAGACATGGAATATGAACCCAATAATTTTCCTGTTGAAGCTATTGTCGAGTATTTTCCGTTACGAAAATTATTTACATTTACACCTGTTAAGTGTACAAGCTGCATACCTGAACCTGTTACAAGTACAGCAAAGCCTTGAAGCATTCCATTTTTTATGGACGAATTAAAAAGGAACCCACCGCTTTCTACTGTATGCCAGCTTGAACTGTCCCTCTGCAAATCGAATGATAATATTTTCCTTGAATCATTATCATCCTCAACAAACAGAAAATCTTTAAAAGCATCTCTGCTATAACCAATCATTTTAATATTATTGCCTTCATATGTAATATGCTGCGGCAAAGTAGGAAGATAATAATCCCGATAATTATAGTGATCATACGCTGTCCATGCAAAGCTGTCCTGCGCAGTAAGAGTACTGCTGACCTCAAGATACAGGACAGGAGCTTCTTCCTCGGCATAAGTGTTTATTCCGGCAGCTGATGCCATGCTTACTACCATAGCCAATGCCATTACAGCTGCGGCAATTTTTTTGATTACTCTATTTGAAAATATAGATTTCATAGTTTTTCCTCCAATTTTACATTTTTGCTTATAAAAAACGGCGTTTACTATTCAGAAAACGCCGTTTCTCATACCGGAATCAGAATTTGCGAAGTTTCTTTGCATTTGCCGGAAGCTTTGACTGATGCATATAAAATACGCATGTCGAGTTAACAGTAACCTTAGTAGCTGTAAGTGCTGCGGATGCTGCCGCCTTGCAAGCCTTTTTCAAAATTTTTTTCATTTTATAATCCTCCGTTTCTATAAATTTTGGGGTAGTATAAGTTTATCACATAATTTGACATTGCACGTAATAATGCAGTGAATTATAGACTCTTTTGCAGTAAACTAAGATTTTTTATCATAACAATAATAAATTTAACCATAAAAAATGCAGTCATCGCAAAAGATAACTGCATCTTTTATTATCCGATTTTTGTGGCTAAAAAATTAATTTCACTGACTGTCATTCAGATAAAGTATAACTTTGGCCGTAAATTCAGTTTGATTGTGCTCAAGCCGCAAAACGCCATTGTATTTTTCCAATGCGGTGCGTACATTTTTTATGCCGTATCCATGCGAATCCTTTTCCTTTTTTGTACTTACAATCGTTCCGTTTCTATACTCAACACAACCGTCATAAGTGTTTGAAATAACAATAAAAAGTCTATTTTTACTGAATTGAAGGCTTATTGAAACTTTTTTGCCGAACTCGCATTTTTCTACGGCAGTTATTGCATTATCTATCAGATTTCCGAAAAGAGTGACCTCATCGGCAACATCAATATTTATTTGCTCAGGAATAACTGCATCGACAGATACGTCAATACCAAGACTTTCTTTGTTGCGAAATTTGTAATTTATTATGCTGTCAATAACAATATTTCCTGTATCGCATATTATTGTCTGACCGGAAGATTTTTCTGCAAGTTCAAAAATGTAATCTTTTGCCTTTGAATACTCACCTCCGTCTATCAATTCATGCAGAGCAAAAAAGTGATTTTTCATATCATGCTGCAGCCCTGCAATTTCTTTCGATGTCGTGTGCATAATTTCACACTGATTATAGTAAAGCTCACGTTCCTGATTAATAAGCTCAGTTTTTATACGCTGCTCATAAGAAAGCGAAAGCGCATCATACAGATAAAAAACTATAACATTTATTGCAAATATAAAAATAATGGAAATTATTGCCGTACTCTGCTTGGCCTGACCTGTTTCGAAAATTGCAAGAATAAGATATGCAGAAAATGACGGAACAATTATTCCTGAAACGAACAGCATATTGGAAGTGTATTTGTGCTCCTTTATATTTTTAAACCCTCCCGCTAAAACAGAGGCTAAAAATGTGATCAAACTGGCTAAAATATGCCATACAAGCTGTATCTGCTCACTCCTGTCAGTTATATTTATTTTATTGATTCCTGAAGCAGCAATAAATATAAGCTCTATGACATACATAAACAAATAAATGAAAAACACCGATGATATTTTCTTTTTTACTGAGCCTTTATATAAAGCTGCAATAAAAGAAAGTGACAGAATGTTGCATAAAAATGTTATAATCGGAATACCCCATATTAAATATACGGTTGATGTAATAAGCGGATAAAAAAAATATGCCGCTGTTAACTGCCATTTTTGGCAGTTCCGTTCTTCAAAAAATACGTTCATAAAGCGGTGTATAGTAAATGCTGTAAAACAGTTGATTATAATATAAATAATATTGGTTATTACAGGTGACATTGTAATATTCCTCCTTCCCGTAAACTTATCACTGATATTTTACACTTCCCTCAAAGACTCCTGTTTTCTTTCATTTCAAGACTGATCTGAAGATCACGGAGATACTTTCTTTTGGACTGAGATATTTGCAATGTTTTGCCGTTAAGCATTGTCACGCTGTCATATTTAAACGATCTTACATTGTTATAATTTATAAGATATGAGCGATGTATAATGACAAACCCCCAATTTTTAAGCAGCTGATATATGTCATCCAATGAACCGTAAAACTCAACCGTATTTTTAAATGTAACTATTGCAACCTTTCGGTCTCTACTTTCAAAGTAAAGAATATTTTGTACTTTTTCATTGTATGTATCGTAGCCTATCTTATAGCTGAATGTGTCGGCATATATTTTTTTGATCCTTACCAGCTTGCACACAACATCATATAATTGCTCATATTCCACAGGCTTAACGAGGAAATCAATGGGGCTTATCTTAAAAAGTTTCATTGCATAATGAGTTTTGCCGGAAATATATGCGATTTGAACAGCATCATTTACAAGCTTATTGCGAATAAAATGACCAACCTCAACACCATTTTGGGATTCCAGTTCTATATCCAGAAAAATTATATCATAATATTCTCCTGCTTCAAGACGCTCGCACAGTCTTTCACCGCTATAATATACATCAGTTTGGATCTGTAGGTTAAGCTGCATTGCTGCCTTGAAAAGCATTTTTTCTATTGCACTGCATACATTATTTTCATCATCACATATTGCAGCCATTATCATAAACAACTCCCCTTACCGCACTTGAAAATTATGGCTATACCATTAATTGTAACATAATATTTTGCAGAAGTAAATAGCTTATTGTCGAAAAATAATCATTGGCTGCCCTTTTTAACAAATTATACTGAGTATTATGTTCAACCGGAACATAATACTCAGCTCATTTCATAAATATCAGTAATTCAAAGTCTTAGCCACAATGCGATCCGCAGGCTCTCCGTCCTCACCCATATTGGTACGGTAAGCAAGCACCGTTATCTTCATATCGGGAAACAGTCTTTTGTCAAGCTCACTCGCTTCGCACTCAACAGTAACCCCCGAACCGTCCGCTGTCCTTATCTTCACACCGAACCAATCAAGCATTCTGCCTGTTTTTCTGAGCATAGTCACTTCAACTACCCTGCCCTGAACAATAACCTTGTTTTCCATATTGATTTACCTCCATTATACGTTTGTCTGCTCAAAATAAAGAGCAAGTGCCTTTTCGATTATTTCATTCGCTTCTTTCTTTGAATAACTGCTTAAATACCGCTTATATGTAGCTGTCGGGAGCGTTATCTTCTCTCCCTTGTCCTTCGGTGCGGTGTCCTCTTTCCCGTATTCACCTGTGAAAACTTCCTTTATCAATTCTTCGGTTACAACAGCGTATGATGAAACTATCTCCCGAAGCTGTTTTGCCGTTTTCATATCAATAACGGTAACACTCAGCTTTTCCATAACCGAATATGTGAGCTTCTGCTGTTCCTCGGTCATAAAGGATATATCAACGGCGGAACGGAGCTTGATATTTTCTTTGTCCACAAGCTCCTTGAACTCATCAATAAGCTTGTTCACCCTCAAAAGCCTTGCCACCGTTGCCGAACTGATGCCGTACTGCTCTGCCGTGGCTTCTCTTGTAGTCGAATGTTCCATTGGAACATCTTCTTTCGGCTTGGTTTTTCCGTTTTCTATCAGATACAGCTCATCATTGATGCCTTTAAGCTTGCGTTCGTCAAAAAGCTTGTTGTACCGAAGTCCCACCGCAAAAGCCTGTTCGCTTATCTTCAAGTCCTTGAAGCCCCTCTGAATAAGGTTCGTTTCCACAACATAAATTTCTGCATCTTCATCGGACAGATCAGTCTTTACAACAGCAGGAACAGTCGTAAGTCCTGCCTGTCCTGCCGCATAAACTCTGTTGTGTCCCGACAATATCTCATACTTGCCGTTCTCCATAGTTCTTACTATGATAGGAGTAATAACGCCGTTCTTTGTAATGCTCTGAATCATATCTTCCAGACGTTCGCCCTTATAAAGCGTGAATCTGTGATTGCAGTACGGAACAAGCTTGTCTATTGCTATGCTCGTTATTCCCTGTTCGGAGGAGAAGTCCAGACCATCCGCAACTCCGAATTTGCTTGTAACATTCCTTGCCATAATATTATCCCCTTTCAGCCTATGATCTCATCGGCAAGCCTGTTGTAATCCTCTGCGGCAGTACAGTTCGGTGCATATTCTATAAGCGTCCGCTTCTGTGCCTGTGCTTCCTTGACTTTTATGCACTCACGGATAGAAGTATCGAAAATCCTTGTATTCATACTCTCCGCAACGGTTTCAAGCGATGCTCTGACCTCTCTTGAAAGATTTGCCCTGCTGTTGTACTTTGTGAGAAGAAGTCCTGCAACCGTAAGCTTCGGGTTCTGACGCTTCTTTATCGCCTTTATAGTTTCGTTGAGCTGTGAAAGTCCCTGCAAAGAATACCTGTCCGCCGTAACAGGGATAATGACTTCATCTGCGGCAATAAGACAGTTGTGCAGTATGGAGTTCATCGCAGGAGCGGTGTCAATGATTATGTAGTCATACCCCTCGCACTTCTCCAGAGCGTCAGCCATACGGTAAAGTCCGTCCACGCTTCCTTTCAGCTTTTCGTCCGCCTGACGGAGCAGACTGTCCCCTGCAAGTATTTCACCGCACTCGGTATGCTGAACCGCTTCTGCCACGCTTATCCTGCTGTCATCAAGGAGAACATCATAAACTGTCGCCGCACCCTCGGTTTCCGCACGGTAGGTATCAGTGCTGTTGCACTGCTGATCGCAGTCGATAAGGAGCGTTCTGTATCCACGCTCGGTAAGTATTGCCGAGAGAGCTGTTGCGGAGCTTGATTTTCCCACTCCGCCTTTCATATTCGTCAAAGTTATAACTTTCATATCAGTATCCTTTCTTACGCAAGCTCAAGCCTGTTCATTTTCTCTATCCACTTATCAACAGCATTTATAAGCTCCTCATAAGCTTCATATCTCTCCATTTTTTCATTATAGAGGTCAATATCGTCCTCGTCCGCATCTTCTGGAAGTTCGGGCTTGTCATAATAGCCGTTAAATTCAAGATAGTCACGGCGTTCTTTAAGATAGCCGAGAAATGCGGAGTGAATGCCTTTGGCATAGTTCTTGTTTTCATCGTTAAGGTCGGTGAGCTTTTCCCTGATGGCTTCACAGGTCATTTCAAAGCGTTCAGCATCAAGATCGTCCATAATACAGAACGATGATCTTGCAATGTCCTCCCAATCCTCATAATAATCGGAGGTTTCACAGGCACAGCCTATATCCTCCAAGATCTCGGTTACTCTCTCATAGCTTTCATCGGAAATTCTTAACATAACAAATACCTCTTTTCATTTATTTACATATTTAAGTGTGTTCCAGACCGCCCTGCGTTCTTCGGCGGTCATAGGCTTACGCTGTGGCTTCGGCTTTCTGCGTTCGGCATAAGCCATTAACGCTTTTTCACGGATATTTCTGATCCTTTTTTCACGGCTGATAAGGATCTCTGCCTGTGCCGAAAGAATCGTCTTGGCAATGATAAGCTCATTCTTGGCATCAGTCATCTTCGGCCTCCCCAATAAGTCCCTGCCTGTCATACTCACGGTACTTTCTGTCGATCAGACTGCTTAACATCATTTCCGCATAATCGTCAAAGGTCATATTGGTTTCGCCGTCCGCTCTCCTGAGAAGCCTGAGCTTGTCAAAGCTTCTGTCCGAAAGTCTGAATTCCATTTTAACTGCCATAATAACATTCCTTTCATTGATGATGTTCCACCGGAACATTTCGTTGTTTCGTTTTTTCTTACAATTACATTTTACTACTTGCGACAGTAGTTTTCAATAGTTATCCCAGCCAAAGTTTTCGGAAATTTCCGGTGCATTGCGCACATTGACTTCTTCGTTTGGCTGTGATATAATAAGATATTAAATACTTACGCAAGTAGAAAGAGTGATAATATGCCTGTATCGGAAAAGCAAAAGGGTTATGCCCGTAAATGGGATAAGGAGAATATGCACACCGTTTCCACCCGTGTCCGAATGGAAGAGTTCAGGGACTACAAAGCTTGGTGTGAAATGCGTGGTGTTTCCGTCACCTCCGAAATAAAGCGGTTTGTCATGGAGGAATTGGATAAGTATTATGCCGAGCTTGACCGCCTGCACGAGGAAGAAACGAAAATGTGATTTTATTTTATATTTGATTTTTTTATTTTGATATGGTATAATGCTTTTAAAAGCAGATTGAATATGTCTGCTCGACAAATCGGAATTTGATATAAAATTGCTGATTAGCATTTGAAGAAAGGAAAACTAATATGGAGTTTTATAAAGCAATAGAAAAAAGAAGAACAATCCGTGATTTTGAAAATGAAGCCATTTCATC
The DNA here is from genome assembly GCA_964402055.1 of uncultured Ruminococcus sp. Lineage (GTDB taxonomy): Bacteria > Bacillota > Clostridia > Oscillospirales > Ruminococcaceae > UMGS363. The sequence continues at coordinate 6,682 of CAYOAV010000048.1, read as the reverse complement.
TGATGTTATTGAAAGAATAATCAATGCAGGACTGCAAGCTCCTACAAATGACCATATGAGAGACTGGCATTACATAGTGATTCAGGACAAGAACACAGTTGCAAAACTGCTTGATATTATTCCAAAAGGTATATCTGATGAAGATATGGAACAGCTTATAAAGGATTGGAATTTAAACGACAATGAACAGCAAGACGCTTATAAAGATGCTGTCCCGAAGCAGCATAAAATGCTTATGGATGCTTCGGTTGTTGTAATTCCGCTATTAAAGCAGAAAACAGATATTCTTCATCCTGATAATATATCACATCTCAACGGTTTTGCATCAATTTGGTGCAGTATTGAGAACATATTTCTTGCTTCAACAGCCGAAGGCTATGGCTGTACTCTGCGAATTCCGCTTGGCAATGAAGCTGAATATGCAAAAAAAGTACTTGATTTTCCAAATGATTATTTTATGCCTTGCTTTATCGGTATAGGTAAACCAAAGAAAGATGCTCCTTTAATAAAGCAGAAAGTTATTGATACTAAGGAACGTATCCATTGGAATAAATGGTAAATTATGAGCTTATCTTACTGACAAATTCCAATTTATCGAGCAGACCACTCATCGCAGCACTCATAACGGGTACTGCGATTTTCTGTTTCAACGCATAATCAATCACCTCGCATAACGTAACTCGGAGAAGTTCCGAACATATTCTTTATAAGGAAAATCCTGTTTTCTTCCTGCTCTGCGGTTTTCGCTCTTCCAACACCTCACTCCTTTCAAGTTCAGCCCTCTGCCATTCTTCCTCTCTCCGAAGATTTTCAATCTCCGCCTTAGCCTGTTCAAGCAAAATCTGATAATCGGACTTCATCTGATTTTCATACAAGGCATAAAACTCAGAAGCGGCCTTTTTCTCCGAAACAGCTTCACGGATTTTTCCGTCAGCCTCTTCAAGCCGATTTTTCATATTGGCAAGTATCAGTCTTTGCTTGTCCGCATCTTCAAGCGAGGTTATCCCTGCATCTTTCAGATAATTGTACTGTGCAAGCTCTACTGCGTCCTTCGGTAGAAAAGGTCTGCGACCGAGAATTTCAAGATACTTCGGAATATCGCCGATAAGCTTTTTCTCATCGGCAATTTTCTTTGTAAGGCTGTCCTTTTCGGCTTTCAGATTTTTAAGCTTTGCTTCCGCATCGGAAACAGCTTTCCGAAAATCATCTGCCGAATGAATTTTGCTATCACGCAAATAAAACAGCAGACAGCTTGACCTTTCAACCTCTCTGTATGTGGCAAAGTGCAGACGTTCGGCTTCGGGATGGCGGTAAAGCTGAATTTGAATCTGCCTGATACACAAAGCATACTCCCTCTGAATGCCTGAAAACTTCAACGCTTCGGAGAGCGGCATTTCCAAATTTTTATGCTCAATGCGGTACTCCAGATGTTCAAGTGCATAACCGTCACCAAGACGAAAGCTTCGTATCGGCTTTCGGTTCTGCTTAACCTTTATGGAAATGTATTTTCCACGCTTAATGCCGTACCCCTGCTTCTGCAATTCTTTCAGCAGGTCATCAACGCTCCTGACGTTATCTTTCATAATCGCATTGTCAATATCATCGCATAATTTCTGCTTCCACGATCTCCCCTCTTTCCTTGCTTTGTATTCGCCGTATTTGTGGCAGTAGCTTTTCTTCGGGTGTTCGATAACCGAAAGTCCGTGAGCAAGAGCAATTTCATCGGATATTGCCCTGCACATTCTCATTGTTTCCTTGTTTGCGTGCCAGTGCTTTCCGTTCATATCATAAGGGCATACGGCGAAATGGTTGTGGATATGCCCACGGTCGGTATGAGTAGCACAAAGTACCATATGCTTTTTTCCGAAAACTTTCTCCGCCCACTCCACACCGATCCGATGGGCTTCTTCGGGAGTGACCTCACCCGGCTTGAATGATTGGATATAGTGGTGAAGTCGGATCTTCTGCCGTTCAAGCTTCGCCGTGTCCGATTTTACAGACCTTTTGAAGAATCTCTCACCGCTGAACATTTCAAAATTGAACTTCATATCCTCATAAGCATCGGCCGCATTCACGGAACAGTTAAGTCCCGTCACAAGAGTTTTTTCGGTTTTCTTTTCATTGGACACATAGGAAAGCAGTCTTTTCGGAGCCGCATATATCGGAATATGTTTGATTATCGGCAAATCCTCACCTCACGAAATGTACGTCGGCGAAATTTCAAACAGATAGTTTTTCATCACGCTTCGGAAATATTTGAACTCGTTCTGCAAATCCTCAATGTCTTTCAGATAGACGGAGCCGGAAGAATTTGCAACTTCTGCGATCTGATTAACGTTGTTTCCGATTGAAAGAAATGCTCTCTTCAAAGCTGAAAGCTCTTTCAGTTCATAGATTTTGACCTCGCCATTGACTGCCATTCTTCGGATATATGTTCCTGTCCGAAGCTTGGCGGCTTTGGATTTTTTACAGACAACACTCCATTCATCGGGTGAAAATCCGATAAGCTTCTTAATTCTGTCTTTTCTGTATGGCATATTTTTATCATCTCCTATCATTTTATCGGGTTTCAGGGCTGTCCCTGATTTTGCGTGTTTAAGCCACGCAAAACGAAAAGGTATATACCTTTTCTACGCTTGCGGGTATCTGCCCCGTTATTGCTCCGCATCACAATCTCGTCCCCCGACAGCACCGAAAAAGGTGATTTTTCGGTGGTTTCTGCCGGGAAACGAAGTGACATTGAAAGAAATTCAGTCGGAATCAGAGTCTGTGCAGTAATCAAATCCCCGAATAATCTTGAAATACACATTTGAGTATCTCTCACGTTCCGCACCGTCGGAATTCATCATCGCTTCAAGAAAATGATTTCTCGCTTCCGCTCTCTCATCCCACTCACGAACTTCTCCATAGCAAACTGTTGTAATGCCGTCCTTTGACGATTCGGAAAAATTCACTTCTGCCTGTCCCCCGTCTTTCCGCAACGCAGAAATTCAAGGAATGCGTCTTTGGGAATATGTATCTTCCGTCCAGACCTCACCGTCGGAAGATTCATCTTTTCACGGTTCCGGTAAAATGTCGAAAGTGAAATTTCCATAGCCGCAGCCGCTTCGGCAGGCGTAAGAAAATTTCTGTCCAGCTTTTCGATTTCTTCTATAAGCAGTCTTTTCATAACTCACACTTTCGGCTTCTTCGCATTGTGACGGATAACCAAAACCGCACCTGCGACAGCGGTACACACAGCGAAAATTACTGCGATACGCCTGAAAAATCTCTTGGGCTTTTTGAATTTTTCACAATCACCGAAAAACAGAATATCAAAATCTTCGGGGAATGGCATTTCAGGGTTTTCGTGCTTATCATTTTTTCTGTAATAAATCATTTGGGGATCCTCCTTTTTACATCTCGATGTTTTTTCTTCGTTTTTCATTTCTGTCCGTCAAGACAGCTTTCAGCCTTTCGTTCTCACATTTTAATCTGCCCACCTCCTTTCGCAGCACTTCATTTTTTGCCGCAAGAATATTTATTTCATCGGCGGCAGAGGAAACAGGACTTTTGCAGAGCTGTGCTTTCTTCTCTTTTCGGAGAATTGCTCCTGCCGCCGTTATCGCCTTTTCATCAAGCACACGTTCGCCCTTGGAGTTGGTTTTCAGTTTCTTTGCAAGCTCCGGGTGTCTGCTTAACGTTTCATAAAATTTTGTTGTATGCAAACCGTTCACTTTGCAGTATTCGGATATTGAAATGTATTGGCTGTTTTTTCGCATTGGGGTGTTTTCCTTTCTGTGGTTTTTGTTGATTTTTTTATTGGGATATGGTATAATGTTGGAAAATGGTTGGGTATAACAGCACGATGAAACGAAATTTGGTTTACATAAGAAGCAAAATTATGTTTTATAATATTTGAGGGGGTAGCTATATGATTTATTTAGATGCAAATGCGTTTTTATTGGTATTATGGTAGAGATAAGCTTCCATTACCATCAAGCTTTCCAAATTTTGATGTAGAAAAACTTCGGAATTATTTAGGATCTTGCTCTGATAAGAGTTTACCTGCCTCTGTATTTATGGAGATAATCGTCCATTTTCGAGATGATCCTAGGACTATAAAAAAATTAGCATCGTTTAGAGAAGATAACGGGATGTGTGTGTACAATAATTTTCAAGGCTACTGTTTCACACCGAATGAACTTACTATGCTACACTTAACTACTAATCACAATATACTAAAGCAGTACGCATATAAATTACTGAATAAGAAAATTGAAATAGAGGTTAGGCACGCCTATGTATTTCTTTACACAATAAGTTTGATGTATGCAGATCATTATCTCAAATCTCAATCATCTTTAAGTAATACTACAAAAGATAAAGTCCTATACTATCTTGGAAAAGACTTGTCCAATGAAATGAACGATGAATATATGTCACAACTCACCGATGCATTGAAATCTGGATATGCAGACAATAATAAATCCCAACAATATCTGAAGAATAAGTATATAGATCTGCTTGTGCAAAATTGTGTTATCTTTAGAATGATTATTGACACTGTAGTAAAGTTTTTGGAAAATGAAAGTAATTTGTATTCTATAATGTGCAAGTCAGCATCAAACGCACGAGCTAACGGATTTACTGATAACAATATTATGAATGTAATCGTTAATGCTCTTGCGGTAAATTCTGTATTTATGCGGGAAGCGAAAACGAAAATTCCTGATATCTTTCTTCGCAAAGGGTATTCAAAACATCAAGCGAAATACATAGAAACATTGCTTGAGGCATGGTTAGAGCGAGGACAGAAAATTAGAAAAAATGATATTTTTGATATGTTATATGTAGGTTCTATTGACAAGCAAGTAACAAAGCCTGCAACCAACATTTTAGTAGATCGGAGTTCATACCTTCTCTCTTTTGATAATACTTTGTTAACCTTTATTTGCCAAGATGAATGGAACAAACAATTACTCAATAATTTTTTGCTATCTAATTATCAACGATAAAGAAAATGACGTTTAATTATTTATGTGAAACTTTTTGTCAGCAAAATTAATCCTGGTAAAAATGTCCACAAACCTATAAACCTATAAAAATAAACACGCTTTTTTTCGTTACAAAGAACTCTGTACCACAGAGAATGTGGAAAATCTCTTGCAACATTGCCTTTTGTAGTACAAATTCCAGTTTATCAATCACATTTCTCTCACAGCACTCAAACAGGTGCTGTGATTTTTTATACCCACCTAAATCATCTTCAACCCCATATCGTGTTCAAACCCTGCAAAGGTCGCATTTGTCAGAGTGTAAACCGAATTGAACAGCGATGTTGTAAGAAATCGGTCAATCCTGCTTATCTTTTCGGGATAGCTCACAAGGCTTTGCAGAACATATTGAACGTGTTCAAATGTTATCTTTCCGTAAGCCGATTTTGCCGTTTCTTCCGAAATACGCCTGCCCTCGGAAACAACGCTCCTCTCCCCGCAGAGAACATCAACCATTAAGTCCTTTATCTCCTCCGCCATTTTCACAACCGAACTATCCTGGTGAGATACAAGACAGTCATAGTCAATCTGCACTTTTACAGCTTCTTCAACAGCAGTTCTGTCTATTCCGTCAATCAGCCCGTCATTTTCAACAGCTCCGGGCGAAGAATTCTGAAAGCCTGCCCGTGACAGATTGACGGATTGATCTTCAATATAACTCATTTCAATATTATTCTTATCAATATAATTAGTGTCCGAATTTCGTACTTCAAGAAGTCTGTTTTTCGGATTTGCAGAAGTCTGATTTTCGAACTTCTTGAAATCCGATTTTCCGACTTCCTGACTTCCGCTTTCCGTACTTCTTGATGTCGGAGTGCTATCCGAACTCTGCTGACAATGTATAATAAAGTTTTTCACATACAAAATAGACGGCAAGCCCAGACCTCTCCGCTTCTTCTTCACAAGCCCGATACCCGACTGATCGTCAAGCTCTTTGAGAAGATTAAGAGCCTTTTCGTGACCAACATCAAGTATCTCCTCAATTTCTTCTACCGGAAAAATGATGTAAACCCTGTTGTGCTTGTCGATCCAGTTGTTTTTCCTGCTTAAACTCATTCGTTCAAGCAGCAGTCCGTACAACAGCTTTGCTTCATTGGATAAGCCACCAAAGTGTTCCTTATCGGTAAAAAGCACCTTCGGCACTCGGACAAAGGTAAATTGTTCCGATTCCGCACCGTAATAATAGTCAAATTCTGTTTTGGGCATATATTTCACACCTCACATATATTTAGGCGAACAAAAAAGCCGCAGGACACTTCAAAATAAAGTATCCTGCGGCTCAAAACCACATAAATATCGTGTTTGCATAAAAATAAGTACAGAAAATGCCTATTCTACGTCGTTTGACGGCTCACTCGTACTATACTCGTACTATTTTTCCTGAAAGTCTGAAAAACTCAGCCAAAAAATTTTCAACTCGTACTATTTTCGTACTATGAAACGGCTTTTTTCAGTTTCCCAAGAAAAAGTAAGAGCCCGCAACCGACGTAGTTGCGGGCTTTTTGATGGCAGGGGCAGTAAGAATCGAACTCACGACACGCGGTTTTGGAGACCGCTGCTCTACCTGCTGAGCTATACCCCTACGGGGAAATGGTGGGCCATCGGGGACTCGAACCCAGGACCGACCGGTTATGAGCCGGTTGCTC
>CAYOAV010000047.1:0-14745 GCA_964402055.1 uncultured Ruminococcus sp. | reverse complement strand
AAGGTGGAGGTAGCGAGTTCGAGCCTCGTAATCCGCTCCATATTGAAAAGCTGTTAGTTACATATGACTGACAGCTTTTTTCGTATATTATCAAATAACAGCTATTCGGATTTACTCCTACTGGCAAAGCACCACCTTGCCAGCGTGGAGATGTTTCTGCGAAACAGGCGAGTTCGAGCCTCGTAATCCGCTCCATATTGAAAAGCTGTTGGTTTTATATGACTGACAGCTTTTTTCGTATATAATGCAAACAGCTACGGTAATACTCAAAACAAAATGTAGGGGACGGGTTTCCCGTTCCGTGGTACAAAAAAATCGTTCTGAAAACCCACGGGCAGGGTCACCCTTATTGAACAGCTGTGGCAATTTACAAAAATCCCCCAATTTTAATTATCATTAAAACGAGGACTAAAACAATGCAACAAACTAAAATTATAGATTTCAACCCATATGCAACAAACGAGCGAAACGGCACCTATGGCGGCAGTGCAGGTGATAAAGAAGGCATCACAATAGACGGAGAATACTGGATCATCAAATACCCCAAAAGCACAAGGGGAATGCGTGGCAATCTGACATCTTATACAACCTCTCCGCTATCTGAATATATAGGAAGTAATATTTATAATATTTTAGGCATAGATGTACACCATACTGTCCTTGGCATTCGCAATGGTAAACTGGTAGTAGCCTGCAAAGATTTTTGCAAAAACGAAGGCTCTTTACGAGAAATACGAACCATAAAAAATGTATACAGCAAGGAGCTTGCAGAAAAATTAGATACAAGCTTATCATCAACCTCATCATCTCACCTTGTTGATATAGACGATATGATGATACATCTGTCATACAACCCTGTATTAAAACAGATTACTGACATACAGTCAAGATTCTGGGAGCAAATTATTATCGATTCATTGATAAACAACAACGACAGGAACAACGGCAATTGGGGAATATTATACGAAAACGGAAGCTACCGCCTTGCCCCCGTATTTGACAACGGAGCCGCTTTTTCAAACAAATTACCCGACGAGCAACTAAGCATTTACCTGCAAAAGCCGGAAAGAATGCAACAAAGCCTTGATACATCACGAACAATATACTCAAAAAACGGCAACGAAATCTATGTCAAGGATATTGTTGATTTAGAATATGAAGGCTTCAACAAAGCAATAATTAAGCTTGTACCCATTATAGGCAGTAAAATGAGCAAAATCAAGGAGTTTATAGACAGCATCCCCGAGCAATATCAGGATATAACCGTATGTTCATCTGTGCGTAAACAGTTTTATTATAAAACAATGTGTATGAGATACGACCAAATATTAAAGCCTGCATACGAAAAAAACTCCACTCAGGCATAAGCTACCAAGGAATTGCTGATAATATGTGATAATTTCCTAAAACTTTCCCGACTTTGCTTGACTTAATGAAACAAATGCTTTAAAATTAAAGAAAAACCTATTACAGGAGAGCATTATGTCGGAAAATAACAAAAAAGAAGATATAGAAAATATCGCCAACGATGATACCACCGAAGTAAGCGGAAAGGTATCTGTACTTGAAAATATGCGTAAGCTTAACGAAAAGCAAAAACGTGAAGAGCTTGAAGCGGAAGCTGAAAAGGCTCGTGAGCTAGCTGAAAGAGAACGCATTGAACGTGAACGCTACGGAAAGAAGCTCGAGCGTGACCGTATAGAGCTTATGAAGCTTAAACAGGGTATAATCTCCGAGGAGGATATTCCACACGCAGAAGAAGTTGTAAAGGAATACACATTTTGGGAAAAGCTTGGCAATTTTTTCTATCATAACAAGTATATCGTACTCGCTGTTGTTGCTATAGTACTGCTGTTTACATTTCTTATTGCGGATGTTCTGAATAATACCTCGCCCGATGTTTCGATAATGATAATGGCGAACGATTCCGAATTTCAGTTCCGCACGGAGGATATAGAAAAGCTGTTTGAACCATATTGTGAGGATTTCAACGGCGATGGTGAAATATACGTCAGGGCAAGCTACCTCCCTGCAATATATGATGAAAACGACCCCGGTTCTTATTATAATCAATCATATCAGACAAAGCTTGTGGCTGAATTCCAGAGCGGAGATTCAATAATCGTTATTGCGGACGCAGACGCTTGTACAGCTGTCGGAATTGAAACCGTCAGCGAAAACGGAAATCCTGTTGAGCCTGTCCTTGTTGATATGCGTACTATATATCCCGATGATGAAAACAGTATGCAGCTTGGCTATATGCTCTCAGGCACAAGCTTTGCGGAGGATATAAAGTATACCACAATGCCTGACAGCCTTTTTATAGGCTTCCGTATCCCTCGTGACGCACTCGGCGTAAATTATGAGGAATTTACAGAAAATTACAATAACGCACTGAAAATGTGGGATAATTATCTTAATAAAACCGAAGCTGTTCACGCTGATGATGTTATCCTGCATAGTGAAAAGGAATGATTTTATGGCAGGCTTTAAAAAAACCATTAATCTTGACCCGACAATGGTGAACGGAATGACCCTTGAACAGAAGCGTGAATGTATCACGGAAATAGAACGTCGCCGAAAGACAGCTTGGCTCTATTCCTGCATATTCTGTATCGGTCTTATGGCATATATTTTTCTGTATGACCTGCTCTCGGTTATGTATTCAATTTCTGCACAAAAAACAGTTATTCAGTTAAGCGGCTTTATGTATCTGATACCTGTAATAGTTGCAGTGCCGTCATTTTTTGCACATATGATGAATGGAAAATGGGTGCTTTCGGCAGTGCTTTCTTATATGCTTTCAATCCTCGGAACAGCGATTACAGGCGAATGGCTCAATTTCATTGTTGCACCATTCCTTGTTGTCGGAGCTGTGTTATATTTCCGCTTGTCATCCTGCTGTGATATGTATGATGTGCTTTCCAAGCAGGAGGGCTTTCCCGAATTTTATACGCTTGAACACGGAGCAGCTCTTGCAAAGGAAATAATAGAAAGAAGCTCCAAAAAGGAAGAAAAGCCCCTTTCTCCGCTCACTCAATTCGCCATTTCAGCCGAAAATAATAAAAAAAATCCCCCTATCGGTGAGAAAACCGATAAGGAGGATAATATCACGAACATCACGCAACAACATTAACAATGCTTCCAACAGGGTCTTTTTCAAGATCAATATTGCCAATCGTGTATTTGCTGCTGTTATCAGCCTTTGTTACTGTATGTGTAACACCGCCCGAAACATAGCTTCTGCCGCATTCGGGGCATATCGCACGGTGGATAGTAACGGTCTGATAAGCAATCTTCTGACCGTTCTGCTCTGCCTGAGTTCTGTTTCGTGCAACGTGTTCATTTTCATGCGAACGCACGGCTGAATATGCCGCAGACGGATCAATATGCGAAGCAGTCTGGAAAGAAACGCCCGAATCGTCAGATTCGTCCTTATATCGGCGGTTTTTACAGGTCTGGCATTCAAAGGAATCAAATCTCCTTTTTATATCAGCCGCTGTTTCCTCGTTCTTCTGCTTCTCGCTGGTTTTTTCAAGCCTTGAAAGCTCCGTTTTGCATCGGCTTATTTCAATGTTAAGCTTCGACCTTTCGGAATTTTCGGTTATGTCAAGCCCTCCGAGCTTTTGCTCATTCGCATTTATACTGCGTTCAAGAGCCTGCTTGCGTATACGGGAATTCATTCCCTCTTTGCTTTCATAATAGGCTTTATTTTCGGATATACTTACAGATAATGACGGAACATTTGGCATACCTCTCACCCCTTCTGAAATAATCTGTTACAATAGTATACCATTTTTTCAAACCAATTTCAACAGTTTTCTATGAAATTTATTAATTTTTGATAAGGAATATGATTATGGGAAGAAAAGCTTTAGCCCCAGGTGCCGTTATCGCACCACTGCCCGCAGTAATGGTGACCTGCGGAGATATCCATAACGCAAATGTACTTACAATCGGCTGGACAGGTATCGTTAATACAAAACCGCCGATGGTCTATATTTCCGTTCGCCCAACCCGTCACTCCCATTCCATTATAAAGGAAAAGGGAGAATTTGTCATAAATCTTACCACATCACGTCTTGTGCGTGAAACGGATTTTGTCGGCGTAAGAAGCGGCAGGGATATTGATAAAATTAAAAAATGCGGACTCACCCTTGAAGAAGCGTCCGTTGTGTCCGCACCTGTTATTGCTGAAAGTCCTCTTTCACTCGAATGTAAGGTCAGGGAGATTCATTCCTTCGGCTCACATGATATGTTCCTCGCAGATGTTGTCGCTATTTCCGCAGATGAACGCTATATCGACAGTAAGGGCAAAATAAACCTCCAGCAGGCAGGTCTTATGGCATATTCCCATGGCGAATACTTCGCTATGGGAAGAAAATTGGGCGATTTCGGATTTTCTGTTGCCAAAAAAGCCAAAAACAAATCATATAACCGAAATATAAAAACTTCAGGCAGAAAGGATGGCAAATAATGGGCGTTCCAAAAAAGGATATCCAGCGGCTCGATAAATTCCTCTCCAATCAGCTCGGCATAACACGCTCTGAAGCCAAGGAGCTTATCAAAAAAAGAGTTGTCACCGTCAATGGCACGGTCGGAAAGCTCTTTGATATGAAAATCGACCCCGAAAAGGACATTGTTACCTCCGAGGGTAAAGAAGTAACCTACCGCAAGCATATCTATATTATGATGAATAAGCCGCAGGGCGTTGTCTGCTCAACTAAGGACGGCGAATCCAAAACCGTCCTTGAGCTTCTCCCCGATAATATCCGCCGAGATGGACTTTTCCCCGCAGGCAGACTTGATAAAGATACCGAGGGCTTCGTTTTCATCACGGACGACGGTCAGCTTGCACACGATATTCTCTCACCTAAGCATCATGTTGAAAAAACTTATTTCGCAAGGCTCGAAAAAGCGGCAAATGAAAACGATATAGCCGCCTTTGAAAAGGGACTTGAAATTGACGGCGGAGATATCTGTATGCCTGCAAGGTTAGAGCTTCTTGAAGACCCACATGAGGTGCTTATAACCATAAAAGAGGGAATGTACCACCAAATAAAGCGTATGGCGGAAGCAAGAGGCAACAAGGTGTTGTATCTCAAACGAATCTCTATAGGCGGAGTGAAGCTTGACGAAAAGCTCGCCCCTGAAGAGTGGAGGGAAATGTTGCACAAAGAAGTTGAAAATTTTTAGACAGAATTTTCAATCAAAATTTCCAGTTTATGGAAATTTGTGGCTTTTTCGTCAAACTTAATAAATAAGTTTTTATAAGTTTAGTAAATAAGTGACTTGAAATTTGATACCGATATTTGGTATTATATTATTATAGCCGGAACAGACGGCAAGACAAAATTATTTAGGAGGTCCTATAAACATGGCAAGTTTGTCACTTCGTTCAATTTATAAGAAATACCCGGGCGGCGTTGTAGCCGTTTCAGATGTAAACCTCGAAATCAAGGATAAGGAATTTATCATTCTCGTTGGTCCTTCAGGCTGCGGTAAGTCCACAACTCTCCGTATGATCGCAGGACTTGAGGAAATTTCCGAAGGTGAACTTTATATCGGCGATCGTCTTGTTAATGACGTTGCTCCTAAGGACAGAGATATCGCAATGGTATTCCAGAACTATGCTCTCTATCCTCATATGACTGTATTTGAGAATATGGCATTCGGTCTTAAGCTCCGTAAGGTTCCTAAGGACGAAATCAGCCGTAAGGTTGAAGAAGCTGCTCGCAGCCTCGATATTTCCCACCTTCTCGACAGAAAGCCGAAGGCTCTCTCTGGCGGTCAAAGACAGCGTGTTGCTCTCGGCCGTGCTATCGTTCGTGAGCCTCAGGTATTCCTCCTTGACGAGCCTCTTTCCAACCTCGATGCTAAGCTCCGTGCACAGATGAGAACTGAGATCTCCAAGCTCCACCAGAAGCTCGGTACTACATTCATCTATGTAACCCATGACCAGACAGAGGCTATGACAATGGGTGACCGTATCGTTGTTATGAAGGATGGCTTCATTCAGCAGGTTGATTCACCTCAGAACCTCTACTCCAACCCTGTTAACCTCTTCGTTGCAGGATTTATGGGTTCACCTCAGATGAACTTCATCGACGCTGTTCTCAGAAAGATCGAAGGCAAGTACACAATCGAATTTGGCTCTGAAGATACCAAGACTTCAAGAGGCGTTAAGTACTACGTTGAGCTTCCTGAAGCAAAGGTTGACGAGAATGTTCTCTGCAATTATGTTGATAAGGAAATCATTATGGGTATCCGTCCAGAGAATATCCACGATGAAGAAATGTTCATCTCTTCCGCTAAGACTGGTATCATCGATGCTGATGTTGAAATCACTGAAATGATGGGTGCAGAGGTTTACCTCTACCTCAACTGCCAGGGTATCTCCCTCACAGCAAGAGTTGATCCAAGATCTACAGCTCGTCCTCAGGATACAATCAAGGTTGCTCTTGATCCTAATAAGGTTCATATCTTTGATAAGGAAACTGAAAAGACAATCGTAAACTGATTTTCAGCTTGATACAAGCTGCCGTGCAGAAATGTGCGGCAGTTTTTTTGTCAAAAATTATTTAAATTAATAAGAATATAATTGATTTTTGCGATAGAGTGTGTTATAATTATTATATCTGTATGGAGAATGCCTTTCTCCAACCATTATACCCAAAAGGAAGTATTTTGTTATGTCAAACAATTATGACGTCATTATCGCAGGAACAGGTGCAGGCGGACTTTATTCCGCATTGAATCTCCCCTCCGATTTAAAAATCCTGCTTATCACAAAAAGAGAAATGATACTCTGTAATTCTGCCCTTGCACAGGGAGGAATTGCCGCTGTATATAACCCCATTGACGATAACACCACCCTCCACACTAAGGATACTCTTATCGCAGGAGGATATAAGAATAACCCCGATTCATTGAAAATACTCGTCACCGAAGCCGCCCACGAAATCGAACAGATAATAGGCTACGGCGTTGATTTCGATAAGGACGAAAACGGAAATTACCATAAGACCCTCGAAGGCGGTCATTGCAGACATAGAATTTTCCACCACCGTGATTCAACAGGCTTTGAAATAACAACAAAGCTCCAGGAGGCTGTAAAAAAAGCCCCGAATATTGATATTGTCGAAAATGCCCTGCTTTGTGAACTGAAAAAAACAGGCACAGGCTTCTCTGCCGATATCTGCATAGAGGATAAGCATTCTACATATAATTCTCGCTTCGTTATCCTCGCAACAGGCGGTATCGGTAGAATTTATGAATATACCACTAACTCCGCTATCGCAACAGGTGACGGAATCACTGCCGCTTATGAAATGGGTGCAAATATCAAAAACCTCTCCCTTATCCAGTTCCACCCGACTGCATTTAATAATAAGCATACAAGAGAATGCTTCCTTATCTCCGAAGCTGTAAGAGGCGAGGGTGCTTACCTCCTCAATTGCGACGGCGAACGCTTTATGCAGAATTATGACGAACGTCTTGAGCTTGCTCCAAGAGATGTCGTTTCACATTCAATAATCAGCGAAGCACGCAGAACAAATTCTGACGATTTCTACCTCGATATTACACATAAAGACCCCGAATTTATAAAGGCTCGTTTCCCGATGATCTATTCACGCCTGCTTGAACAGGGAATAGATATGACTAAGGATAGAATCCCGATTTATCCATGCCAGCATTATTTAATGGGCGGAATAAACGTAAATACCCATTCCAGAACAACCGTTGATGGACTTTATGCAGTCGGCGAATGCTCGCATACAGGCGTCCACGGCAATAACAGACTTGCTTCAAATTCACTGCTCGAAGCTCTCGTTTTCGGCAGACAGGCCGCAATGGATATCACTGAAAAATTAAAGGATGTCACAGCTCCACTTGAAAGTCTCGAAGGAGCCGTGTTCGATATAGACGAAAACGCCCCCGAAATTCCAGCAGGAATACGCACGGAAATTCGTCATATTATGCAGAAGTCATATTTCGTTATCCCCGATATGCAGGAGGCTCTTAAAGGCTTTGAGCGTGTTTCCGAGCTTAGAAATATGCTTATGGAGGGCAATTTCAAGGTTGACAGGAACTATATTGAAGCAAAATCCATAGCTACAATGGCATATCTTATACTTAAAGAGGTAATCTGATAAGCCAGAACTTCAAAAATGAACGTTTTTTTATTATTTTTAAATAATTAAGTTATATTTTTGTTAAATTTACAAAAGTGTAATAGTTTATTCACAGCATTGCTATATAATATATGACAAAATTTGTTATAATTAATTAGATGTATTAAAATAGGATTTAATATAAATTTTTATAGAATAATTGTACGATCGGAGGAGTTATTTATGTCACTTGGAAAGGTTCTTGTAGTTGATGATGATAATAATATCTGCGAGCTGTTGAAGCTCTATCTCGAAAAGGAGGGTTATGGGGTAATTGTCGCTCATGACGGCGATGAGGCTCTTATTAAATTCAACGCTCTTAAGCCCGATGTTATCCTTCTCGATATTATGCTTCCTGAGCTTGACGGCTGGCAGGTCTGCCGTGAAATCCGCAAAAAGTCTAATGTGCCAATCATTATGATCACAGCAAAGAGCGAAACCTTCGATAAGGTTCTCGGACTTGAATTGGGTGCGGATGACTATATCGTTAAGCCATTCGATACCAAGGAGGTAATTGCAAGAATCAAAGCAATTTCCAGACGTATCGGTCAGGGTAATACCGAAACCGAAATCAAGGAGGTTCGCTACGACAAGCTCGTTGTCAATATGACAAGATATGAGCTTCGTGTTGACGGAAAGGTTATGGATACACCTCCTAAGGAATTGGAGCTTCTTTTCTACCTCGCTTCAAATCCGAACCGTGTTTATACAAGAGATCAGCTCCTCGATGAGGTATGGGGCTTTGAGTATTACGGAGATTCCCGTACAATCGACGTTCATATAAAGCGTCTGCGTGAAAAGCTTGAAAATGTTTCGGACAAGTGGGCGCTCAAAACAGTATGGGGCGTAGGCTATAAGTTCGAAGCAGAGGAAGATAATGCGTAAAAGCGTATTCTCCGAATTTTTCACTTTGTTCGCAGCTATAATCTCTGCCGCTATTGTCTGCGTAGCCGTAGTTCTGATAGTAATTTCATCGGAGTTTTATAAAAAGGATAAAAAAGCATATCTTATTACAAACACCGATTATGTCACAACAGCTACAAAGCTTGCAATCGACTCTGCAGGCGAGGTTAAGTCCGAATATCTTAAAAATGTATATCTGAACGTGACCGATACAACAGAGATAGTTTTCACATTAACAGATTCAAGCGGCGTTGCTTTGGTTTGCTCCGAAGCACCGCCGTGTTCTCATACAGGAAGAAAAATCGGAGAAGAAACACTAAAAAAAGTCGATGAGGACGGCTTTTATGAGCTTTCCAGCCTCGACCATTTCTACGAAAGTACAGTTTTTAACCTCGTCTATAAATTCGAAGCTGCAGGGGAGGAATATTACCTTTTCGCCAAGCTGTCCGATACTCCGCTTCAGGATTATCTGACTAAGCTTATCGTTACCTTGGCTATCGTTTCAGTGTTAGTCCTCGCCCTTGTTTTCGTTGCGATTTATGCCGCAGTCAAGCATCTTATGACCCCAATAAAGGAAATGACCCTTGCCGCAAAACGCTTCGGTGACGGCGATTTTTCCGAAAAGCTCTATGTCCCCGAGGATAATGAATTCGGATTCCTCGCTAATTCGCTCAACGAAATGGCAAGCTCCCTTGAAGCAACCGAAGAAAACCGCAAAAGCTTTATCTCCAATGTTTCTCACGAATTGAGAACGCCAATGACAACTATCGGCGGATTCGTTGACGGAATATTGGACGGAACTATTCCCGAGGAAAAGCATAATTATTACCTGAAAATCGTTTCCGAGGAGATCGACAGGCTTGCTCGTCTTGTCCGTACAATGCTTAATATTTCCAAATATGAAGACGGAGAGCTTGAGCTTGTCAAGAAAACCTTTGATATAATGCCGATAATCGTAAAAACTCTGCTTATGTTCGAAAAGCGTATCGATGATAAACACGTTGATATAAGAGGAATCGACCACGGCAGATTTATGATCAACGCAGATAGCGACCTTATAAGCCAGGTTGTCTATAATATAGTCGAAAATGCTGTTAAATTCGTTGATGACGGCGGTTATATCGAATTCGCCTTTGAAAAAACCGAAAGTGAAGCCGTTATAAAAATCAGAAACAGCGGCGAGGGTCTTAAAGCGAATGAAATAGCCAAGGTTTTCGACAGATTCTATAAGGCAGATCCTTCAAGAGGAATTGATAAAACAGGCGTTGGACTTGGACTTTCCATCGTAAGATCTATAATAAAGCTCCATGAGGGAAAGATACTCGTAAGAAGTGAACCCAACAGCTATGTTGAATTTGAAATAACGCTCGATAGCGAAAATTCCCATTGAACCCCTTTTCCAACAGTTGTCAGGAGGTCTATTTTGGAAAACAACAATGAAAATGAGCTTATCACAGAAAATACCACAGCTGTCCACGAAGATAGTGTAGCTCCGCAGGAAAATCCACCACAGCAAATTGAACACACTCAGTCAGAACCTGTACCCCCAGCTCCCCCAAGCGGAGCGGAAATACCAAAAAAGAAAGAACCTAAACGTCTTTCAAAAGCGGCGATCGCCATATTGGTGAGCCTTATTTCCGTGATGTTCATTATAATAGTAGTTCTATCCTTTGTTGTGGCAAAAAAATCTGCCGAGTTCAACAAAACCAAAAATAACAGCAGCTTTGGCTCGCTTGAAACACAAACGGCAACGGAAACTAAGCCGTCAAAAAACAACAAAAAAGTCGAAATAACTATCCCTACCTCACGCAAGCCTGTACTTGAAACAAAATATTATGCAGATGAGGAAACAGGTCTGCTTACAACTGAAGGAGTTGCCCAAAAGGTTCTTCCGTCACAGGTTCTTATCGGAGTTTATAACGATACCCCTTATAAAATGACCTCGCTCGGTTCGGGAATAATCCTCTCAACAGACGGTTATATCCTCACAAACGCACACGTTGTCGATGAATCTGTCAAGCTTAAAGCACAGCTCAATGACGGCAGGCAGTTTGAAGCGGAGCTTGTAGGAATTGACAGAAAACAGGATATCGCAGTAGTAAAAATTGACGCTGATGACCTCGTTTCCGCTGAAATAGGCAATTCAGATGACGCTGTTTTAGGTGAACAGGTCGCAGTTATCGGTGCAGGCGGAAGTCTTGAAAATTCGATAACCTTCGGTTATATCAGCGCACTTGAAAGAGAAATTGAAACAAACTATTCCTCAAGCGGAGTGCTTAACTGCATTCAGACAGATGCGGCTCTTAACCCCGGTAATTCAGGCGGCGCTCTTGTGAATATGTACGGTCAGGTCATCGGCATATCAGTAGGCGGTCTTGACCACGAAGTATATGACGGAATAGGCTTTGCAATCGAAATCAATGACGCAATCGCAAGTGCAAAGGCTCTTATCGAAAACGGCTATGTCCCCGGACGTGCAAGACTTGGCATAACTTTTATATCTCTTTCGGGAGATGTTGCCGAGCTTTATGAGGTCGCTGACGGACTTTGCGTAATGGATATAGATCCAACCTGCGATGTTGCAACAAAGGATATTCAACCATACGATATCATTACCGCAATAGACGGCTATCCTGTCCGTGATCTTGATACCGTTATGGAAGCAATCGAGGGCAAATACGCAGGCGAGGAAGTCACCCTGACAGTCTACCGAAAAACAGTCACAGAAGAAATAACTGTATTCGATGTTACAGTTAAGCTTGAACAGAAATATGATTAATAAAAATCCCTCTGCTCGATATGAACAGAGGGATTTCTTTAATCATAAATATTCTTCTCAACATAAGCCATCATTCACATCAAATATCAAGCCAGTTTAAAGCCTTATCTTTTACTTTTGAATACCAATCCACTTCATTATCAACTTTTTGTGCAATCTCTAACGAGTAATCAAATAACGATTTAACTTGTTTTGGATTTGGTTGATAATCTGCTTTATACGAATCTGTCAACATCTTTCTAAATGTTGTTATGTCAATAGGAACGATTACTGACTTTCCACCATAAAACGCTATATTCATTTTATGCAACATAAAGAAATGGGCAATACAGGCTTCGTTAATCTTAGGTGCAATAAACAAACAATAGGCTTCTTTACCTGTATCTTTCTTGTATTTAGCCAAATGTCGTGACACAGGTTCCGATTCCATTTCATATTGTTTCTGACCACCAGCAGTAGTAACTTCTACGGTTAAGCCATATTCTTCATAATCACAGAATATATCTGCCATATTTCCTTGTGCAGTTGACATAGGCAATCCATTGTCATCAAATTTTAGATTTGCTTTTATTGTACCACCATCAAGCATTGTCATCGCTCGCCAAGTATTCCACTCTAACATTAACGGTATATCTAAGACATTCTTTTGCTCTATGTCATCAAATGTACTCATAATGTCATCATACTGTTGATAATCTTTGATATTCACAATCTGCTGATTAAGAATATCCTGCTTTTTATCTTCAATCGCTTCAAACAATATTTCTTTTTTCTCGTTCAATGACAGTTCACTTATTCGAGAAATTGACATTTCCGTATATTCTGCCAATTTATCGTTCAACACATTCTCGTTATCGGTATATAATATCGGAAGTGTTGAGTTATATAAGATTTCTGTATATTTTTCCTCATTGTCAATAAAAACAGGATTTCTATCAATCGTAGATAGAATAAACTCAACATCAGGTATCTTATCCTTTGAAATTGAAAGAGAGCGACCTCTTTGCGATATATTAACAACACCTGTTGAACGCAAATAACGAAAACAAGCGTCTGTATAATCTCGCATATTACTTGCTTTTGTAGCCACAAATTTCTTTATTGATTTTTCATTGGACTCTCTTGTCTTTATTTGCCCGTTATTTATTTCTTCATCAAACAATTTCAGTATAATATCTTCTTGAATATTTGCTTTGAACTGTTTGTATTTTCCTTGATGTTTAGATTTGCTAATGCGAAATTCATCAATCATTTTTACCACATCATCAAACATTTTATATGATGTCATCTGTAATCCAAATAACATCACTTCATCAAAACTTAATGTTCCGAAATGATAAATCAATCTTAAAATTTCCAAGTATGGTTTAATCCAAAAATCAGTATTTCCTTGCGTTGCTTCAGTATGGAAAGGGGATGGTAATTGGAATTTTAACAGTTGCCTAAGCAAAATTTCCTCTTTTCGTTTTGATGTAACAAAAAGATTACCGACCTCTGTTAATCTTATAGTCGGATTCAAGGATACGAAACCTAATGCTTTTGGTGCTCGGTTAATTCTATCTCTTGCACTAAAATCCAAATTGTCCTTTGAACCTTTTCCGTTAAAAAATCCCTCATTTGCCAATAACTCAATAAAACCGACTTGTGTTGTCTTATTCCAATTCTGACCGCTAAAATTATTCCCTAATAATTCTATTTCTGGTATCATCTTAAATGGAGTTCTTGGTGATGTCGTGAAAAACAACATTCTATTATTATTCAAACTTGCCATTACTTCCTCCCATAGTTCGCAACCAAAATATGCCTTGATTCAGACTTGAAACGATTTCTGATATTTACAGAATACGATTTTTCGTATTCTGTAACAATTAAATCTCCATAGAGTTCCTCTGTTAGTTGCGTCTTACCTATCACCATCAAAGACTTACATTTTAAATTTCTAAAATCTTCAGCTAATTTCCTATGTCTATCTTCTCCAAACCCATCTTTCATACTTTCATTACCATAATCACTAAAAACGCAGTCATATGGAGGATCTAAGAAAATAAAATCATCTTCCTTTGCCAAAGCAAATACATCTTCATAACTGCTATTCAGTATCTCTGTCTTTTTTAGCAAATTATGATGTTCGTCTGTTAAAAGTGAAGCATTAAAGTTTTTATATCTGCCATATGGAACATTGAAATGACCGTTTGAATTGTATCGTATCATTCCCGAATAGGCAGTTTTATTGATGAAATAATATATCGTGCCAAAAGAAAGCTTGCTATCACATAGTCCATTATACATATCTCTAATTTTGTAATATAATTCTTCATTAGCATCACTTACCCTATCATTTGGGTGCTGTGTTTTGAGTTCTTCAAAAGCCTCTCTATTTGCTTTATAGATTGTTTCTATTTCAAATAATTCTTCTCGCATTTTTGGGTAATTGTTTTTCACATCGCTATAAAAATCAATTAAGTTCTTGTTTATATCATTTATAATCGCATTGCTCGGTGTAAGATAAAAAAACAATGCACCTCCGCCAAAAAAAGGTTCGATATATCTACCTGTAAATTGAGGAATATACGGTAATATTTGGGGAATTTCTTTTGATTTTCCACCTCTGTATTTTATTATCGGTTTCATTTTATTCCTCACTTTCTTCTTATACAACAGTTACCTTGTATTAAACAGTCATATTTTACAATTATCACCATAGCTTTTCTATAACTTTTTCATTATATCATAGAAATAGACTTTTTTCAATACAAAAATAGGTGTTAATTTAGCATATAGATGCAAAATTTCAAAAAAGAACTGCCGTCAAATAACAGCAGTTCTCAAAATTAATAACGTCAGTCATAAATATTCTTCTCAACATAAGCCATCATTCTGTTGTGGATA
>CAYOAV010000046.1:0-15408 GCA_964402055.1 uncultured Ruminococcus sp. | reverse complement strand
CCAGAACATCTAACCTAATTGTTTTAATTTTATTTTCACAAGCTATATCTATAACCTTTTGAACCATTTGTTTTGCTATGCCGTTGCCTGAATATATAGGATGAACTCCAAGGGCATGAATCACAAACAGCTCCGAATCTTCCGCATCAACAGACCATTTAATGGCTTTATAGCCATCGTTGTATTCATGATTTACCACCATACAGGCAACCACAGCTTCACCTGTTTCTGCAATGTACAATTCTTTGTTGTTAATGGACTTGATGAGGAACTCTTGCGTTGGGTAAATATCTCTTTCCCATCCTGGTTTGTATTCAGCATCTTCCATTGTATCGATTAACGAATAATAAAAATCCCTGATATGGATATAATCTTCATCATTTGCAGCTCTGATTCTTAACATACTTCCTCCACAAATTCCGATTTATCGGGCTGTTATCCTGACAATTATCGGTACTATTATATTGTATCATCACAAAATAGTCAAGCCGACAATCTCATAGCTGTTGAAAACAGGTTTATATTAGATTTCGGCGAAGATTTTTCCCCGTATTTTATAGCATAACTACACTTATTGTATGTAGACGTATTGTGTTAATTAGTATATTATGAAAAGGTATTAAAATTTTCCCTTGGAGGTGGTTTTTGTGGATATAATAAAAGTATTTGGTTCAAATCTGCGTAAATATCGCACAAATATGAATTTGTCACAGGAAAAATTTGCAGAGAAATGCGGACTTCATCGAACATATATAAGTGACATAGAATGCTTCCGCCGCAGCATTTCACTTGAGAATATTCAAAAAATAGCAAATGCTCTTGGTATCGAAACTTATAAGCTTTTTATAGAACAGGAGGAAAACCACAATGAAAGAAACTAAAACTGAACTTTTCCTGCGTCTTGCACAGCCTGACAAAAACGGTATCAGCCGCTGGGTCAGCTGTGATGAATTTGTCGGGGAATTTGCAAGTCTTAAATTCGGCAATGGTGCTTCATGGGCAAGGAAAGAATCGACTCTCGCAAAAAAAAATACATTATAGAATTTGATAAAAAAATAACACCAGGAAACGGGATAGACAGAATCCGATTAAATGGTTATAATGACGGTGATTATTCACAACATATCCGGGCTGATATTAAAAGAGAAATTTCAAGCAGAAGATGTGTAATTTTAGGCACTTCAAAGCCCGAGGTTGATTATAAAAACGGAATGAAAAATGAAGCAAGAGTTATGAGAAATGAAGAGCAGCGATTATCTGATTTTTAACCATTAAGTAAAGCTGCAAACGATGCTAAAAGACAATTTTGCAAGGAATGTATGCGTACAGGTGTCAGATATGATGCCAAACAGCTTGGATATCCGATGTCATACTATTCTGGAACAACCAAACACAATGGCGAAGAAACTGCCTGTGTAGGTTGTTTTGGGTATGACCCCATAGAATTCAGAAAACATTTGAAGGAAAAATAAACTTCAACGTCAAAAACTACTTCACCTTTTTAAATACAAAAATATATTCATGCTTAAAAATATAAAAATCACTTGCAAGAGCCCTATATCGCCATATAGCCTTCTGATTTGACTTCCCCTTAGTATCTTCAAAATTCTTCACAAGAATAGCTTTCATTTTTAAGCCACGTTGTAAAAAAAGATTCATACAGTGAAATCCAAGAGGAACAATCTCGCTATTAGCATATTTATCGCCAATAACAACGGCACAATATCGATTTTTTTCAAGATGCTACACAGTGTTATCAATAACCTGTCCGAAATTATCTAGAAACGCTTCAAGATTTTCGGAATTGGATATATCATTCTGATTATCCGAGAATTTGATTATATCCCAATATGGTGGATGAAAAATCACAAACTGAACTTTTTTTATATTTTCTTTTGCCATTAATACCGAAATATCCACCGACCTGCTATCTGCAACACAAACCCTACCGTGACAATTCTCATTTTTTTCAGATAATATGCGTTGGTACGCTTCCTTGGCAACCTCCTCCTGTAATTCTATTCCTATAGAATTACGTCCAAGTCGCTGTGCTTCTATAACTGATGTTCCGCTTCCCATAAAGGGATCTAATATCCAATCGCCTTTTTTGTATATCTACGAAATAACTGATTAGGGATCTGCGGCACAAAATTCCCATGGTAATGCCCTGAATGTGCACCTGAATTATCTCTTTTATCGAAAATCCACAGCGTATCTGTAAGTATATCGTCATAGCTTTTCCAGCTATTCATATCCAAATCATTATATCTTGCCATAAGCTCCTCATTATTTTATAAGGCAATGCAAGAACTCGGTTGTTGACGATGCCTTATGATTTCTGCTTTCTTCTTTATCTGCCCTGAAACGGTGATATTCCTTGGTAAATACTTCATATTTGCCATATTTTTTCATTATTTCCTGTATTACTTCAAGCGGCATAAGTCCTTCGTTATTATAGCTTAGGAAAATATACTTGAAATTAGCGTTAGAAATCAAATCCTCAAAGGCTGTAGCAACCGTCTTTGATGAACAGTAACTGCTTTTCTGACTGTTATAATCCCGCAAGCCTGTTTTTCCCTTTAATACAGGCTCATCGTATCTTGCTATGGTTTCAAGTACATGATAATTAGTGCAATATTGACGTGCGTTATATGGTGGGTCAAGATATAGTATATCTCCTTCTATCCTTTTTACAAGCTCATTTATATCTTCATTATATGCTTTACCCTCGGGGCCATATATTGCAGGAAGAATTTCCATTTTAAATTCTCTTGCAGCAGATTTCTTGACCTGCTTTAAAAAAGCACCATAAACAGAAGCCGTATTTGCATATTTATCTATTGAGTTTATAAGGCAGGCAAGCAGGCTATAATATTGGTTTATGCTTATTTTTCTTTCATTATATAAAACATCAATTTCTCTCCGTATAGCATCACATTTTTTTCATTTTCATCTGTAAAATAATTTCTGTTACTACCCGACCCCATACAAAAATTTTTGAAAACAAAACCTTCTGTACCGTCTAAACTGTTCAGATATTCCACAATTCCTTCCAATGAGCTTTCGGAGCTTTCGATGTAATGCTTTATTAGAACGTAACTATAATATTGAATATCATTAGCAATAACATTAAACCCTTTTTTTCTGAATTCTGCACCAACTACACCTGTTCCTGCGAACAAATCCGCAAAAACACCATTTTTTATTCCACATACATGATTTATGTTATCAAGAATAAAATCCATCAAAGATAACTTTGAGCCTATATAATTCATTACTATCCCTTTCTGAGGAATAACTGATTGATTTTCCATTTTAAGAGATAAAAATCATATAATCAGCGGATTCCTAAATCTACTGCTTATAATTTTATCAAATAAGCTTCACAAAGTCAATAGTTCATTATTTTACTTTTGTAAAGAATAATTTCTCCCTAACTTTCATCGTTTTTTCACCAAAAATGACAATATTCTATTGAAATTTATCGGGTTGTGTGATATAATTTATAATAAGTTTATGTATGCAAAAATGCAAAGGAGCTTTATTCGGATGGTGGAAAAATTTGTTCAGTTCGCAGTCAGGGACAGCAATAATCTTTATAAGCTTGAGCTGTGCAGGACCTTACTGCATTTTACCGAATTTGATTTTACTTATTTCTGGGAAAGATGTATGGACGCAGGACGTGCCGCTAAAAAATCGGGGCATCTCCCCGCAAGCACTGTTTCAAACGCAAAATCAGTCATCTGTGCTGCTCACCCTTACATTGAAGCTATGATAAACAGCGACTATTCCGATATTGTTACCGACTGCATAATCGAATATATCTGCCATTCCGAAAGAATAAGCCTCGATGAGCTTTGGGTTCGCTGTATATCCCCGAAATCCAAGTATGAAGAAGCTATTTTCAATCGAATTTCAATGTTCCGTTCGGGCAAGGCTTCAAACGGCTGGACTAATATCGTCCGTCTTCAGGAATACGCACAGAATAAGCTCGCCTTTATTTATGATACAAATGAGGAAAAAACTCCCGACACTCCTGAGATTCTTAAAACACGCAAGGAATATTTTGATGTTTCCTGTTCCGTTGCTGCAAATGAGCTTGGAATAACAGGAAATCAACTGCCGTCTGTTTCGGTATGCAATGTCGGACTTGCACCAAATTCCACATTTATGAACGCTAAGGTCGCAAAGGCTGTTTACAGGCGTTTTTCGGATGCACTTCAGCTTGGCGGTGATATGTCTGTGCCGCCGTCGAAAAGCTGTGAATATATAAAGGACAGGCTTGCGATGGACGCTTATGATTTTGTGAGAGGAATGAAGCGTCCTGGTGAAATTGATATGAAATTTGCTCTTGAGGCTATGGCGGATAACCCTGTGGAGGTCTATCTTCCCGACAGCTTCAAGGCGATAATCGACCTTGAATTTGACCTTATAATGAAAAACGGCTTCATACTGCGTAAATGCGAGGAATGCGGCAAATATTTCATTGCCGAGGACGACAGCTTCCTTTGCAGCCGTATAAACAGCTCGGGTATGACCTGCCGTCAGCAGTCGAATGCCCTTAAAACCGCTATCGCAGAGGCTTCGGAGGCTTTGAAAACGGCTGAAATCAACGTTGCTGATGATGAACAGCTGAAAAAGGGCGAAGCTATACCGACAGAGCTTGAAAAAAGAGGACAGAAGATTTATAACGCACTTTATAAGCGTGTCGGCAAATCCATGGAGGAAAATGAATTCCGTGAATGGAGCCGATATCTTTCCGATATGAAAAAGAACATCAAAACAGGCGAAGCAACTCTTGAACAGCTCAATGAATTTCTAGATTATTCTGACAGGCTTTGCACCGAGGTCAAAAAGGGCAAAATGACCAAGCAGACGCAGTTCCGTTATCCCGAAGTCAAGGAAGAGCCTGCTGAAAAGAAGCGTTCGGGCGGCAGGATTATTTCCCCTGATTCGGCGATAATGTCCGTTTTAAAACAGGACGAGCCTGTTGCTGATATAATAAAGGCGGATTCAAAATCGGTACGAATAATAAAACCGTTCAAGCCTGAAACCTTTGACAGCCTTGCAGACGCATTTATGGCAGGTAAGGACTTTGACGATGAGGACATTACTGAGAAAAAGCCCAAACCCGAAATAAAGGAATATAACTGGACGAGGCTTACCCGTGAAGAAGCCTACGGCGGCAAAAAAGGCGGTGAAAGCGAATGAATTTTATCAATGAAGCGGCGGCTATAAACGGTCTTGCTGATTATATCGTAAAAAGCGGAGTATGTCTGTATAACTCGGTAAAATACATCTATTCGCTTGCCGAAAATGAATTCTATAACGTTGATATACGAGATGTTATGAAAATAATCATCAATAATTTTCCTGAAACGGACGGCATTCGTTCTCTCGGGCTTCGTATTGATGATTATACCTGCCGTCAGATGCAGAGTGAGGAATATAATAAGGTACTTCCGCTTATGGTTTACAGCCTTGCGGTAAGAATACCCGTGCTGAAAAATGTAAAAAACGGCGAGGATTCTATGACAGACGACCAGCTTTACAGGCTTTACACCGCTGTTATAGAAAAGGGAGCGGAAAATTACCGTGAAATAATCACGGAATCCTTCCTCGAAACGAAATATCTTGTCAGAAAAGGCAAAAAACTTCCGCCGTTCACGGCAGACTGGTTCAAATCATATATTTTAAGCAATGTCCCCGCACTTTCGGTAATAACTAATAAAAATATGTTTCTGCTTGGCTTTGCAGATACTCTTTTTGCGGTTTTTTATACCTGTATGGAGGACGGACTTGCAGAAAAGCTGCTCGAATATGCCGATGAGGGAAATTCTGACGGCGAAATGGAATAATATAGTGAGGATCTGACTATGAATAAAAAAACAAAGGCTGTTTTTCTTTGCGGCTTTATGGGCTGTGGAAAATCAACCATCGGAAAACTTCTCGCAGATAAGCTTGGCTGTGGATTTACCGATATGGACAGCTATATAACCGAAAAATTGGGAATGTCTATTCCGCAGATATTTGCCGAAAAGGGCGAGGATTATTTCCGTAACGCAGAAACCGAGGCTATCGGAGAGCTTGCGGAAAAGGGCGGAGTTATTGCCTGCGGAGGCGGTGCAATGCTAAGAAAAAACAATGCAGATATCGCAAATGCTGGTGGAACGGTCGTTTTTATAGACGTTCCCTTTGATACCTGCTATAAGCGTATTTCGGGTGACAAAAACCGTCCGCTCGTTATGAATAACACTAAAGAGGAGCTTAATCTCATTTTTGAGGGCAGAGCTCCCGTATACAGAGAACATTCAGCTGTCACGGCTGACGGAAGCGGTTCTCCAATGGAGATTGCAGAAAAAATCATTTCCGTATTAAGAGAGGAATGGAACAGATGAACAAGGTTTATGCACTCGGAGTCGATGTCGGCTCAACCACCGTTAAAACAGTCATTCTTGACGAAAACAAGCAGATCATTTATTCAAAATATGAAAGGCATTTTTCCAAGGTAAAGGAAACTGTCAGATCTCAGCTTGAAATAATACAGAAGGAATATCCCGATGATACCTTCAAGCTTTCAATAACAGGCTCGGCAGGTCTTGGACTTGCTACCGCTTCGGAGCTTCCTTTCGTTCAGGAGGTTTTTGGTGCATTTATCGCTGTAAAGGAAAGCTACCCCGACGCAGATGTTGTCATTGAGCTTGGCGGCGAGGACGCTAAGATAATCTTCCTTACGGGCGGCGTTGAACAGCGTATGAACGGCTCATGTGCAGGCGGTACGGGTGCATTCATCGACCAGATGGCAACGCTTCTCGGTATCACAACAGACGAAATGGATAAGCTTGCTCTTAATGCGGAAAAGGTTTATCCGATAGCTTCGCGATGCGGAGTTTTCGCAAAATCGGATATTCAGCCGCTTCTTAATCAGGGTGCAAAGCGTGAGGACGTTGCCGCATCAATTTTCCAGGCTGTTGTCGATCAGACTGTTTCAGGTCTTGCACAAGGCAGGCAGATAAAGGGCAAGGTTCTTTTCCTCGGCGGTCCTCTTTCATTCCAGATGGGACTTCGCAAGGCTTTTGTTGATACGCTTAACCTTTCAGAGGAAAATGCCGTTTTCCCCGAAAATGCTCCATGCTTTATGGCTTACGGCTGTGCCCTCCATGCTAATGAGGTTTCTGACGAATATTCACTTGACGAAGTTATAAAGCGTATTGATAACGCTAAAATGGTTGATGACATCGTCACAAGTGATCCTCTCTTTGCTTC
Source organism: uncultured Ruminococcus sp. (assembly GCA_964402055.1). Taxonomy (GTDB): domain Bacteria; phylum Bacillota; class Clostridia; order Oscillospirales; family Ruminococcaceae; genus UMGS363. The sequence continues at coordinate 8,142 of CAYOAV010000046.1, read as the reverse complement.
AAAGGAGGAATATTTCGATTTCACCGAGCGTCATAAAAAATGCGACCTTGAATATGAAAATATCAGCACATATGAGGGTGACGCATATCTCGGTATTGATGCAGGCTCAACTACAACAAAGCTTGTTCTTATTACCCCTGATGGCAAGCTTCTTTATCAGCATTATACATCTAATAAGGGCAGACCTCTTGACGTTATCACTGAAAGGCTTGCCGAAATATATAAACTCATAGGCGACAGAATAAATATCGTGTCATCCGCAGTTACAGGCTATGGCGAGGATCTTATCAAGGCAGGAATCGGCGTTGATTTTGGTATTGTTGAAACGGTTGCTCACTATAAAGCTGCTTCATTCTTCAAGCCTGATGTTGACTTTATCATAGATATCGGCGGTCAGGACATCAAATGTTTCAAGATAAAAAATCACGCTATCGACAGCATTATGCTCAACGAAGCTTGTTCTTCAGGCTGTGGTTCGTTTATCCAGACATTTGCACTTGCACTCGGATATGATATTGCCGATTTCGCACGTCTTGGACTTTTCGCTAAAAATCCTGTTGATCTCGGTTCACGCTGTACAGTTTTTATGAACAGCTCTGTTAAGCAGGCACAAAAGGACGGTGCTTCCGTTGAGGATATTTCCGCAGGACTTTCATCATCTATTATAAAAAATGCGATATATAAGGTTATCCGTGCAAGATCAGCCGATGAGCTTGGCGAAAATATCGTTGTTCAGGGCGGTACATTCCTTAATGACGCTGTTCTCCGTGCATTTGAAAAGGAGCTTGGCAGAAATGTTTCAAGGCCTGCTATCGCTGGACTTATGGGTGCGTTCGGTGCGGCTCTTTATGCAATGGAAAATCATAAAGAGGCTTCAAAGCTTATCTCCGCAAAGGCTCTCGAGGAATTTACATATCAGTCAAGGCAGCTGAACTGCGGCGGCTGTGGTGCTCATTGCAGCCTTACCATGATAACATTCAATGACGGAAGAAAATTTATCAGCGGCAACAGATGTGAAAAGGGGGCAGGCATAAAGCGTACAACCGAACCGCTTGATATGTTTGAATACAAATATAAGCTTCTCCTTTCCAAGGCTGATGAAAAGCCTGCAACTGCTCCTAAGGCAAAGGTCGGTATTCCACTTGCACTCGGACTTTACGAACAGCTCCCATTCTGGAGCAAGCTTTTCACAGAGCTTGGCTTTGAAGTCGTTATTTCCGAGGAAAGCACAAGAAAAACATACTATAAAGGACAAAATACCATTCCCTCCGATACAGTATGCTATCCTGCAAAGCTTGCTCATGGTCATATCATAAGCCTGCTTGAAAAGGGTGCGGATTTCATCTTCTATCCCTGCGAAAGCTATAATATCGACGACGGAGAAAGCGATAACCACTATAACTGCCCAGTTGTTGCATATTATCCCGAGCTTCTCCGTGCAAATATACCAGAGCTTGACGAGAAAAACTTTATTTCACCATATATTGACATAAACCTCCCGAAGCATTCCGCAGAGGTTCTTTCGGAAAGCCTTTCAGCTTATGGTATCACGAAAAAGCAGGCGGCAGAAGCATATACAAAAGCAATGGCGGCTCTTAAGCAGTATATGGACGAACTTGAAGCAGAGGGCGAACGCCTTATCGCAGAGGCTCGAAAGCAGAATATGCCGATAATCGTTATCGCAGGCAGACCTTATCACCTTGACCCCGAGATAAACCACGGTATACACAAGCTTGTTTCCTCGCTCAACCTTGCAGTTATCACCGAGGACAGCGTGTTCAGAAAGGGACATACTCCCAAGCTTGATGTTCTTAACCAGTGGACATATCATTCAAGACTTTATCGCTCTGCACAATACGTCACCACGCAGGAGGATATGCAGCTTGTACAGCTTGTATCATTCGGCTGTGGAATTGATGCTATCACAACGGATGAGGTAAGAGGAATACTCGAAAGCGGCGGAAAGCTTTATACCCAGCTTAAAATTGACGAAATAAATAACCTCGGTGCGGCAAAAATAAGGCTTCGCAGTCTTGTTGCGGCAATGGAGGAAAATAAGTCACAAAAAAATTAAAATAAAAAAGCTTGTCTTTCATTTGAAGGGCAAGCTTTTTTCACATCCTTGGACAAAATATAGTCTAAATTCCGATAAACAAGCATAAGCTTTAGCAAAAACACTAAGGAGTGAGCTTAATGGGAAAAAACGCTAAAAAACACGGCAGAGGATTTCTTATTGTTATACTTGCCGTTATCGTTGCCGCCGCTGTTATTCTACTTGGCAAAGCTGAAAAGTCAGCCGAAGCTGATAAGCTTTTTTCAATGTCGGGAAATGCTGAAAGGGTGGAGTTTCTCAACCGTCAGGGTTACATAGTCAAGCCTGACCCTGTCAGCCGAACCGAGGTAACTATCCCCTCTGAATTTAACGAGGTTTACAGCGAATATGCAAATCTTCAGAAACAGCAGGGGCTTGATCTTGAGCCATATAAGGGCGAAAAAGCAACAGTTTTTACATATGCTGTTCTGAATTATCCTGAATATCCCGAAAATATTTTTGCTGATCTTCTTATTGCGAATGACAGGCTTATTGCCTGCGAACTTAAATATGAGGATGCAGAAAATGGTTTTGTAAAACCGCTTATAACCAAGGGTATCGAAAGCACCGAAGCTGAAACAGAAACTGAACCGTCCGAAATAAAGGCTGAAACAACCACCGAAAGCATTACAGAACCTGCTTCAGAGCTTATATTTTTACCTGAATAAAAATAGAAATCCGCTGATTAAAGCCAAGCGATTAATCAGCGGATTTTCTAGTATTCAATAAGGGGGACATCTTGCCTAAGTTATTCAGCTATATTGTCAATTTCCTCTTTTACAAACAGAATTGCCTTATAAACCTCGGAGGTCGGACGTTCGAGAAGCTGTTCAGTTTCCTTATCAAGACGTATTATCTTGTTATTCTGCACGGCTGAAAGCTCTTCGGGAAGTCTTGATATTTTCATTCCCGAGGGGATTATTATATATTCAGGGTCAAGCTCAATGAGCCGTTCTTTAGTGAGCGAGATACCTTCCTCGTCTGCGGCGGCATTTTTGCCAAGATGTGAAAAAAGGCTGCCGCTGAAGCTATTATCCGAGGCAAAAGCCAGCTTTGAGGATAATATATACACATAATCTGAAAGAATATTTTCGTTTTTATCAAAGGCTTCTTCAAGCTTTGAGAAGCAAGCTCCGACTTTTTCGTTTTCCTGCTCATTGCTGCCCTCAAAAATACGGTAAATGTTATGGTAAAGCTCATAAAGCTCGTCCGTTGAGGCAGGTGCGGAGATTATAAGCACTCTTGTTCCGCTTTTTTCTATTTCGGTGATATCCTTTTTTGCGATAGGACTATGCGAGATAAGAAGCGTTGGAGAGGTCTGAACGATAGCGTCAACATCGGGGTTTGCGGCTGAACCGAGGTCTGCGGCATTGCTTATTCCGTCACTATCGCAATAGCTGCTTATACCGACAAGCTTATCGGCGAAGCCAAGCTCCTTGATTATATCCGTTATTGCTGGTGAAAGCGAGCCTACCGTTTCGGGGGCGGCATTAAAGACAAGAGAGCCTATTGTTACGGGATATACGCTGACCTCTTCAACGGTTATTTCAGTAACTTCGGGAGCTTTTTCCTCAATTTGTGAACAGCCTGCTAACATAAATGCTGCAAGGATAAGCGTAAAAAATTTAACCTTCAAAGACTTCCCCCATTTCTGATTCGGTATCCTGTTCATCTAAAATAAAGTCTGCGATATATGACGCTGTTATGTATGACTGCTCGACAGAGGTTATTTGTGCGTCACCATCGCCGTTTTGCTTTCCGTAAAATCCGAAGCCTGAGTGGTTGCCGCCCTCGATAATTTTTTCCGTGAAGTCGGATGGCAGCTTTGACTTAGAATTTTCGTATTTTTTCATATTAAGTATACCGTCCTCCGAGCCATAGACTGACAAGGCACGCATATCCGTTCCGCTTATATCCTTTGAAGGATATGCCGCAAGGTAAACAACGCCCTCAAATCCGCTGTTTTCTGCGGCGAAATCTGATGCCATTGCTCCTCCGAGGGAATGCCCTCCGATATACCAATGCTCGACCTCGGGATATATTGCGTCAAGACCGACTGCGGAATTTTTTCCGAATATAGCAAGGTTGAACGGCATTTTTACAAGCAGGCAAAGCACTCCGTTATCGGAGAGGTAATTCATAAGCGGCTCATACGCTGTATACTCGATTTTTGCACCGGGGTAAAAAATGAAGCCGTAGCTTATATCTCCGCTTGGTTCAAATGCTTTGAGGTCATCGCCGTATTCTATCATTCTTCCTGTCTGATATGCTTTATTTATTTCGGTAGTATCAGCGGGATAAAAATCGGTCAGCCATACAGTTATCCCAGCCGCAATTGCAAGCACAGCTGCTATGACTGTGCTTATAATGAGTGTTTTTTTCAGCTTTTTGCTCATTTTGAATATACCTTTACTATTTCGCCGATATACTGACGGTGTACAGGGTCTTTTCCGTACCATTTTGCCTTTTCCTCATCGGGGAGCTTTGCAAGGTCAAAATCAGCAGAATATACCTTTTTGCATACAAAGACAAGCTCTGCTTCTTCAAATGCGGTCGTTCCGTTAAGGTAAACGGGGGTCAAGCCTGCTTTTTCAGCCTTGTTGCAGTCACGTCCAGAATTTGCTCCGCAGAATTTAAGTGCGTCCTTCTTTTCATCGGGGAGAAAGCTTATTGTGAAAAGCTCGTTATTTTCCATAAATCCGAAGGTATGGCGATTATGACGTACAACAGCTTCAAATACGTTCTTTCCCCACATTTCGCCCATAAATCCCCAGCTTGCTGTCATTGTATTAAAGCTGCTTTCATCTCCGCTTGTGATAAGAAACCATTGCTTTGCAATTTTTCCCCAAGGATTGAATTTAAGCTCGTTAAGGTTGATCTCTTTTAATTCAGACATAATAAATCCTCCTGTTTTATTAATATGATATGGATATTTTGATTATATGTTACACTATTTTACCGCCGCCGACAACGGTATCTCCGTCATAAATAACGAGAGCCTGACCTTTTGCCGCCGCTCTTACGGGGGCATCGAAGGTTACTCTTATTCTGCTGTCGCCGACAGAGGTAAGAACTCCGTTTACTGCCTGCATATTATAGCGTATTTTGGCACTTATACGCATTTCTTCTTTTATTTCGGGAACGGAAATAAGGTTTATATCCTCTGCTTCAACGACATTGCTCATAAGGTCGGAGCTGTCACCGAGGGTAACTGTATTAGCGGCAGGATTCTTTCCGCATACGAAAACAGGCTTGCCGAATGCCGCACCTAATCCCTTTCGCTGACCTATCGTATAATGGATATATCCGCTGTGAGTACCCATTTTCAAGCCGTCCGTACCGATAAAATCACCGCTTGGGAAGGTTTTCCCTGTATGCTGTTCGATAAATGCCGCATAATCTCCGTCAGGGACAAAGCATATATCCTGACTGTCAGGTTTATGTGCGTTTACAAGACCGTATTCCTCTGCAAGGGAGCGTATTTCCGTTTTATCCTTATCCCATAGTGGAAAAAGAGTTGATGAGAGCTGCTCCTGCGTCATATTATAAAGCACATAGGTTTGATCCTTGCGTTCATCGGCGGCTTTTTTTAGCAGATATCTGCCGCTTTTTTCGTCATAAGCCGTCCGTGCGTAATGACCTGTTGCGATACCGTCATAGCCAAGCTCCTTTGCCCTTGCGAGCATTTTATCAAACTTGATATATCGGTTGCAATTTATACAGGGGTTCGGAGTTTCGCCATTAATATAGCTTTCGGCAAAGGAATCCATAACCCTTTCACGGAAAAGCTCCTTGAAATTGAAAACATAATGCTCAATACCGAGCTTCCTGCAAACAGCCTTTGCGTCCATAACATCGGAAACGGAACAGCAGGAGCTTTCCTCTTTATCGAAAAGCTTAAGCGTACAGCCGTCAACCTCATAACCCTGCTGTCTTAGTATAAGTGCGGCGGCAGAGCTGTCAACTCCACCGCTCATTCCAACAAGAATTTTTTTCATAATAATTCCTCAAAGCTTTTTATTGTAATATCCGCTTCCTTTTTCAGCTCCTCAAATTCATCGGGGAAACGGCTTTCAAAAACTCCGACAGCTTTAAAGCCTGCCGATTTTGCTGAATGGAGTGCGTGGGAAGAATCCTCGAATACAGCGGTTTTTTTAATGTCAGCACCGAGCATTTTTGCCGCTTCAATAAATATTTTCGGAGTTTCCTTGCCCTCGCCTACTTCGTCCGAGGTGATAACGAATTGCATTTTATCGTATATTCCGACATTTTTCAACGAACCGACGGCAAGAGCCTTGTCATTCGAGGTCGCAACGCATATTTTGACGTTATTTTTAATGAGCAGGTCAATAAACTGCTCCGCTCCGCTTTTTAGCTTTGCTTCGTGGAGATAACCATACTCCACAAGCTCCATTATGCGTGTGCCTATCGCTTCGGGTGGCATTTCAAGGAAAAAATGCTCCTTTAAGTAGTCGCAGGCTGAATTAAAATGCAGCTTTTTCAATGCCGCTGAAACAGAGCTGTCGTATTCGAAGCCCTGTTCTGTTATGAATTGGATATCTGACTGCACCCATATATCAAGGCTGTCAAGGATAGTTCCGTCCATATCGAAAATAACAGCTTCGATATCCTTTAAATTTTTAATGTTCATATTATTTACCTATAAAGGCTGTCAATGGTTCTTGCCGCATAAACTCCCGAAGCAGAAGCCTGTGAAAGTGAATGCGTCACACCTGAACCGTCACCGAGGACATAAAGTCCCTTGCTTTCGGTTTCAAGCTTTTCATCGACCTTTACAACGGAATTATAGAATTTGACTTCAACGCCGTAAAGGAGAGTGTCATCATTCGCCATTCCGGGAGCTATTTTGTCAAGAGCGTATATCATTTCGATTATATCATCAAGCTGTCGCTTAGGTATTACAAGGCTCAGATCGCCTGGGGTAGCCTGTAAGGTCGGGTTGAGGAATATCTGGCTGAAACGATGCTCGTTGGTTCTTCTTCCTGCAATAAGATCTCCGAAACGCTGAACGAGTATTCCTCCGCCGAGCATATTGGAAAGCCTTGCGATAGATTCGCCGTAAGCGTTGCTGTCCTTGAACGGCTCGGAGAAATTATTTGATACAAGGAGCGCAAAGTTGGTATTTTCGGTGTGAAGCTCTGGGTTGGAATAGCTATGACCGTTTACCGTAACGATTCCGTTAGTGTTCTCCGCAACTACCTCACCATAGGGGTTCATACAGAATGTACGCACAAGATCGCCGTATTTTTTGGTGCGGTAAACTATCTTACTTTCATATACCTGCTTTGTGATATGTTCAAAAACTGCCGCAGGTATCTCAACTCTTACACCGATGTCAACACGGTTGCTTCTGGTATTTATGCCGAATTTTCCGCATACCTCTGAAATCCACTTTGAACCTGAACGTCCTGCGGCGATAACAAGCTGACGGCAGTGAAGCTCATCGTCCTTGGTGTAAACAACGTAGCCATTGCCATCCTTTTCGACATTTTCAGCGGTCGTTTCAAACATAATATCAATATCATTGCGGATATAATCATAAATATTCTGGAGAATATCACGGTTTCTGTCCGTTCCGAGGTGACGGACCTTAGCATCAAGTAGATGAAGATCATATTTGAGAGCCTCTGATTTTACATCGGAGGAAACGGTTGAATACAGCTTAGCGTCACCGCCGCCCATTTTCAGGTTTACGCTGTCAACATATTCCATAAGCTCAATAGCTTCCTTTGCACCAACATAGCGATAAAGATCACCGCCAAAGCTGTTTGTAATATTGTATTTTCCGTCAGAAAGACCGCCTGCACCACCGAATCCACGCATTATCGAGCAGGGCTTACAGCCAACACAGCTTTTGATTTTTTGGCCGTCTATCGGGCAGATCCTTTTTGAAATAGGCTTTCCCGAATCTATCATACATACCTTTGCGGAGGTGCCGAGCGTAACGAACTCATAAGCCATAAAAACGCCGCTCGCTCCTGCACCTATAATTACAACATCATAATCTTTTCTCATGATAAATGTTCCTT
>CAYOAV010000045.1:0-15610 GCA_964402055.1 uncultured Ruminococcus sp. | reverse complement strand
AGGACGATAACTCCTGCACCTATCCACACGTTATTGCCTATTTTTATTGGCAATGCAACTTCAAGACCTTCATTACGCTGTTCTGCGTCGATAGCGTGTTCTGCAGTGGTGAAAACGCAGTTCGGGGCGATAAAAACATGGTCGCCGAAGGTGACCTTGCCGCCGTCCAAAATCTGGCAGTTATGGTTTGCGAAGAAATAATCTCCGACAGTAGTATTATAACCATAATCGCACCAGAATGGAGTATTTACAACAGGTGATTTTCCTGTTTTTGCGAATATTTTTTGCAGGATAACAGCTTGTGCGGCACGGTCTGATGGTTTTATCATATTAAATTCGTGGCAAAGATCGTTGCAATAATTTATATCAGCAAGAATTTCCTCATCATAGTTAGCGTTATAAAGATAACCCTTATCACGTTTTTCTTTTTCGGTCATAAACTTATTCTCCTTTTATTTTTGGCATAATTATAGCATATTTTTGAGAGAATGTAAACAGGGAATCAAAATTTTTGGCTTTATCCTTCTTCATAATAACTTTCAAGAAGCGGGAGAATACAGTTATATATATCTTCTTCGGTGTAGTTTTCCAAGTTAGGTAAGGTTATTACCTTTGTTACAGAATACAATTCATTTCCTGTTTCATATAATTCAGTCATATCCGTTCCAAAAAGTTCTGCACAAGCTTCGTTAAATTTAACATCTATAAAATCCGATGAGGATTGCCATTCTTCGTTGGAATAATCATAATTTCCTTCAATTTTACTCAAATCTCCGATAATGAGATCGTATGATTTATAATTTGGGACTGGCACACCTAAGGTACAATATACGTAAGAAAAATTATCCGAAAGACTTGTCAAAGCACCGTATGTCAAATCATATGCGCATGAATAAATTTTATCATTTGATTCCCAAAGCTGCCCACTTATGTATGAACCAATGCATACACCATTTTGTTTGTATACATCTATCCATTCAAGGCTTGTGAAATACTCCTGCGGCTCCATACGAGAAAGGCACATTTCAGGCAGGCTGTCATTATCAATATCGGCAAGAGTTATTTTTGTACATTCGCTTGTTTTTTTATAACTTCCCAAATCTATATCAACCTTTTCGCCGAGATAATACGGTGATATATCAATTTCGGTAAAATAATCTTCATATGTATGAGGTGTAGCAATATCATATTTTTTAAAGATGTTATACAAAATTTTTGAGTAATCCTGTGACAGCATTTGAGTATTACTATAGACGGCATATGAGTTTGTTGTCTTTGAATAATTATCGTGTTTTGAAGTATCAATACCAATGTTCTTATTACAAGCTGAAAGTAATATAGCCGCAAATATGACGGAAATTTTTGTGTTAGTGATTTTCATGGGCTTTGCCTTTCTGGTGGACTTAGTGGATATTTCGTTAATAATCAATATAATCATGAGGATTAACCTTGGGGCTATTCCATTCTTCGCCTGTGCGTATTTCAAAATGCAAATGATTTCCAGTGGAATTTCCAGTGCTTCCAACCCCGCCTAATACATCTCCTCCTTTTACTTTATCACCTGCCTGTACATTTACGTTGTTCATATGTGCATAAAAGTAATACATATCGTCTTTCCCTTTTACAAGAACGGAATTACCATATCCTCTGTAGCCTTGTGTATTATTATCAAATACTCCAACAACTTCACCAGAAATTGAAGATTTTATTGGCGTTCCAGCGGGTGCAGCAATATCAACACCTTTATGTCCTTTTTGATGGTAATTTTTATCTGTATGTCCATAGTCTGCTGATATGTACCCATCTTGAAGGGAAACGGGCATAATATTTTTTTCTTTTGAATTACTTTCGTAAGCAATAGCATTTATAGTCTTTTTCATTTCATTTTTTTGCTTAGGGTCAGTTGTGTGATCATAATGTTGCTTTAAACTTGTAAGCTCTTGTTTTTTTGAATCTTTATTTTGTTTGTTATTAGCCGTATTGACACCTGTATTTGCTCCCTTTATTGCAACATCACTCAATTTCTTTGTGTTGTTATTTTTATTAGATTTTTGTGTATTATTGTTTTGTGGCAATTTTTTATCTTTTGTATCATCTTTTCTTTTTATCGGAGTTAAACTATCCATTTGTGCAGGGCATGAATATGTATTTCTTTCCGAACTGCTTGATGTTTTATTTGTCTGCTTGGTAACCTGCGAGTTAGATGAGTATGTAAAAGTATCTCTGTTCGGTTTATTTTGTGAAGAACCCTTTTTTGTAGTATTGTTATTTTGAGGTTTATTTGTATTTGATCCCGACTTTGTCGTTTTTGTTGATGTTGAATTATTGTTTTTTGAGCCTTTTGTTGATGAATTAGTAAAAGTATCTCTCTTTTGAGATGCATTTACCGTGCTTTTGGCTGTGTTTTTCATCGAACTATTTGATTTTGACGAAGATTTTGCTTTTGTGGTTGTACTTGGTTTTGAATACGAACTGGGTTTACTATAACTGTTTGTCCTGACTGCTATTTTTGCTTATTTTCAGCGTAAAATATTGTAATTGAGGAATAAAAATTCTCTCAACTACAATTATATCACATTATCACGAAAAAGCAATATTTTATAAAAAAATTTATCGGCAGATAGCTTTGTTTAATTGACAAAAACTAACATTTTCTTATGCCTATTATTGAAAAAATTTACGGTTACGGCAATTGACAAAAAAGACAATATGTTATATAATAAATATATATGTGTCTTGGGCGGTTTTTCCGTTCAATATCTGAAAGGAGCAGATCTTATGGCAGTAAAAAAAGTCAGAATGTCCGCAGAGGGACTTGCTAATCTTGAAAAAGAAAAAGAATATCTTATTACCGTGAAAAGAGCAGAGGTTGCTCAGAAGCTTAAGGAAGCAAGAGGCTTCGGTGACCTTTCCGAGAACGCTGAGTACGATGAAGCCAAGAACGAACAGGGTATTGTCGAGGCTCGTATTCAGGAGCTTGAAATGACCATTGCTAACGCTATTGTTGTAAGCGATGATGATATTTCCAGCGATGAGGTTGGTGTTGGTTCATATATTGAGTTGCTTGACCTTGAGCTTGATGAAAAAATGAATCTTCAGATCGTTGGTTCTACCGAGGCTGACCCTGAAAATAACAAGATTTCCGAGGATTCGCCTATCGGCATTGCCGTTCTTAAGAAAAAGGCTGGCGATGAGATCGAGGTTGACGCTCCTGTCGGCATAATCAAAATGAAGATACTCAGCATTTCAAAGTAAAATCGCTTTTTGCAGATACTATTGTGCCGCTGATACTCTTCGGCGGTACTTTATTTAATTAAATGAGAAAGGAATTTTTGAAAATGGCAGATGAAAATCAGATTGTAAATCCTGCTGAAGAGGAAGAAGTGCAGGATATTAATATTCTGAAAAGGGTTCGTATGGACAAGCTTGACGAGCTAAAAAATTCGGGCAAAAATCCGTTTGAGATAACAAAATTCGATGTTAATGCACACTGCGGCGAGGCTAAGGCTGATTATGAAAGGCTTGAAGCTGAAATAAAGGAAAGGGTTGGCGAGGACGCAGAGGCTTTAAAGGCTGCTCTTGACGAAAACCGCCGTTATGTTAAAATTGCCGGCAGAATTATGAGCCGCCGTGATATGGGCAAGGCTAATTTTATAGATGTGCGTGATTCCTCTGACAGAATTCAGGTATATGTTCGTATGAACGAAATAGGCGCAGATGAATTTGCTGATTTCAAAAAATGGGATATCGGCGATATTGTTGGTGTTGAAGGCTTTGTTTTCCGCACAAAAAAGGGTGAAATATCCGTTCATTGTGAAAAAATCACGCTTCTTTCAAAGTCACTTCTGCCGCTCCCTGAAAAATGGCACGGACTTAAGGATCAGGACACAAGATACCGTCAGCGTTACGTTGACCTTATCGTTAACCCTGAGGTTGCCGATACCTTCAAGAAGCGTTCAAGGATAATTTCTTCCATAAGACGTTACCTTGACGGACAGGGCTTTATGGAGGTTGAAACACCTATGCTTGTTTCCAACGCTGGCGGTGCGTCTGCACGTCCGTTTGAAACGCATTACAACGCTCTTGATGAGGACGTAAAGCTTCGTATTTCTCTTGAGCTTTACTTAAAGCGTCTTATTGTCGGCGGACTTGAAAGAGTTTATGAAATAGGCAGAGTTTTCCGTAATGAAGGTGTTGACGCACGTCACAACCCTGAATTTACACTTATGGAGCTTTATCAGGCTTATACCGATTATTACGGTATGATGGATCTTACCGAGAATATGTTCCGTTATCTTGCAAATGAGGTTTGCGGCACTACAACTATCCCATACGGCGAGCATATGCTTGACCTTGGAAAGCCGTTTGAACGTCTTACAATGACCGAGGCTGTAAAAAAGTATTCGGGCGTTGATTTTGATGAAATAAAAACACTTGATGAAGCTCGTACAATTGCAAAGGAAAAGCACGTTGCTTTTGAGGAGCGTCATGAAAAGGGTGATATACTCAACCTTTTCTTTGAGGAATTTGTTGAGGAGCATCTTATTCAGCCTACATTCATTATGGATCACCCTGTTGAGATTTCTCCGCTTACAAAGAGAAAGCCCGACAAGCCTAGCCATGTTGAGCGTTTTGAGCTTTTCATCAACGGTTGGGAGATGTGCAACGCATATTCCGAGCTTAACGACCCTATCGATCAGCGTGAACGTTTTATTGCACAGGAAGAGCTGCTCAAGAAGGGCGACGATGAAGCTAACCGCATTGACGAGGATTTCCTCCGTGCATTGGAGATAGGTATGCCTCCTACGGGCGGTATTGGTTACGGCATTGACAGACTTGTTATGCTGTTGACAAATTCACCTGCGATAAGAGATGTACTTCTTTTCCCGACTATGAAGTCGTTGGATTGATAATTTCTGATAGCCCAAGGTATCGGTTGATATCTTGGGCTGTTGTATAATTTGCGATTGGCAATTTGCAAATTGCAATTGGTTTGGGGGAATTATGAAAGATAATTTGATTTTGGATAAAAGTAAGGCATTTGCTTTACGAATTATAAAATTATACAGATATTTGAATGATGAAAAGAAAGAATACATATTATCAAAACAAGTTTTGCGATTTGGAACGAGTATTGGTGCTAACGCAAAAGAAGCTGTAAATGGGCAAAGTAAAGCTGATTTTTATGCGAAAATGTATATTGCGTATAAAGAAGCAAATGAAACGGAATACTGGTTAGAATTGCTTTTTGAAAGTGGTTATATAGATAAAAATGCTTTTAATAGTATTTATTCAGATTGTAAAGAAATTATAAAAATTCTTGCTTCAATTACAAAAACACAAAAAGAAAATGAGATTTTGGATTAGTAATTTGCAATTTGTAATTGGGTAAAAACATTTGGCTTAAATTTTAAATAATAAACAAAGGAGAAGCAATCAGTAATTGCAAATTGCACATTCCTAATCGCTAATTGAATAAAATGCCACTGACAATAGCTATATGTGATGATAATGAAAATCAGATAAAGGATATTCGGATTATGCTGAACGAATGGTCTTCAGATAAGCCGTTTTCAATTGAGATAGATGAATATATAAGTGCGGAAGGTTTCCTTTTCAACTATGCTGACAAAACTTGTGATTTACTTCTGCTTGATATTGAAATGGGGAAGATCAGCGGAATGGATTTGGCGAAAAAGCTTCGTTCGGAGGGTGATATGCTCCCGATAGTATTTATATCGGGTTATTCCGATTATATGAATGAGGGTTACGAGGTCGAGGCTCTTCATTATCTGATGAAGCCTATGGATAAGCAGAAGCTTTTTGCTGTTCTTGACCGATATATGAAACGTCATACTTCTGAAAATGAAATTATTATCAGATGCAATGACAGAATGCTGCATATTTCTCCCGATATGATCATTTACTGCGAGGCGATAGGTAAAAGGACGCATATTTACACATCTGACGGTGTTATTATTTGTGAAGATGGTATCGGGAATTTCAGCAAATCTCTCGGCACGGGATTTATTTTTTGCCATCGTTCCTATATTGTTAATCTCAGGTATATAAAAAGCATCGGAAAGACGGAGATAACCCTTGACAATGGCACAAACATTCCGATTTCAAGGCGGCTTTACAAAGAAGTGAACGAGAGCTTTATTCAGTTCTATATGAAAGGATAGATTATGAAATTTGTTCTGATAATCGGCGGTATCATACTGCTTTTAGCAATATGCGTTATCGGATTTTTCCTTATTCGCCGAGTGTTTTATAATATGATAGACCGACGTATTGAACGCTTTCAAAGTGAGCTTATAGAAAAGCAGGTGCGTGAAATTCAGGAGATGTACCGTCAGATAAGAGGCTGGCGGCATGATTATCGAAACCACATCAACAATATGAAAATACAGCTTTCGCAGGGAAATTACGTTGGACTTGCCGATTATCTTGGTGAGCTTTCCGATGATCTTGACACGGTTGATACTGTGATAAAGACGGGGAATGTTATGGCGGACGCTATTCTTAACAGCAAGCTCAATGCGGCGAAAAAGCTGGATATAAAGCTCAATGTCAAGGCAAATGTTCCCGAAAATTTCCCGATGAGCGATGTGGAGCTTTGCTCGGTGCTTGGAAATATGCTTGATAATGCGATTGAAGCCTCCGGAAAGCTTTCAGAGGAAGAACGCTTTATGCGTATTTATATTGGCAAGCTTAAAGGTCAGCTTTATATTTCTGTGCAAAATTCGGCAGGAACTGTTCGCAAAGAAAAAGGCTCTTATCTTTCGACAAAAGAGGGCGAGCATGGCTACGGCTTATTCAGAATTGACAGAATTGCTAAAAAATACAATGGCTATGTCAATCGGCAGAATGAGGACGGAGTTTTTGCAACGGAAATTCTTATTCCGCTATCGGCAAAAACAGGCTGACTTTTCTTGATAAAATCATTGATATTTTGCCGATAATGTGATATGATATATATGGAGATGATATTATGAAGTATTTATCTGTTGCAGAAGTTGCTGTAAAATGGGGGATTTCCGAACGAAGCGTCAGAAATTATTGTGCCGAGGGAAGGATTGACGGAGCTTTTATTACAGGAAAGACCTGGAACATTCCCGAAGCTGCTGTTAAGCCTGAAAGAAAAAGAGCTGCGGAGAGAAAGCCTGAAACGCTGGCTGATATTTTAAAGGACGAAAAAAAATCGCACCGAAAGGGTGGTATTTATCATAAAATTCAGGTCGATATGACCTATAATTCAAACCAT
The DNA here is from genome assembly GCA_964402055.1 of uncultured Ruminococcus sp. Lineage (GTDB taxonomy): Bacteria > Bacillota > Clostridia > Oscillospirales > Ruminococcaceae > UMGS363. The sequence goes on along the minus strand of CAYOAV010000045.1, from coordinate 8,343 downwards.
ATTGAGGGAAGCAAGCTCACCCACGATCAGACAAGATATATTTATGAAACAAACACGATCGGATTTACAGATGAAGCGATAAATGTTGATGATATTATGGAAGCTGTCAACCATTTCAGATGTATTGATATTATAATTGAAAATGCTGAAAGAAAATTGTCCGAAAAGCTGATAAAGGAGCTTCATTACACGCTGAAAAGCGGCACAGAAGACAGCCGAAAGGACTGGTTCGCTGTTGGAGATTACAAAAAATTCCCCAATGAGGTTGGTGGAAAGGAAACTGTAGGTCCTGAAGCTGTTTCGGAAAGAATGAAGAGCTTACTTACAAGCTATAATAAAAAAGAAAAGCATTCCTTGGAGGATATAATTGAGTTCCATTATGAATTTGAAAGCATACACCCATTTCAGGACGGAAACGGCCGTGTTGGCAGATTGATAATGTTTAAGGAATGCTTGAAAAATAACATCGTTCCGTTTATCCTTACAGATGATCTCAAGCTGTTTTATTATCGTGGATTAAGGGAATGGAAAAATGAAAAGGGCTATTTGACTGATACTATCCTTACCGCACAGGACAGATTCAAGGCTTATCTGAAATATTTTAAGATCGATAATTGAACATTTCATTCCATATTTTAACCGTTCGTTCCGAAATCAGCACGAGCGGTTAATTTTGTGCTATGATAAAATCGAGGTGAAATTATGATAAAAGTTACAAAATGGGATAAGAAAAAACAAAAATCCGCTAAGGGGAAACAAGAACAGGCAAAATACAAAACCTTTGAAAATATGGTATATATCATAGGAGAGCTTTGGCGGCTTAAACATTCTGTATTAGTGTTACTTCTTTTCGGAAATGTTGTTGCTTATGCGGCTTTTTCATTGTTTGCAACATTTACAAGCAAATATGTTGTGGAGCTTGCTCTTGGGACTTCTGACAGAATACGACTTGCGTTCATATGTCTGTTGCTCATAGCAGGTGAAAGGATTTCAAAATATATCTGGAACGAAGCTTCGGATTATACAGGTTATGTATTCAACTATAAATTCCTTTGCCATATGAAAAGGAAAATAATACTCAAAAATATGTCAACGGATTATGAAAATAATGAATCCTGCGACAAAACCGACGCATTGAAAAAAGCTGAAACAGGCTCCGATTATATCACATATCAAACGATAAATACGATGCTGGATTTTTTGAGGGCGATACTTATGGTGCTGGCATACGGGTCTATTTTGTCTATACTTGATCCTGTTATGGTGCTGATTGTGGGTGTGCCGTCTGTTGTCGATTTTTTTATAGAGCGGCATAAAATGATGTGGGTATGGAATATGACGGACAACTGGCAGAAATATGACCGAGAGCTTGATTATATTCATAGTGCAGGGCGGGATTTTTCCCGTGCAAAGGATGTTCGTGTATATGGTATGGACAAATGGCTCAACAAGCTATTTGCAAGGTCGTTCACTGACCGACTTGACTGGTATCGGCAGCAGGACGAATGGTCCTTCAGGCATGATTTTGTTCGGGTATTGATCGTATATTTGTCAAATTTCGCCGCATATGCTTATGTTATCTATATGGTGATAAATGGAAATATCGGTGCAGGGGATTTTGTGCTTTATTTTGGTTCAATTGTTGAGCTTAGTTCTGCGGTACGAGATGTTTTTGATAAATTTTCAGGCTTCAACTGGCTGTCAAACAATATTTCATATTCGAGAGAATATCTTGATATGGAGGATAAAACCAATCGGGGCAAGGGCGAAAAACTCCCGACAGGTGAATGTGAAATAGAGTTCAGAAGCGTTAGCTATAAATACAGCGGAGCGGAAAAATCTACAATTAATAATATTTCCTTTAAGCTTAATAAAGGCGAACGGCTTGCAATTGTAGGGCTTAACGGAGCAGGTAAAACAACGCTGATAAAGCTGATGTGCGGATTTTATGACCCTACCGATGGGGAGATTTTACTTAATGGCAAGCCTGTAAATAGCTATAACAGAGATGAGTATTTCAGCATTTTCGGAGCGGTGTTTCAGGATATTTCCGTATTGCCTGTTACTATTGCGGAAAATATTGCAGGTGCAAATACTGAAAATATAGATAATGAAAAGCTATATGCTTGTATGAAAAAAGCTGGTATTTATGAAAAGGTTATGAGCCTGCCTGAAAAGGAAAATACAAAGCTTGTAAAATCAGTTTTTGAAAATGCGACCGAGCTTTCGGGCGGACAAATGCAAAAGCTTGCTCTTGCAAGGGCGTTATACAAGGACGCTTCAATTTTACTTCTGGACGAGCCGACAGCTGCTCTTGATCCTATTGCAGAACAGCAGATGTATCTTAATTATGCTGATTATTCAAAGGGAAAATCAAGTGTGTTTATTTCGCACAGGCTTGCTTCAACACGTTTTTGCGACAGAATAATTATGATAGAAAACGGCGGTATTGCCGAATGTGGAACGCATGAAGAGCTTATGTCGAAAAATGGAAAATATGCGGAGCTTTTTAATATTCAAAGCTCTTATTACAATGACGAGGAGGTGCAGACCTATGAGTGATAACAGGGAGAAAAAGCTTACAGCCAAAGAAAAGAGGGCGATCATTAAGCGAACCTTCAAAGCTGTAAATAATGCCGACAGAGGATATGTTACCCGTGATACATTTTACTACATCATTGATCTGATAGGAGATTTTATATCAATTTATTTGTCGGCACTTGTTATAGACGGAATTTCGCAAGGGGAATCATTTGCCCAGCTTATGGTAAGTGCAGGAATTGTTGTAGGTATTCAGGCGGTGCTGTCGCAATCAAGACGTTTTATAAGGCGGCGGCAAAATTCTCACGAGTTTATTAAAAGCTCAATGATGTACCAAAGCCTTAACCGCAAAGTGATGACAATGGATTATGTTCATCTTGAAAGTACGGACACGCAAAATCAATTTCAAAACGCACTTCGTCAGCCTAACAACAGAAATGCAGGAATGATGGCTGCCTGCAATTATTTCGTATGGGTTGTCGGCGGTATCTTTATGGTGATAATGGGAGTGATTCTGATCTTCCCTATGGCGTTCAGAGAACCGACTGTTACAACAGGCTTTATGGGATTTGTTCAATCTGTATGGGGATTTGTTGCTGTAGTTGTAATAACGGCTGCTTTGGAAATTATAAAATCCTTGGTGATAAATCCGAAAGCTATAAAAGGCTTTGAGGAAATACACAATGACAAAAATGTTGTAGAAGCAGAACGGGCTGATACTTTTTTCAATCAATATGTGCTGAATAATTATCGGAATGGAAAAGAAATAAGAATGTATTCGCAGGGAAGCCTGATTGAAAAAGAGCTTGACAATGCTCAGAATATAATTCTGGGAGGCTGGTTCAAGGGCTACAGAAAAGCAATGTTCCCGAATTTTCTCATTCAGATTATAAATATACTTACAAAAGCGTTAATGTACGGATTTGCTGTAATCAGGGCGGCAAGCGGAATGCTATCGGCGGGCGAGGTTATTGCTTTTGCACTCTATTTTGAAAAAATATCGGCAGGAGTTTCGGAAATATCAGATGGATTGGGTCTGCTGAAAATCACTCCAACATTTTGCAAGCAGTATTTTGATTTTCTTGATATTCCCAATGAAAAATATCAGGGTACGCTTCCGACTGAAAAACGTGATGATAACGAATATGAATTTGAATTTAAAAATGTCTGGTTCAGATATCCCGATAGTGCGGATTATACGTTAAAGGGTATAAATATGAAATGGCGTATCGGAGAAAAAATGGCTATTGTCGGGAAAAACGGTTGTGGAAAATCTACTCTTATCAAGCTTTTATGCCGACTTTACGATCCGACAGAGGGAGAGATAACGCTCAACGGAATTGACATCAGAAAATACAGATATGAGGAGTATATGGCTCTGTTTTCCGTTGTTTTTCAGGACAGCAGGCTGTTTTCATTCAGCCTTGCGGAGAATGTTGCTGTTGACACGGAATACGACGCAGAGCTTGTTGAGGATTGTGTACGCAGAGCAGGTCTTTCCGAACGTCTTGACAGTATGGAAAACGGGATAGAAACAATTCTTTACAAGGATTTTGATGAGGACGGAGTTGAAATATCGGGCGGTGAAACGCAGAAGCTTTGCCTTGCAAGGGCGATTTACAAGGGTTCGCCGTTTATTATTCTTGATGAGCCGACAGCTGCGCTTGACCCGATCTCTGAATATGAAATATACACAAAATTTAATGGAATCGTTGGAACAAGAACAGCTGTTTATATTTCTCACCGACTGTCAAGCTGCCGTTTTTGTGATGAGATAACGGTAATGAAGGACGGACGCATCGCTGAACGGGGTTCACATGATGAACTGCTTGAAAAGGGCGGAGCTTATAGTGAGCTTTGGACAGCTCAGGCGGAGATGTACCAAGTGAAAGAATAAAAATATTCTTTTTCTATTGAACAATTTTTCTGATTATGGTATAATTTTTATTAAGGAACTATATGTGAAATAAAGAGGTTTGCTATGTCAGAAAATATCATTGTAAACAGTACAGAAATATCAGAAAATGAGAAAAAAGATGCATATTCAAAAATCAGGAACAGCGTTATTGCGGCTCAAAGCAGAATATATACTGCCGTTAATTCTGCAATGGTTCAGGCATATTGGGAAATAGGCGAGCAGAGCTATATTGCCTGCGGCGAATATGACCGTGCCGAATACGGAAAGGGTCTTATAAAATATCTTTCCGAGAAGCTGACATCCGAATTTGGAAAGGGCTTCACTGTTGCTAATCTTCGTAATATGCGGCGGTTTTATACGATGTATCAAAAACGCTACACACTGTGTAGTGAATTGAGCTGGTCGCATTATCGTATACTTATGCGTATATCTGATGAAAAACGCAGGGAATGGTATACAGAGGAATGTGCAAAATCAGGCTGGAGTGTACGTCAGCTTGAACGTCAGATAAACACAATGTTCTATGAAAGATTGCTTGCAAGCACGGAAAAGAAAGCTGTTGCTGATGAAATTCAGAAAATAATACGCAGATATTTGCCTCAAAATATATGACCTATATTCCAAGTGAAGAGGAATTTAAAAAGGAGCTTAATCTTGATGATTTTAAAAAAATGAATACTTGAAATAAAAGCTTCTGCCGCAGTATATAACCTTTGTCATATACTGCGGCAGATTTTTTTATCAGCCGTTGCTGTTTACTGCACTGTCTTCTCTGAAAAGGAGCGATATACACCATACTCCTGCAAGTGCAACAAGAATATAGAGTACACGGCTTATTACTGCCGCTGTTCCTCCGAAGATCCATGCGATAATATCAAACTGGAATATACCGACAAGTCCCCAATTAAGTCCGCCGATTATAAGCAGCCCTAAAGCAATCTTATCCCACATAATGATATCCTTTCAAAGCGTTTGTCAAACCCCATTGTTAGGATATGAAGAAAAATATGAATTATTCATCCTGATTTGTCATAAGCTGTTCAGGCAGCGTTGCCAAGAATTTTTCGTCAATAACATACTGTCCATCCTCATTTGTGCTTCCGCTTGAAAGTATAAACGAGGATATTGCTGTTGAATTTCTGATAACATATTTCAGCGCATTGTCAATATCGTCATAATCATAGGCAGTAATATCAGTATCGATATCTGAATTAATGATCGCTACGAAATAATCATCGAGGTTATCAGCGAAGCTTGCGGCATTCGTTGTGCCTTTTGTGATAAGCTCATTTGCGATAATTCCAAGACATTGAGTGCGGTATTCTTCACCTTGGGTATAATTCGGGTAGGTTAATACCTTGCGTATATCCGTTGAATCAAGCATACGGCTTCCCGACTTGATAACGGTAGCTTCGCCTGTATCGGGATTATCATAAACGAGGTTATATGGTATAATATAATCAATGCTGCCAAAAATATCAGCGATAACAGAGAAGCTTGAACGGTTGAATTTGATATATTTATCCACGCTTATATTAAGGCTGGATTCGACTGCTGAAACGGTTTTCTTTGTGCCATTGTTTCTGTATACGTTATAAAGGGTAGAATTTTCCTCGCCGTCTGCGACCAGAGTATTGCTTGGGAGCGGCAAAAGCACGATCTTTTTCTCTGTCGGTAGAAATCTTGCAATAAGAAAACAGCTTCCACTTTCTCTTTTTTCTGCATCAAGGATAAGAAGCAGAGTTTTTGAATCCTTTGCAGTCGGCTCATAGCTTCCAAGCACAGTCATAGGCTCAAGCTGGACTATATCATCATCGGAAACATTATCATCATTGCTGCCATCTGACAAAAGGCTTGAAAATGCATAGCCGCATACAAGCGCAGCAGCAACGAGTGTAAAAATAATCGTTAAAATATAGGTCAAAGCGACCTTTGAGGTTCTTTTTGACATAAAAACTCCTTAATCTTATCGCCAAATTGCTTTGGCGGTGGTATAATATTTTTGAATATAGATATGCTTTCAGATAATAATCAGCTCAATAGGATTTGCTTTTGCATCCTCTGCAAGCTCTCTGATTTCTCTGACGTTTATTATCGCAATGTCGATTCCCTTTTTCCGTGCAAGGCTGATAGTCTGCCCTGTGCCGCTTTTATAATCATCAACTGCGGCGATGAGCTTTGAAGAATTATCTACCATAAATTGGTTGCGATTTTTCAGACAGCCCCTATAATATTTGTCGCTCAATTGAATAACAGCATCAGCCTCATCCAGAATACAGCCATAGACAAATTTATCATAACCATGGACAGTACCCTGCTGTTCAGGGTAAGGAACGACTGCGACAAGCGATATAGACGGATTGGTACGCTTTATATTAAGAACCAATTCGCCCGCAATAAGATCGATCCCTCTTGCAAGACCTGTCATAAAGCAGGTATATCCGTCATTTATGCTGTTATTTATTTCCTGATAAATAAGCGAACGGATAACTCCCATAGCAACAGATTCACGAGAACCATTATCAGGAAGCTTTTCCGAGCGGTGACCTGAAAAACAAACTGTTTTTTCTTTTGGAATAGTGAACATAAAAGTTCCCTCCACATTCAATGATGGGGTATACACATAATTTTAACACATACTTCGGAAAATTGCAACCGATTTATAAAAAAGAAGTACAACAGCTAAAAAAACTCAGCAGAAATGTTTTTGTTGAGTTTTTTTCATATATTTTATGGAGTGTTGTATGTGATTAAACGATAAAATTGTAAAAAAGCACTTGACTTTTGGTAAGTTTGTGATATAATATTGGTAAGATGATAGTAAATCACTTGCAAGGAGGTGTAAGAATGGTAACTGATTTCGCAAGAAGAATGGTAGCATTGATGAACGAGCAGGATATTTCTCAAAGGGAGCTTGCAGATATTGTTGGTGTTACAGAGGCCTCAATGTCACGATATGTAAATACTGAAAGAATACCTCGGAGCGAAGTTATTTCTAATATTGCGACAGCACTCCATACTACATCAGATTATCTGTTGGGGAAAGAAGATGTTTATGCGAAAGAAGATGAGTACCCAAAGATAAAAAGGCTTATCGCACGTAATGCTTCACAATTGACAATAGAACAAAAACAGGAGCTTATTAAAGCCTTATTAGCAGGCAGTAAGGAGAATCAATGAAATTAATAAAAGGCAGATACAATGCCATTGAAGAATCGGCTGTTAAGCTTTTTACTAAGCTGAACTTTTCAAAAATTCCGATAGACCCAGTTGAAATTGCAAATGCACTTGACATAAGGCTTGTCACTTATTCTCAATTAACACAGCTTTCTTATGAGCAAAAAATGTCGATAAGCAAGGATGGATTTTGCTATGAAGTGAAATTATCACCAACCGAAAGTCAATGGATCATTTCATATAATGAAAAAATGCCGAGCGTCAGGATCCGTTTTACTATTATGCACGAAATAGGTCATATTATTTTAAATCATTCCGAACATAGCGAGCTTGCAGACAGTGAAGCAAATTATTTTGCAAGCTATTCTCTTGCTCCGCCACCGTTGATACATAAAATGAAACCCGAAGATTATATTGAAATTGCAGAAATATTTGACATAAGTAAAGAATGTGCGATGTATGCAATGAAAAAATATAATAATTGGCTCAGGTATGGGAGCAAGGATTTTCTTGAACATGAAATAAAGCTATTGACATTATTTACGTCAGTAGGTTAATGATGAATATTATCGGAGGTGATGTCTATTGATTGTGATGATTATGACAAAGAAAAACGCATTGAAAGGTTGCTGGTAACAACAGATCAATGCGTTTAGGGTTAAAATTGCTGTAAGCAATCTTAGTAGTGTTTGATTATTATAGCATAT
>CAYOAV010000044.1:0-15649 GCA_964402055.1 uncultured Ruminococcus sp. | reverse complement strand
GGCGGTATCAATCTTTTCCGTCCCGATCAGAATATGGCTCGTCTTAATGTTTCAAACGATCGTCTTTGCATTCCGAAAATTGATGAAGAATTCGCTGTCGAAGCTATCAAAAAGCTTGTAGAAGTCGATCAGGATTGGATTCCGCACGCTGACGGCACTTCTCTGTACATAAGACCTTATATTTTCGCTGTTGATCCAATGGTTGGCGTTCACCCTGCGAAGCACCTGCTTTTCGTTATAATCCTCTCCCCTGTTGGTGCATATTATGCTGACGGTCTTGCTCCTGTAAAGATTTACGTTGAAGAAAACTATGTCCGTGCTGTTACAGGCGGTACAGGCTTCACAAAGGCTGCCGCAAACTATGCAATCTCACTCAAAGCACAGGAAGAAGCTGAAAAGCAGGGTTATGCACAGGTTCTCTGGCTTGACGGTGTACACAGAAAGTACATCGATGAGGTTGGTGCAATGAACGTATTTTTCGTTGTTGACGGCGAGGTTATCACTCCAAGCCTTGACAGAGGTTCTATCCTCGGCGGTATCACAAGAAAATCCTGCATTCAGATCCTTAAGGATATGGGTTACAAGGTTACAGAGCGTGATATTACTATTGATGAGCTTATCAAAGCCTATGACGAAGGCAAGTTTGATGAGGCATTCGGCACAGGAACAGCCGCTGTTATCTCCCCTGTCGGCGAGCTTAAATACGGCGACAAGGTTATGACAATTAACAACGGTGAAATCGGCACTATTTCTCAGAAGCTTTATGATACCCTCACAGGAATCCAGTGGGGCAAGCTTCCCGATAAATTCAACTGGACAGTTAAGGTTAAGTAAATCAAAAAGCAGTACCGCAAATCCGCAGTACTGCTTTTTCTATCTGACAGGGTGTCGTATAACGGTTTTAAGATTTTCGGGAGCACATCTCCTTGGATCGGAAAGGTAAATTTCATGGTGCATTCTGCCGTTTGAAAAATCTTCGGCATATCCGTTTTCTGAAATAAAAGCTTTCATCCTTTCAATGCTTGCTGGCTCATCATCATAAGCTCCCTTGTGCATGATCTGAACACAAAGTCCCTCCGTCATTTTCATAAGCCTTGCCTTGGTTAAATCAAGGTCAGGCTTTTTCTTTTTCAGCGAAGATTTTGCCGTTTCCAAAACATCTTCCGTAACAAATTCAGGCTGACGTATCATAGAAACCCACTTGAACTTGCTTTTATCGGTTATGTTAAGTCCGTCAAAATCAGCTTCATCAACATACCAAAGACCTTCAAGAGGCGGCACTACATATTCAAAATAACCGTCAGGCTGTGTACCGTTCATTTTCGTCATTTTAATTGTAAAAGACAAGCCGTAGAGAATTTCCATAGCCTGCTTGTATTCCTCACAGGTGTTCGGGTCGCCCTCACCATCAACGGCAATAAAGGTCATTTCGGGAACATCTATAACCGACGGCTTGGCTTTAGGCTGATATAAATCCTTGTATTCTTTTTTGTAGTCAAGCTTGTCCATTGATTTTCTCCTTTAAATATTCTTCGGCACATTTTTTCAGATGTTCTATTCCGTCCTTTTCCCACGTCAATGTATTTTTCAACATTTCACAGGGAAACTGACTGCAAATACCACAAAAAAACACGTTATTTCCCTTACAGCATTTACAAATCGGACAGCCATCGCTCCACATTTTAATGCACTTACCACTGTTTTTATTACACCCAACACATTCATCACTTTTATAATGCTCACATGTTGTACAATCTCCGCCACAGGCAGTTATATTATTAAAATTCATCATCATTCCCCTCTTTACTCCTGAATTTCTTTCACATAGCCGCTGTTTTCAAAATTCCAACGCTCAATATACGGCTTATTATCCTCATAAATCCACGATGAAATAAGCTTAGGTGTTATTTCAAGCACACATTCCGTCGGTAACTTCGACCAGCGGGATACAGCGTCAGGGAAACACTCTTTCATTTTATTAATAAAAAAGCTGTTATCCGAGGGCTTGCCGATAATATGACATTCACCCTCAATTGAAAAATTATTCATACACAAAGAAACATTCGGATTAGCTTTTATCTGCTTGCACTTTAAATATCTCTCATCTGTCTGACAATAGAATTTACCGTTGATAACAACAACGCTCATCGCTCTTGAAGTAACACGATTATTAGAACAGGTTGAAAGAATCATAATGCCCGAACTTCCGATTTTGTTCCACAGTCGTTGAAATTCATTTTGCATTTTGTCCATAAAAATACCTCTTTCCAATATGATAAGGTAATTATAGCATATCGAACCTGACAGCTGTGTGTCAGGTTCGATATTTATCGGTAATATTTTTTAATAGCTCCAGAAATTCCTCACGATATTCGGCAGGAGAAATTATTTCAGCATTTTCTCTGAAACCTAATACATAAGAATAAAACGAGAGCTTGTCCGACCAAGTGAATGTGAGAATGACATTGCCGTTTTCGTCCTCATCAAAGCTTTCAACTCCAAATTCATCAACGATACGCCACTTGACCGATTTATCAAAACGAACTTTTGCGGAAATTTCACCTCTTGTATGCCGCAGCTTATCACATTCGTATTCAGGAACATCACGCTGAACAAAAATCTCATCGTCTATTGCAAGCTCAGTCATTCGCATAAGTTTAAACAGGCGGTAATCCTGACGTTTAATACAAAATCCCCACACATACCAGCTTGACCATTGAAAAATAAGACGGTATGGCTCAATACTGCGTTGTTCTGTGCGTTCGGGAGAATAATATCTGAATGTGATAATTCTTTTCTGCTCCATTGCCGATTTTATAAGTTCAATCTTTGTTGAAACAGCATTTTTATCCCAAGTCGCAAGGTCGATTATAATATGATTGTCAGCATTTACGGTATTGCTTACAGACAGCTTATCCATAAGACAACGATAACGGTTTGTTCCGCTCACACTGTCAAGACTTTTCAAGCCTGAAAATATAGCTTGCATTTCAGCCGATGACAGCAAAGTACGGTCTATTCTGTATCCATCCATTATGGATATACCACCGCCATTTCCCTGCGATGTGGTTATGGGAATACCTGCCCTGTTAATATCATCAATATCACGAAAAATCGTTCGGACGGATACTTCAAATTTCTCTGCAAGCTCGGGAGCTGTTATCTTATCCTGCTGTAAAAGTATTGAAAGTATACCTATAAGTCGGTCAAGCTTCATATTCCGCTCGCTCCTATCTCAACCCATGCAGGTCAGAAACCGCTGTTTAATGCAATATTCCATGAATGATATGGAAAAAGTATTTTTCGGAGGAATATACTCTTCTGCCCTCACAAAGCTCTAAAACAGTAATAACATTATTCTGCATATCAAAATCCGAAGGTTGGCAATTAAATTCCTTTGAAAGAAGTTCCTTAAGCTCTGTAATATAATCAACCATTTGACCATTCCCCTCAAAATTAAAAAAATAAAGAAAAAGCCGACCCTATGCAGACTCGGGACGGCTTCTCAAATGGAGCTAACTATCAGATTTGAACTGACGACCTCATCCTTACCAAGGATGTGCTCTACCAACTGAGCTAAGTTAGCACGCTCATAACTTCAGAACGCTTAATTATTATACCTCAAAAAAAATCAAATGTCAAGGGTTTTTGAAAAAAATTTTTAAAAATTGTATAAAACACTTTTTTTACGTCAAATATTCATCTGAACAAAAAGAAAAATATTCCACATTCGGAGGTTATTATGAGCAAACAATTCATTATCCAGGCATCATTGCTTATTGGTATAGTTATTGCGGTATTCTGTGAGGGGATCTGTGCATATGCGGAAAGCAAAAATGATATAACAGAAGATGTTTTCCGACTTCACGTTATTGCAAATTCAGATTCAGAAGAAGATCAGGCTCTCAAGCTTCGTGTAAGAAACGCTGTACTTGAAGCAAGCTCGGAGCTTTTTGAAAAAGCTTCATCAGCAGAGGAAGCAAAAAGACTTTCCGAGGAAAATCTTGCTCTTTTTGAAGCGGCAGCTAAAGCTGAAATCGTTGCGTCAGGTTACGATTATCCAGTTCACTGCGAGGTAGGAAAGGTTCATTTTGACAAGCGTATTTACGGAAGTGCGGAGCTTCCAGAGGGAGATTATAACGCATTGCGAGTAATAATTGGCGAGGGAAAAGGCCAAAACTGGTGGTGCGTGATGTTCCCCGCTCTTTGCCTGCCTGCTGTAACAAATACTGATGAAGTACTTGCACTTGCGGAAGAAAACGGCTCTATTTCCGCAGAGGAGCTTGAACTTATCCAGAATCCTGAAAATTATGAAGTACGTTTCTACTTTGCCGAGCTTTTGAAAAAAATATTCAAAACCAACGCTTAAACACCGTTTTTATACTGTTTTGCGGATATTCAATAAAAAATTTGCAAAAGGACTTGAAAAATCTTCCGAAATGTTATAAAATAGTATTGTATAGTTCGGAAATATTCTGAACTTGAACCAAATTTATCACGAAAGGATGTCATACCAATGGCAGGATTAAACAAAATCTCGGTTGACGACATTAATGTAAAGGGCAAAAAGGTTCTCGTAAGAGTTGACTTCAACGTTCCTCTCAAGGACGGCAAGATCACTAACGATAACAGAATCACTGCTGCTCTCCCTACTATCAAAAAGCTTGTTGCTGACGGCGGCAAGGTTGTACTTTGCTCTCACCTTGGCAAGCCTAAGAACGGCCCTGAGGAGAAGTTCTCACTCAAGCCCGCTGCTGACAGACTTGCAGAGCTTATGACAGGCACAAAGGTTACTTTTGCGGCTGATGATACAGTTGTAGGCGATAACGCTAAGAAGGCTGTTGCTGAAATGGCTGACGGCGATATCGTTGTTCTCCAGAATACACGTTTCAGAGGTGCTGACGAAACTAAGAACGGCGAAAACCTCTCCAAGGAGCTTGCTGACCTCGTTGACGGCGAAGTATTCGTTATGGACGCTTTCGGTTCAGCTCACCGTGCTCACGCTTCTACTGCAGGCGTTACAAAGTTTGTTAAGGAAACAGCAGTAGGCTACCTTATGCAGAAAGAGATCCAGTATCTCGGAAATGCTGTTGAAACACCTGTACGTCCTTTCGTTGCTATTCTCGGCGGTGCAAAGGTTGCAGACAAACTCAACGTAATCTCAAACCTTCTCGAAAAGTGCGATACTCTCATCATCGGTGGTGGTATGGCTTACACATTCCTCAAGGCTAAAGGCTACGAGGTTGGTCTTTCACTTGTTGACGATGAAAAGATCGAATACTGCAAGGAAATGATGGCTAAGGCTGAAAAGAACGGTAAGCAGCTTCTTCTTCCTATCGATACAGTTGTAGCTGCAGGCTTCCCTGATCCTATCGACGCTCCTATTGAGGTTGAAACAGTTCCTTCAGACAAGATCCCTGCTGATAAGGAAGGTCTTGACATCGGCGAAAAGACAAGAGCTCTCTTTGCAGAGGCTGTTAAGTCCGCTAAGACTGTTGTTTGGAACGGACCTATGGGCGTTTTCGAGAATCCTACACTTGCTGCAGGTACAATCGCTGTTGCACAGGCTCTCGCTGATACTGACGCAACAACAATCATCGGCGGCGGCGACTCTGCTGCTGCTGTAATCCAGCTTGGCTTCTCCGATAAGATGAGCCACATCTCCACAGGCGGCGGTGCTTCCCTTGAATACCTTGAGGGTAAGGTTCTCCCTGGTGTTGATGTAATTGCTGACAAGTAATCATCAAATTATAGCATAAAATCAAGGACTGTCACAGCTTTTACCGTGGCAGTCCTTTTTCTGATTTAAGTTGATTTCTTAGTATTATCAAATGCAGGATTGAACGCATAGAAATTCTTAGAATTAAGATTATCCTGCGTTATTCTTAAACATTCACCGAAACGCTGAAAATGTACAAGCTCACGCTGTCTTAAAAAACGAATAGGATCTTTAACGTCATTATCATCAGCAAGACGAAGTATGTTATCATATGTCGTGCGTGCCTTTTGCTCTGCGGCAAGATCTTCGGTCAGGTCGGAAATCACATCACCCGTTGACTGGAAGGTCGTAGCCGAAAAAGGTGTTCCCGATGCGGCAATAGGATATATTCCCGTTGTATGATCGACAAAATATTTATCAAAACCGCTCTCCTTTATCTGTTCGGGAGTGAGATTCCTCGTAAGCTGATAAACTATTGCAGATACCATTTCAAGATGTCCAAGCTCCTCCGTTGCGATATCCGTAAGCGTTGCCTTTACCTTGCTGTAAGGCATAGAATATCGCTGTGAAAGATAACGAAGCGACGCTCCAAGCTCGCCATCGGGTCCACCTATCTGTGTTATAATAAGCTGTGCAAGTCTTGGATTAGGATTTTTTATGTTTATAGGATACTGCAATTTTTTCTCATATGCCCACATTAATTAGCACTCCTTTCCCATGGCCATGGGTCATCTACCCAATTAAAGCGTTCATCTGAATTATTCTGCACCGCTGTTATAGGCCCATATTTTTCAATATACATCTCATAAGCCTTGTTACGTTTTTCCTTTACCTCATTGAATTTTGCAAGGGCGTTCCTGTCGTTCGGGTGAGTATCAAGGAACAAATTCAGGTCGTACAAATAAAAATCATACATCTGTATCGCTTTTAAAAGATTTGATGCTGACATTATCATTTTTCTGCCTCCTCCCCTAAAAACGGGAAATAAAGCTCTGGAAAAACAGTTCCATTTTCAAGAGCAGTATTTTCAGCATAGGTTTCACCATAAGTCTGAAACGGTACATAACACATTGCAAGCGGAGTATTCTCCGGGAACAGCTTTTTTTCATTAATATTCTCCATAACAACTCCTCATTTCTTAAAAATCATAGAAGAAGCCTTGCTACATTTATTGACGGGTCACACCCTTATTGAAAGCTTAACTTCTCTCTTTATATTATGCCAAAGGTAAAAAAATGACATTACCACAATAAGCAAAAATTACCTGTAAATATTTATTGCTATTTGTTGACAAGATGACTGTATTGTTATAAAATAGATAGTATAAAGCCGTAATTTTGTATTATCGATATGTGATACACATAATAATGAGGATTAAGAAATGAAAAAAAATTTTAAAAAACCAATCGCTTTGCTTACAGCATTGATTATGTCCTTGAATATGCTGCCGATATTATCCTTTGCCGAGGAAGAGGACGATTACCCCGAGGATACTATGATGGACGAGATCTTTGATGATGACGAAATTGACGAATCTTATGATGAAGCTCCAGAAGATGAAGATACTCTTGACGAGGAGATACAAGAGGGGGCTTCGGGCAGCAATGAACGCACAAAAGTTACAAAAGCCGCAAACAGAATCAGAGTTATATCCGAGCTTAAACCTACGCTTGAGCTTGGAAGCACATATCAGATAGAATACAGGCTATATCCTGCACAAAGTGATGATTATGTTACATATAAATCCTTAAGCCCAAGCGTTGCAAAGGTTGATGATGACGGTCTTGTAACTATTGTCGGCGTAGGTACGGCTGTTATCAAGGTCACTACCTCAAAAGGCTTAACATCAAGCATTAAGATAACTGTGCCTGATCCATATGAAAATGGAAAAAGCAATAAACGTGTTACAAAAATAACACCGACAAGCGATAACATAACTCTGCGTAAGGGAAGCAGTATTACGCTAAGCTACATACTCTACCCTCTTGGTTCATATTCAAATGTCACCTTTTCTTCCGATGATAAATCTGTTGCAAAGGTAAACTCAAAGGGTGTGATTACCGCTGTTTCGGAAGGAACGGCAAATATAACCCTAAAAACAGCAAACGGCAAAAAAGCTGTATGTAGTGTTAATGTTTACAGCAGCTATTTTAAAGGGATAGACGTTTCTAAGTGGCAGGATAACATCAACTGGAAAAAGGTCAGTGCAAGCGGAATTGATTTTGCAATGATAAGAAGCTCATATGGTGATAGTGATGTTGACGCAAAGCTGAAAAGAAACGTAAACGGCTGTGAAAAATATGATATTCCATACGGTTTTTACCATTATACCTACGCCAAGACCGTTTCACAGGCAAAAAAAGAAGCTAAATTCTTCCTAAAAACGGTAAAAAACTACAGTCCTGAATATCCGCTTGTTCTTGATATAGAGGAAAGCTTTTACAATAGTATGTCAAGAAAAAAGGTTACAGCTATAATAACAGCATTTATGGAGGAGCTTGAGGACGCAGGATATTTTGCAATGATTTACAGTAGTGCAAAATTCCTTACCGACAATACTTATATGGATCAGCTGAAGAATTATGATATATGGATCGCTTGCTGGGGGGATGAGGAAAGACTTATCAGTAATTATGATTATCACTACGGAATGTGGCAGTACAGCTCAACAGGTACTGTCAGCGGAATAGACGGAGAGGTTGATCTTAACTACGCTTTTAAGGATTATCCTCAAAGAATACGTTCAAACGGACTTAATAATTTATAACTTAGGAGGTCAATATGGCAGATAAAAAATACGCTGTACTCATAGACGCAGAAAATGTTTCAAACAAGTATATCAAGGCAATTCTTGATGAAATTTCCAACGAGGGAACTATCACCTATAAAAGAATTTACGGCGACTGGACTCGTCCCTCACTCTCATCATGGAAAAATATACTGCTCAACCATTCAATTACACCAATACAGCAATATGGCTATACCACAGGAAAAAGCTCAACAGATTCGGCAATGATAATTGACGCAATGGATATATTATATTCAGGAAGCGTTGACGGCTTCTGCATCGTTTCAAGCGACAGCGATTTCACAAGATTAGCCGTAAGACTTCGTGAATCGGGAATGAATGTTATCGGAATGGGCGAAAGAAAAACCCCTGCTCCATTTATCGCAGCCTGCAATCGATTCAGATATCTTGAAATAATCGGCGGTGAAAAGCTTGAGAATAGAAATGAGGAACGTGAAAATGACGCTGATAATCTGAATATTACCACAATAACGCAAGCAGTTGCTGAAATTGTTGCCGATATTTCAGATGAAAACGGCTGTGCGGCTCTTAGTGATATTGGAAATATCCTTATAAAGCGTTTCCCAAGCTTTGATGTACGTCATTTTGGTTATATGAAGCTTACGCCGTTTATTAAATCACTCGGAAAATACGAAATAATTTATGTTCCAAGCGAATTAAATCCGAATGTAAAGGTCGTTCTTGTTAAGGAGAAGGTCTGATGATAATTGATTTTTCAAGATTCAAGGCGGCAATTTTCGACCTTGACGGAACATTAGCAAATTCAAATACCGTGTGGGAAAAGCTTGACAGGAAAATACTGGATAAATATAATATTCCAGCAGATGATGATTTTGTAAAAGCTCTCGCCTCGCTGACCTATGAAGAAGCGGCAGATGAATTAAGAAAAAAGGGTGTTCCCCTATCCGATGAGGACTTTACAATAGAAATTAACACTCTTGCAGAAATGGAATATGCAAGCTGCATTGAATTAAAACCTTTTTCTATTGAGCTGTTACATCATTTAAAGAAACTGGGATTGAGAATTATCCTCGCCACAGGCTCACCAAAACGACTTTATGAGCCTTTGCTGAAAAGATTTGATGTTTATAAGCTTTTCGACGGCTTTATCACCACGGACGAGGTTGGAAAAAGCAAGGATTTTCCTGATATATACGAAAAAGCCGCCGAAATTGCCAATGTAAAGCTTAATCAATGTATCATTTTCGAGGATACATTGAACGCTGTGAAAACTGCAGCTGGCACAGAAGCTTTCGTTTGCGGCGTATTTGACGAATACTCGGAAAAGTATTCTTCTTTGATCGCTGAATATTCTGATACATATGTACATTCATTTGACAAATTGTTATAATTTATAATCACTAAAAATTATATTGTAATTTTACCAAAAATATATTATAATAATACAAAGCAATTGTTGCTACTGTTGAAAACATAACAAATTCTATAAAATTTACAGGAGATAAGTCATGGATTCTTATATTGTTAGACAAGCACTTATGGATTCTTCCCAGAAAACTATGGGATATGAAATACTTTACGCAGACAGCAGCTTCGCTGATAATCAGATGGACGATTCCTCTGCGGCAAATGCTATTGAAAATTTTCTCTCATCGATGAATAGTGAAAAATTCCTCGGTGGAAAAACAGCGTTTCTCACATTTACTCAAAGTCTGCTCGAAAAAAATATTCCTAAAATGTTTGAAACAAGCAAGCTCGTCATTCAGATTGAGGATGCTCTTATTACAAATCCAATGTCGCATAATTACATAACCAAGCTTAAGCAGAACGGTTATAAAATAGCTGTTATCGATTTTGAATTTGCACCGAGATTTTTCGGCATACTTGATATTGTTGATTACATCAAGGTGAATTTTGCCCGTGAGGATCCTTCCCTTGAAAATCTTGTCAAGATAGGTATGTCCTTTGGCAAAAAGGTTATCGCATACAATGTTGAAACTGCTGAACAATACGAAAAAGCTAAGGCTCTTGGCTGTTCATACTTCCAAGGCTCATATCTTGCACAGAAAACATCAGCAACAGTAAGAAAAGCTAATCATCTCCAGAGCAACTTCTTCCTGCTTATGGTCGCTGTTACAAGAGATGAACCCGATATTGATGAAATTGAAGAGATCATTTCGCGAGATGTTTCTCTTACCTATTCCCTTTTAAAACTCGTTAATTCAGCTTATTTTGCACTCAGAAACAGAGCGAGATCTGTTAAACAGGCTCTTGTTATCCTCGGTCTTGGTCAGCTTAAGCAATGGATATACCTTCTTAGCTTCAAGCAGGACGAGGGTGTTCAGGAGGAACTTGTAAAGCTTTCTTTCCTCCGTGCTATGTTTGCGTCAGAGCTTGTAACGCTTGCTCACGATATGCCTATTTCACGTTCAGAGGGTTATCTTCTCGGTATGTTCTCAACTCTTGATAAGTTGATGAGTATATCACTTGATGAAGCACTTGAGCAGCTCCCGATAAGCGATGAGATCAAGAACGGACTTCTGCATATGGAGGGCAAGGCAGGTTTACTTTATTCACTTGTTTTATCCTATGAAAAGGCTGACTGGAAGAATATGAGTGCTGCTGCAGAGGAATTGAAAATTCCGTCCTCTCTTATCGCACAGAAATATTTTGACTGTGTTGAAAGTGTAAATGACATCTGGAACGGTCTTACACAAGCAAACGAAAATATGGTTGATTAAAAAATGCCTATGACAATCTGAAAAGAAAGTCATAGGCATTTTTCATTTAAATTTTCTTAAAAAAGTAGGTCTGAACCATTTTATATATGAATCCTTGATAACCGACAAACAATAATCATACAGAAAAAATATGATGTTTATCATTAAAAGTAGTGCAGGGATCATAAAGTTGCCGAGAAAACCAAATTCTTCAAAAATATCAATAGTTCCTAGTACATATATCGTCATATAATAAATTGCAATCATCGCCGCATTATAAATAACAAGCTTTATCAGCCAACTGAATAGCTTCGACTTCATTTTGTCGGTATGCTCCTTGAGAACAGGATAATATCCAAAAAGCAAGGTAAAAAAAATAGCGGCTTCCTTGTCAGGGGTTATAAAAAATGAAAGAATTGCAACAACAACATAGGTAACAAATGCCCATGATGATGAAATTTCAATCGCAACCATAGATATCAGCATACCCGCAAAAAGCGGCAGAGTCATATTCAGCGGAGGAAAAACCGCCGTCAGAAACATCATAACAAGGCATAATGCGGCAACTATACCACCGAGCGATACTTTATAGCTCACCTTTTTTGAATTTATATTTTCGGAGATAACACTTTTTTTCATATCCACCATCCGTTGAATTTAAACAAAATATACTATACTCATTATATCATTTTTTTACAGATAAGTCAATTATTTTGAAGCTTTTAATGTTGCTTTAACACTTTAAAAAATAAAGATTGACAAAATGGGATTTTTGAGGTAAAATGTAGATTAGAGTTTTGTTACTTTTTATCTTTTTTTGAAAGGAATAACTAAAATGGTTTTAAACGGTTCTCAAATCATACTTGAATGCCTTATTGAACAAGGCGTTGACACAGTTTTCGGTTATCCGGGCGGTTCTGTCCTCAATATTTATGACGCTCTTTATGATTATAGCGATAAAATCAAGCATATACTCACCTCTCACGAGCAGGCTGCTTCCCATGCCGCAGACGGCTATTCAAGAACAACAGGAAAAACAGGTGTTGTTATCGCAACCTCCGGTCCGGGTGCAACTAACCTTGTAACAGGTATCGCAACAGCATATATGGATAGCATTCCTATGGTTGCAATTACAGGAAACGTTGGAACTTCCCTTCTCGGTCTTGACAGCTTCCAGGAGGTTGACATAACAGGTATTACTATGCCTATAACAAAGCATAATTATATTGTCAAAGACGTAAAGGATTTAGCTGATACAATAAGAGAAGCTTTTTATATTGCAAATTCGGGCAGGAAAGGTCCTGTTCTGATCGATATTCCCAAGGATGTCACAGCCGCAAAATGCGAATTTGAGCATAAAGAACCGCTTGTTCCTACATATTCCGTTGATGAAAGCGAGATTGAAAATGCCGTTAAGGTAATTTCCGAGGCTAAGAAGCCTGTTATTTATGCTGGTGGTGGTGCTGTACTGTCAGGTGCTTTTGACGAGCTTGCAGAATTTGCGGAGCTTGTTGACGCTCCCGTTTCACTCACACTTATGGGACAAGCCGCATTTGATAACACAAGTCCACGTTATCTTGGTATGCTTGGAATGCATGGAACAAAGGCTTCGTCACTCGCTGTCAGCGAATGCGATCTTATGATAGTTGTCGGTTCAAGATTTTCCGACAGAGTTACCTGCAATGCCAAGAGCTTTGCTGAAATTATGGACGGCAAAAAGATACTCCAGCTCGAAATTGACAGTGCCGAGATCAATAAAAATGTTGAAATCACTGACAAGGTTATCGGTGATATAAAGCTTGCACTTTCAAAGATAAACGAACGTCTTGAAAAGCAGACACATACCGAATGGATGAATGAAACAGCAGGCTGGAAGAAGCAGTATCCCCTTGTTCAGGTTTCGGATAACGCTGATGATATTCTGCCGCAGTATGTTCTTGAAACTCTCTGCGAGCTTACAGACGGAAATGCCGTTATTACAACAGAGGTTGGTCAGCATCAGATGTGGGTAGCAGAGTTTTACAATTTCACTAAGCCAAACAGCGTTGCTACTTCGGGTGGACTTGGAACAATGGGCTATGGTCTTGGTGCGGCTATCGGAAGCAAGGTTGGCAATCCCGATAAATATGTAATCAACGTTGCAGGAGATGGTAGCTTCTATATGAATATGAACGAGCTTACAACTCTTGCAAAGTATAATCTCCCTGTAATCGAGCTTGTTTTAAATAACTCCGTGCTTGGAATGGTTCGTCAATGGCAAAAGCTTTTCTATGACAATAAATTCTCCCAGACAACTCTTGAAAAATCAACTGATTTTGAGCTTTTGGGCAAGGCTCTCGGAGTTCAGGCATATACAATAAGCAAAAAAGAGGAGGTTCGTCCAACACTTGAAAAGGCGCTTTCCGCAAATGCTCCCGTACTCATTAATTGCCTTATAGATATGGATATAAACGTTCTGCCGATGGTTCCTGCAGGTGCTTCAATCGCTGAGCCTATACTTGAAATCAAAAAGTAATCATCACAAATTAGCTTGAACAGCTATTGACCCACTCACAACTCATATGCTTCAAATTGAGTCGTGAGTGGGTTTACTAATGCACTATTTAAGGCAATACCGCACAAAACCGTTAGGCTGTCTTTGTGCTGTGTTGCCCTGATTCTTTGATGACATTTTTTTACACTAAAAAAGCGGAGCCAGTATAAAATGACTGCTCCGCTTATAATTTTTTTACAGTTTTCATTTTTACAAAGCCGTTATCATACATTTCTGCACAGCTTTTATCAAACTCTTTTTCCCATTTCGTATGCTTCATTCATTGCAGGGTGAGTTTTTATCTCGCCCCTTTCATAAGCACCCATACCGTAAATTATTCCCATTTCCTTTACACCTTCAACGCAATCGGCATATCCTCTGAAACAGGCGAGCGTTGTTTCTGCGGAGGATTTTTCTTCATCAGCGGCTGTTACTATGTAATAAAACTCCTTGTCCCTTACCTCCAGCCAACGTGCAACCGTTCGGTCGATGACAGCTTTAAGCTGTGCATCTATCGAATAAAAATACACGGGACTTGCAAGTACGATAACATCAGCGTCTATCATTTTCTGAAGCACGTCAGCCATATCGTCCTTTATGACACATTTTCCGTTATCCTTGCACGCATAACAGCCACGGCAAAAGCCAATGTTTTTTTCAGCAACTCTTATCTTTTCAACCTCGTTGCCCGACTCTGCCGCTCCCTTTGCAAATTCATCACAAAGCAGATCGGAATTTCCGCCCTTTCTTGGACTTCCCGATAAAATAAGAACCTTTTTACTCATAAATCGCACCTCAATCCTTTAATGCCGCACCGTCCTTGAATGCGTTTCCGACCTTTTCTCCAAGAACATAATATGCGTGATTCATTCCGTCATAGGTTATCGGACGAAGCTTTGCAGGATCTATATTACCGTCTGTAAGTACGCTTTCATCGGCACATACATTGACAATTTCGCCCACCATCCGACAGCTTTCTTCATCATAGCTGATAAATCTGCATTCAACAGCCATCGGAAGCTCAATAATAACGGGAGCGTCAACAAATTCGCTCTTTTCAGTATGAAATCCCGCTTTTTCAAGCTTGTTTTTTACATCATTGCCCGAAACAAGACCAACATAATCACAAGGAACGACAGTATCAGCCGTTGCCATACTTACAGTAAAAGCTTTTCTTTCAAGGATGTTTTTAACCGTTTTATGTTCAGCACTCAGGCATATGGAAATTTCATTGCTTTCGCTTATACCACCCCATGCGGCATTCATTGCGTCAGCTACACCGTTTTCGTCATATGAACCGATTATGAAAACAGGCTGGGGATATAAAATCGGCTTTGCTCCAAAATTTTTTCTCATAATAAATTCCTCCTTATTATTTTTTACCAACTCTTTTTATCCTTTGTGCAGTCATGCTGTTTTTGGCGTTCTTCGACCATATTCACGAACCATTCTACCATTTTCGGATCGGTATGTGAGAAAAAGCTGCTCTGATTTTTGTCAAGTGCGGCGATCGCAGACATATCCTCGGCACTAAGCTCAAAATCAAACACGTTGAAGTTTTCCTCCATACGCTCAATATGGGTTGATTTCGGGATAACGACAATACCCCTCTGCAAATGCCAGCGAAGTATTACCTGTGCAACGGTTTTGCCATACTTTTCAGCAATTGTCTTTAATTCGGGCAATTCAAACATTCCTCCTCTGCCCTCTCCGAACGGTGCCCATGCTTCAAGCTGAACTCCGTATTTATCATGCCACTGCTTCGCTTCGTTCTGCTGATTATGCGGGTGAAGCTCGACCTGGTTTACCATAGGTTTTATGCGATTAAAGGACGCAAAATCAACCATACGGTCAACATAAAAATTTGAAATTCCTATTGCCTTTATTCTTCCCTCGTCATACAGCTC
>CAYOAV010000043.1:0-15768 GCA_964402055.1 uncultured Ruminococcus sp. | reverse complement strand
AGCGAAAACTCTTAGACGAAAAGCGTGATGATTTTAAAAAGCACAGTCTGAAAATAGGCTGTGCTTTTTGAATTTTTCCTTGAACATCACAATAGAATATGGTATAATATATTTGAAGATTAATATTGACTTGAAAGGAGCCTCTTATCAAGCAAATTTCAGAGGAGAGAAATAAATGCCGCTAATCATACAATATCATTCAGTGAAAATGCATAAGGAGGATTTAAGTATGAGCAGATCTATAAAAATAAACGGTAATCAATTGGTTACGATTGTGACAGCTGACAGCTCAGAATCAGCAATTACACCAACTGATGTTGAAATGGATGTAAGAGCTAAAGAAGCTGTAAAATCCGCTATAAACAGAGCTAAAACTTGTAAAAAGCCTATTGCAAGATATGATAGAGTGAACAGAAAGGCATATATAGAAACTGCTAACGGAGAAAAAATATATGTCAGATAAAAAGCCGATGATACTCGTTTTCGCAGGACCGAATGGTTCAGGTAAAAGTACAATTACACAATTTTTGGATATTGTAGGAAAATATACCAATGCAGATGATATGGTAGCTGCAACAGGTATGAGTAACGAAGAAGCTGCTATTCGTGCTGATGAAATGCGTTATAAGTCGATTGAAAAAAAAGAAGATTTTACATTTGAAACAGTTCTTTCGTCAAGATATAAATTAGATATTCTTGAAAAAGCCAAGTCAGAAGGTTATTTTATTAAATGTATTTTTGTCCTTACAGTAGATGCTTCTGTGAATGTAGCACGAGTTGCGGCAAGGGTTGCTCTCGGTGGTCATAATGTTGATGAGGACAAAATCCGAAACCGTTATGTAAAATCTATTGGAAATATTAAAAAGTTAATCGAGATATGTGATATATTGCATGTTTATGATAATACGGAAGAACCTGTTCGCATAATCAGAAAACACAAGGATGATATATCAATTTTTCCAAACGATCTTTGGTCAGAAGAAAAGATATTGAGTTTACTTTAATTTGAAAAGCTTATGTCTTTGAGAATATTTTGACTGAAAATACAAAAGCACAGTCCGAAATGGTCTGTGCTTTTTGAATTTTTCCTTGAACATAAAGATAGAATATGGTATAATATATTTGAAGATGAATATTGACCTGAAAGGAGCTTGTTTATGAGCGTTTATACAACTAACGAAATAGCTGATAAAGTGCGTCCAATTGCCGAAGCTTATGGCATTGATAAGATTTATCTTTTTGGTTCATATGCAAGAGGTGAAGCAACTGAAAACAGCGATATTGATTTTTACGTTGAGTTTTCAAAACCGCTTGGATTACGCTTTTGCAGTTTCTTTTCTGATATTGAAGAAAGCGTTGGCAAGAGTATTGACATTATTACAAAGGATGGTCTTTATAACCCTGTTACTCTGACTATAAATGAGCCTCTTATCAAGCAAATTTCAGAGGAGAGAAAGTGTATTTATGAATAATAAGGATTTAAATGTTGCTAATCATATGATAGCTCATTGCGAACGAATTGAACGTTATTTAAATCGCTGTAACAACTCTCTTGATGATTTTATGAATGATGAGTTAATTCAGGATGGTGTAACAATGCAGTTGCTTGCTATGGGCGAGCTTACAACACATTTTTCTGAAGAGTTTAAGCTGGAATATCCGACAGAAATTGACTGGAGAAATTTAAAACAGCTTCGTAACGTATGTGTTCATCGTTATGGTACGCTTGATTATAAAACTATTTGGGATATTGTTGTTGTTGAATTGCCCCGAATTAAAGGTTTTTTTCAAGATATTATCAAGAAATAGTCCCTAATACTAAACACCAATAAAATACAGGAAAAAATCTGCGCCGAAATCCATATATTCCAGATTGTCGGCTTGATTTTTTCCAAATTTTAAATGGTGTTTAGTATAAAATTCAAGTCATTTTTTCAATAAAAAAGAGAAGGAACTTTGCCGCAGCTAAAGCTCCTTCTCTTTTTTTGTGACTGATTTTTACGTTGTCCGCCAACCGTCCGTCACATTCGTACGGCAATAATTTCGGATTTTTATCGTGTCAGTCCACGTTAGCAACTTACTGTTGTCTTATCTATATTATATGCGAATTATTGAAATTATCTTCTTTCGCAAATAAGCTTTATCGCAGTACGTTCTTCGCCCTCGATCTCAACTGTTGCAAATGCAGGAATACAGATAAGATCAATCCCTATCGGAGCAAGATACCCTCTTGCGACTGCGATGGATTTTATCGCCTGGTTGGCGGCACCTGCACCGACAGCCTGGACTTCTACCTCGCCCGAATCACGGATAACGCTTGCAATAGCACCTGCTACGGAATTTGGTGCGGATCTTGATGAAACCTTTAGTACTTCCATGTTTGTGTCCCCCGTAAAAATTAGGATTTGGAAAATTGCCTACGCTCAGCGTTACTTCAATGCGAAGTGCTTTGCTGTATACTAATATTATAACCTATTTTTCCCGTTCTTTCAATACTTATAGCTAACATTCGGAGTTTTATCTAATTATTAAACGTTTTATGCTGTGTGCTTTGCCCAATTTTTCGTCAAAAGCAACAACAACTCCATTAATAAACTGCTGTTCTTCCGATTCTTCAAACCTTACAGGAGCATGAAAACGCTGTTTTTTTATCGCAAGCTCGGTCTTAACTCCGAGGACTGAAAGCTCTGCTCCGCACATTCCTGCGTCTGTGATATAGGCTGTCTTTTTCGGGAGTATTATTTCATCGGAGGTCTGAACATGGGTATGAGTGCCGAAAACTGCGGTAACTCTGCCGTCGAGATACTGACCGAGTGCCTTTTTTTCAGCTGTGGCTTCTGCATGAAAATCAATAAAAATATTCGGTGTATCGATTGTTTCAAGAATGCTGTCAACGACTGTAAACGGATTATCGAGAGCTTCAAGATACATCGTTCCCATAAGATTTATAACCGCTATCTGCGTTCTGCCGAGATCGAGTATACAAACGCCCTTTCCGACATTCCCCTCGGGAAAATTTGCGGGTCGGAGAAGGGTATCCTTTTCGTCATAAAGCGGCAGGACTTCCTTCCTTCGGAAGCAATGGTTGCCTGTTGTTATAACGTCAGCTCCGAGTGAATAAAGCTGCTTTGCGGAGTGTGGGGTTATACCGTTGCCTGTTGCACTGTTTTCGCCGTTTATAACTATGATATCAACGTCATAGTCTTTTTTTATTCCGTTTATTTTGCTCCTGACAAACTGACAGCCGCCCTCGCCTACAACATCGCCAAGAAAGAGTAAATTAAGCATAA
Source organism: uncultured Ruminococcus sp. (assembly GCA_964402055.1). Classification (GTDB taxonomy): domain Bacteria; phylum Bacillota; class Clostridia; order Oscillospirales; family Ruminococcaceae; genus UMGS363. Next base: position 12,478 of record CAYOAV010000043.1, on the reverse strand, counting down.
AAAACCTCCGTTTATCAGAGTGCATTCGCCGCACCTGATGAAAACATTTTATCAATATCTTTTTTTAATTCGGGAAAAGCTTTTAAATCGGGACTTTTTTTGATTATATCATCTGCGGCATTCTGCACAGCTGATGCAATTTCCGCTGTTGGCTCAGCAAGATGCATTTCGGGCAGTCCGTGCTGACGTTCGCCGAAGAAATCCCCTGCTCCACGGAGCTTAAGGTCATATTCCGATATTTTGAAGCCGTCCGAGGTTTCCGTCATAATTTTAAGACGTTCTCTTGTTTCGGCTGAGGCATTTCCTGCAATCAGAATACAATAGCTTTGGTGAGAGCCTCTGCCAACTCGTCCTCTTAGCTGATGGAGCTGGGAAAGTCCGAATCTTTCCGCATTTTCTATCATTATAACAGCCGCATTCGGAACATCAACTCCGACTTCCACGACTGTTGTTGCAACTAGAAGCTGAATTTCGCCTTTTTTAAAGCTTTGCATTGCATCATTTTTCTCCTGTGAGGACATTTTACCATGAAGAATACCGATAGTATAGCCTTTGAAGTCCTTTTCAGCGGCATTTTCCGCATAGCTTATCGCCGAAGCAAGGCCGCTTTCGTCCTCCTCTATCATCGGGCAGACGATATAAGCCTGCCTGCCCTCGTCAAGAAGCTTACGTACAAATCCGCAGGCACGTTCACGAAGCTTTTGTGTAACGGCGAAGGTTTCGATTTTCTGTCTGCCTTTCGGAAGCTCGTTTAAAACGGAGATATCAAGGTCGCCGTAGATTATCATTGCAAGCGTTCTCGGGATCGGAGTTGCCGACATAACAAGCCTATGTGGGTTTGAGCCTTTTTCAGCAAGCTTGGCACGTTGATTTACGCCGAAGCGGTGCTGTTCGTCCATTATAACAAGTCCAAGCCGCTTGAAAACGGTAGTATCGGAGATAAGAGCGTGAGTTCCTGTGACAACGTGAAATTCGGCGGTTGATATTTTTTCGTCAATTATGGTACGCTCCTTTTTTTTGAGAGAGCCTGTAAGGCAACACACCTTTACACCAAAGGGAGAAAGCAGCTCTGAAAGAGTCTTAAAATGCTGTTCTGCAAGAATTTCCGTAGGTGCCATTAAAGCCGTCTGACAGCCGTTTTTAAAGCAGAACAGAGCAGCCGCAGCAGCAACGGCAGTTTTTCCCGAGCCAACGTCACCCTGGACGAGCCTGTTCATAGGATATTCCCTGCACATATCGTCCGTTATTTCCTTTATAGCGTTTATCTGTGCGTTTGTCAGCTCAAATGGCAGACGCTTTTTAAATTCGCCCAGAGAATCTGCAAGCTTATTCATTGTTATGCCTGAAATACTATGATTCTTTTCCTTCATCATACACATTCCAAGCCTTACCTTAAGCAATTCATCAAAGGCAAGACGTTTTCTGGCGGTTTCTGCGATATGGCTATCCGAGGGGAAATGAATATTCCGCAATGAATATTCAAGCGAGGCAAGATGATATTTCTGCCGTATAAAATTCGGGATATGGTCGGTATATTCCTCATCTCCAAGGCTATCGAGAGCCTGTGCGATATTCAGGCTGACAGCGTTTGAGGTCAGACCTTCGGTCAGTTTATAAATCGGTTTGAGAAGAACCTTACTATTGGCAGGAACAAATTGCGGAGTATTCATTTCACGGCGAACCATATTACCGTTTATTTTGCCTGAAAAGATATACTCCTCCTCTTCCTTAAGAGCGTCATAGGAAAAGCGGTTATTATAGAAGATTATTGTGATATTGTCGCTGTCATCTGTGGCGGTGAGCTTATAGAGGACAAGACCGCTTCGTATTCTTGCGGCAGGAAATTTCTTGGTTATTCTTGCTTTTATGACGTTATGCTCAAATAAAACCGTTTCAGAAATCGGAACGGGAGAGGTATAATCTATATAACCTCTCGGATAGTGGCAGATAAGCTCCCCTACTGTATGAATGCCAAGCCTTGCATACTGCTCTGCACGCTTTGTTCCAATACCGTGAAGCTCCTCTATCGGTGAGTTTTTGTCCATACTTTCCCCTTTACAAACAAACCGCACGTCACGGAAATTATCCCATTAAGTGCGGTTTATTATTTATTCATTGTTATTATTTTCGTCAGAAATATTTTCCTCGGTTGAGGTTGATTCTTCAGCAGGCTTTTCATCGGTTGAATCCGATTTTTTAGCTTCCGTTGTATCGTCAGCTTCGGATTTATCTGGGTCAATGACTGTTGCCATATATTCCTCATAATCCTTTTCAACTGTTTCAGCGGAAATTTCGCCTGTCATAATCTTTTCAAATTCAGCTCCGTCAATCTTTTCATGTGCGATGAGGTATTTTGCAACAAGATGAAGCTGATCGAGATGTTCCTTGAGCATTTCAACACAAGCGTTGTAATTTTCGGTAACGATACGATTTATCTCATCATCAATTTTAGCCTGAACACGCTCGGATATACCATTTGAACGGCCGTAACCCATTCCAACGAAAGGCTCATCGTTCTGATCTGCATAAACCACAAGTCCAAGCTTGGAAAGACCATACTTTGTGACCATATCCTTTGCAATCTTGGTTGAACGCTGGAGGTCGCTTATCGCACCTGCTGAACCCTTGCCGATAATAAGCTCCTCGGCAACACGTCCGCCCATACAAACCTTGATTTCGTCCTCGATTGTTTGAGCATTCACGTCAAGTAGTGACGGTTCCTTTGACGGAAGATGTATTGTCATACCGCCTGCACCGCCGTGAGGGATAATAGTTACCTGATGAACCTTATCCTGCGTTGGGAGGTAGTAGGTAACAACAGCGTGACCTGCTTCGTGGTATGCAACTGTACGGCGTTCCTCCTGTGTAACAACACGGCTCTTCTTTTCAGGACCTGCAAGAACCTTTATAACAGCTTCTTCAATATCAGTTTTGGAGATGGATTTTTTATCCTTGCGAGCGGCGATAAGAGCGGCTTCGTTTGTAAGGTTTTCAAGATCTGCACCTGTGAAGCCTGCGGTTGATTTTGCAATAGTTTCGAGGCTTACATCGGGAGCGAGAGGCTTTTTCTTCGTATGAACACGGAGTATCTGCTCTCTGCCCTTGATATCGGGGTAGCTTACAGTTATCTGACGGTCGAAACGTCCGGGACGGAGAAGTGCTGGGTCGAGAATATCACGTCTGTTTGTTGCGGCGATAACGATAACGCCCTCGTTGCCCTCAAAGCCGTCCATTTCAACAAGCAGCTGGTTCAGTGTCTGCTCACGTTCATCATGACCGCCGCCAAGGCCTGCACCTCTGTGACGGCCTACTGCGTCAATTTCATCGATGAAAATGATAGAGGGGGCATTTTTCTTCGCTGTTTCAAAAAGATCTCTTACTCTTGAAGCACCAACGCCGACATAAAGCTCAACGAAATCTGAACCTGAAATAGAGAAGAACGGAACTCCTGCTTCGCCTGCGACAGCCTTTGCAAGGAGGGTTTTACCTGTACCCGGAGGACCCATAAGGAGGACACCCTTAGGTATTCTTGCACCCATTTCGGTATATTTCTTAGGATTTTTGAGGAAATCGACAATTTCAGCAAGCTCTTCCTTTTCCTCGTCTGCACCTGCAACGTCATCGAACTTATGCTTGGTGTTTGAGGTGGTTTTTACGTTAGCCTTGCTGAAGCCGTTGACCTTTCCGCCGCCCGTCTGACGCATCATAAAAAAGAAAAGTGCGACCATCAAAATGATTATCACAAGTGACGGAAGAAGATTATAGAGCCATGAATTATCCTGGATCTTATAATACTCCATTTCAAGCGGAGCATCGGGGTGAAGCTCGTTATACTCCTTGCGGTAATTTTCCTCGCCTGTCTGGATTTCGTTGAGGAAAACGGATACATTTGGAACAACGTAGCTTATGGTTTTGGTAGTGCCATCATCGAGTGTGACGTTCATATTAAGCTCGCCTGTTCCGAGGTCGAAATTGTAATAGCCGACCTGATAATTGTCGAAAAAGCCCATAATATCGGAGTATGTGTATTCAGAAGCGGTTTTTGTAGCCTGCTTCATAAGTCCGACAATGAGGATCATTGCCGCAACAAGCACTCCGACATAGATGAGCAATCCCTTGTTTGAGGATTTTTTTGGTGACATTGGTTTCATTCCTTTCCTTAATTCATTATTATGTTAATTTTGCTGAATGTTGTCAGTTTGTATCATATTCGGCGATATAGGGCAGATTGCGGTAATATTCGCCGCAGTCCAGACCATAGCCGATAGCAAAGAGATCGGGTATTGTGAAAAGCGAGATATCGGGTTTGAAATCCACTGTTCTGCGTTCGGGTTTATCAAGAAGTGTAAGCACCTTGAGTGAAAGAGGATCACGCTCCTTGAGCATTTCCACGATTTTTGACAAGGTTCTTCCTGTATCAACGATATCCTCGACTATGATAACGTGATACTGTGAAATATCCTGTTTCAGATCGAGAGTTATTTTAACCTCGCCTGACGAGGTTGTTGATGAGCCATAGCTTTCAGCCGCCATAAAGCCTATTTCGCAGGGAATACTCACTGCTCTTGAAAGATCTGCGAGGAAGATATATGCTCCCTTTAAGATACTTACAAGCAAAAGCGGCTTACCGTCATATTCCTTGTCTATCCATTTTCCTGCTTCGGCAGTTTTTTCAGCGATTTCCTCCGCTGTAATAACGACTTTTTTTATTCTATCGAGCTTTTCGCATTTAAGTCCGACTGCATTCATATTCATTTTCCTTTACAATTATAGTCATAAAAGCTTTTGTTGAGGACGTAACTCTGACTCTATCGGCGATTCCGAATTTTTCCGTCCAGATTATCCCCTTTTCATCGGCGAGAATTGCGATATGATCTCTTTCGCCTTGGGGGACGCTCTCATTCATAAGCTTTTTCAGAGTTGAGGTAAAGCTTCTTCCTGCACGGACATAGCCATCGCCGTCACGTCTATTACGCAAGGACAGCCTACCTTGTATTTTATCATAATCTATAACGCTTTTTGTTACGAAATTGTTAATGCACACGTTTTCGGCATTAATTCCGTCATTGTTTAAGCTAATTATCACCATTTTATCACATAAAAACAGATTTTCGCCGATAATCGCTTCTGTTTCAGGAAAAATTACTCTCTCCTTTGGGATATGTTGCAGGATAAGTCTGCCCTTTTTTGATGATGCATAAACATCGCTCGAAAGGCACACCTTACCGCTTTCGCCGAGGATCGTTTTTTCTGCGGCTAAAATTTTATCTCCTGTTGGTTCTATTTTGCTGCGGCATAGTTGATTTTTTATCACACGCCTGCGGATAGCTGTATCAACGCTCCGCAGGTCGCTTTCTGACAGCATTTCGGCCTGTTCCGATAAAAAGCGTTCGTCCTCATAGAGGCTTTCCGTCAGTCTTTTTACGCTTTCAAAAAATCTGCTGTTAAGCTCTGTAAGAATCGGAATGACATTATGCCGTATTTTATTCCTTGAATAATCGTCTGAAAGGTTTGAGCTGTCGGTAACGAAGCCTTGTTCCCTTTCGGAAAGAAATTCTATAATATCCTCACGGGTACAGTATATAAGCGGACGGATAATATTATCCCTTTTCGGCGGTATTCCGCAAAGACCTTTCAGCCCCGTACCTCTTGCAAGGTTAAAGATAACGGTTTCCGCATTATCCGAGAGTGTATGAGCCGCCGCAAGCTTTGAATTATCTGTACAAACCTTGTCAAAAAGGCTGTATCTTAGCTTTCTCGCACCTGCTTCAAGCGAGAGCTTATGATTTTTGGCATATTCAGCGGCATCTTCACGGAAAACGGTAAGCGGTATGCCCTCTTTCTGACACAATTCACGGCAGAAAAGCTCGTCACGGTCGCTTTCTTCCCCTCGGAGAAGATGATTGACGTGGACAGCTTTAAGCTTATAGCCGTATTCAGCGGAAAGCTCCTTCATAACAAGCAAAAGGCAAACGCTGTCTGCACCGCCTGACAGAGCAACTGTGACATTTTCTGCACCGTTCAGCATAGCGAATTTATCTATTGCTTGTCGGGCATTTCCGATGACTTTATTATCCATTAACATCACCTGTTGGCGTTCTGTCGTCCGTGACAAAGAGGGTGAATGCACCGTTCCAGCGGAGAGGTACAGTTCCCGTTTCGCCGTGTCGGTTTTTGGCGACTATACATTCTGCAAGCGTTGGGTCGGGGCATTTTTCTTTATTATAGTAATGATCTCTATAAAGGAACATAACTATATCTGCGTCCTGCTCGATAGAACCTGATTCACGGAGGTCGGACAGAACAGGGCGCTTATCCGTTCTTGACTCAACGGAACGTGAGAGCTGTGAAAGCACGATAACAGGGACGTTAAGCTCCTTTGCCATAAGCTTCAGCTGACGTGTGATCTCGGAAATTTCGGTAACACGGTTATCGATACGTCTGCCCGAGCTCATAAGCTGGAGATAGTCGATTATAACAAGTCCGAGGTTTTTCATTCGCCTTAGCTTAGCTTTCATCTGTGTTACGGTTATGCCTGCGGTATCGTCAAGATAAATTTGCATACCTGAAAGACGTTCCGCACCGCCCGCAAGCTTTGTCCAGTCGTCATCCTGAATTGTACCCTTGAGCAGCTTTTCACTTTCAACAAGGCTTTCCGAGGAGAGCATTCTTGTTACAAGCTGTTCATTGGACATTTCGAGGGAGAAAATAACGACTTCCTTATCCGTCCTGTGGCGGCAGACATTAGCGGCGATATTAAGCACGAACGAGGTTTTTCCCATTGCAGGACGTGCCGCAACGATGAGAAGGTCGGATTTATTAAGACCTGTGATAACGCTGTCGAGCTTTGAGAAGCCTGAACCCATACCGAGATATTTTTCTCTGTCCTCGCCTGATTTTTTGGAGATATCGTCATAGGCTTCAACAACGACGTCTTCAATTTTGCGGAGATCATCGGAATTTCTGCCCTGTCTTATATCAAATATTTTCTGCTCTGCGAAATCGAGCATCATTTCAGCACTTTCGCCGCCGTTTGAACACATATCCATAATTTCTCTGGACGCTGTTATCAAGGCACGCAGATAATATTTTTCCGCAACTATTTTACAATAGCTTTCGACATTTTTCGTCGACGGAACATCGTTGCATATTGAAAAAAGATACTCCTTGCCTGCTGCAGAGCTTTCGAAAATGCCTGCTCTGACAGCCTCATCAAGCACGGTTATGACATCCGAATTCATACCCATTGTGAAAAGACGGACTATTATGGAGAAAAGCTCCCTGTGCATTGAAATATAGAAGCTATCGGGCTTAAGATAGTTTGCGGCAAGGGCGAGAGCGTCCGTATCGATGACCATTGCACCGATAACGCTCTGCTCCGCTTCAAGGCTGTACGGCAGTTCTCCAGAAGCTATGCCGCCGAGGTCGATATTATCAGCCATTATTCCTCAACGACCTCAACTGTTATCTTTTCGGAGATTCCTGCGTGGAATTTAAGCTCCGCAGTATATGTTCCGAAGGCTTTTATTTCGGTTGAAAGTGAAATTTTCTTTTTATCCATAGCAATGCCGAGCTGATCCTTGACAACCTCGGCGATATTTGCGGCTGTTACAGAGCCGAAGAGCTTTCCGCCCTGACCTGCCTTGCATTTGCATATAACAGTCTTGCCCTTTACCTTTGCGGCACTATCGAGGGCTTCCTGCCTTGCAACGTCAGCCTTATGCTGTTCGGAGGATTTCTTTCCTGCAAGCTCATTCATATTCTTTGCGTTTGCTTCAACGGCAAGACCCTTTCCGAGGAGAAAGTTGCGTGCATAGCCGTCTGAAACCTCTTTAACATCGCCTTTTTTGGCAGTTCCCTTAACGTCCTGTAAAAAAATAACCTTCATAATTAAAATTCCTTTCCTTTTTATGAAATATTCTGAATATGCTCATCAATGGCACTTATAAGCTGTGCCTTTGCTTCAAAAACTGTAATTCCGTCGAATTGAGCCGCCGCCATTGTCTGGTGACCGCCGCCGCCGAGCTTTTCCATTATTATCTGCACGTTCATAGCACCTCTTGAACGTGCGGAGATATTAACTCCTGCAGGAGTTTTGAAAATTACGAAGCTTGCGTCAACACCGACTATTTCGAGCATCTGATCTGCCGCCTGAGCGGAAGCTACACGGATAAATTCGTCCGAGCTGTCGTCAACGGCGATCGCACATCGGTTGTAGATTTCAGCGTCTGCGATAAGCTTTGAGCGTTTCTGTATGCAAGCCATTGAATTTGCGAATAGATTTTTAACTGCGACCATATCCGCACCGAGCTTTTTCAGGAATGCCGCCGCTTCAAAGGTACGCACGCCTGTACGCATAACAAAATCCTTTGTATCGAGCATTATTCCTGCAAGCATAGCGTCTGCGTAATAGCTCTGGAGCCTGTCTATGCCTGGGAAATACTGGATAAGCTCCGCAGTCATTTCGCTTGCCGAGGAGGCATAAGGCTCATGATGGAAAATAACGGCATTATCGATATAATTAACGACCTGCCTATGATGATCTATCACGGCTATCTGCTTTGCGGCATTATAGACATCACTGCTGTCGAGGATATCCTTATTGTTAGTATCGACAATGATAAGAAGGCTGTTTTCATCAAGCTTGCCGAGGGCTTCCTCGGGGGAGATAAAGACTGCTTCTTCACCGCCGAGATTTTCGTTAAGCCTTTCGATGATAGGCTTTGCGAGATTCCTTTCAAGATCAACGACCATATTTACGGGCAGTTCGGGTTTGAGTATTCTTATTGCACCGCAAAGTCCTGCACCTGAACCAACGCTGTCCATATCGCCATTTTTATGCCCCATAATGAAAACGGAGGAAGCGGCTTCTATCATATCCATAAGAGCGGTTGCGACAATTCTTGTTTTGACCTTGGTATGCTTTTCTATGCCCTTGGAAACTCCGCCGAAGAACTCATAGCCATCTTCACGCTTTACAGCCGCCTGATCGCCGCCTCGACCCTGTGCCATTTCAAGAGCCTGACGGGCGTACTGCTCGCTTTCTTCGAGGTCTATCTCGCCCACTCCAACACCGATTGAAAGGGTTATCGGAGTTTTTCCTGTAACAGGTATTGCTCTTACCTCTTCAAGAATTTTGAATTTATCAGCAATCATAGCCGAGATGTATCTGTCCTCGGCTACGGCGAAAAATCTATCGGGGGCAAGCTTTCGCAATATGCCGTGCTTTTCTTCAAGATATGCTTCAAGAAGCTTTTCTATCTGAATAAGGATATGCGATTTTTCCGATTCCTTTTCATCGGACAGAAGCTCCTCAAAGTTATCGATTGAAATTATCATAACGGATGGACGGAGGTTATTCATTTCCGTCTGTAGGTTGATAAGGTCGCTTATATCCTCGAAATAAAGGAGGGTAAGAGTTGAGATAAGCTTTGAATCGCTGTCGGTTTTCTCGGTCGTTACGGCGGAAATACGGAAATGCGATGCTTCAAATTCAACGGTCGTTTCCTTATTTGACATTATTCTTTCAAGGTCTGCATCGATTATCGTCCGTATATCCACACCGAAAGCATCGGCACTGTAAACGTCCTCGCTGAATGCGATGTTATACCATACGATTATTCCGTCGCTGTCGATTATAACAGCTGGTGCGGGGAATTTATACAGTGAATCACGCTCGGTAACATTCAGCTGTGATTCCATTTCCGTAACAAAATGGTGCAGATTTTTCTGTGAAGCAGAAAAAAGTGCAAGAAACGCTATCGCAGTGAGTGCTGTTATGCAAAGCATAAGCCAGAAGGTTGCTGGGTCGCTTTCGGCTATTGTAAAAGCAGAAGCCATCGAAACGACTACAAGCAGTATTGATACAAGCTTAAAGGCAAGCCATCGTTTTCCTGTCAAAATTTACACACCTCCAACAGGTGATATTTATATCTCCATTATTATCGGGAGGATCATCGGTTTTCTCTTGGTTTTCTGGAAAATAAAGTCGCCGAGGTCGTCCTTCATCTGTGATTTTATAGAGTTCCAGTCCTTTGTTCCCGAGCTAAGGCAGCCATTGAGAGTTTCTGTAAGGACATTCTTTGCCGCCTCCATAAGCTCCTCCGATTCACGGACATAAACAAAGCCTCTTGAAACGACATCGGGGCCTGCAAGGACAGTTCCGCTTTCAAGCTCTATTGTAACAACGGCGATGATAAGTCCGTCCTCCGCAAGATGCTTTCTGTCACGGATAACAATTGAGCCGACATCTCCTACGCCAAGTCCGTCAACGAATACACGTCCTGCCTGAACCTGACCTGTTATCTTCATATCTGTGCCGTCCGATTCGATAACGTTTCCTATGCTTGCGATTATGACATTATTCGGATCCATTCCGAGATCTATCGCAAGACCTGCCTGCTTTTTGAGATGCTTATACTCGCCGTGGACGGGAATATAATACTTTGGCTTTGTAAGAGCCAGCATAAGCTTTAGCTCCTCCTGACAGGCATGACCAGAAACGTGAACGTCATACATTGATTCGTAAATGACCTCTGCGCCTGCACGAAGAAGCTCGTTTACGACCTTTGTCACAAGCTTTTCGTTGCCGGGGATAGGATTTGCACTGATTATAATAAAATCATTCGGAGTAATTGTAACGTGGCGATGCTCATTCATAGCCATTCTTGAAAGTGCAGACATCGGTTCGCCCTGACTTCCTGTTGTTATAAGCACGATTTTTTCAGCAGGAAAACGGTTCATAGCGTCAAGGTCGATGATAAGACCTTCGGGTACTTTAAGATAGCCAAGCTCTATCGCCTTGGAGATAACATTAAGCATACTTCTGCCGAAAACAGCGATTTTTCTATCGTTTGCGACTGCACAATTGACGATCTGCTGCACACGGTGTATATTTGAGGAGAAGGTTGCGATGATGATTCTTTTGCCCTCGGCACGGTCGAAAAGCTTCACGAAGGAATTTCCAACTGTTCTTTCCGATGCGGTATGACCTGGACGTTCGGCATTTGTGGAATCTGCCATAAGAGCGAGAACTCCTCTGCTTCCAAGCTCACCGAAGCGTGCGAGGTCGATAATTCCGCCCTCAATCGGTGTGAAATCTACCTTAAAGTCGCCTGTATGGACGATAACGCCTGCTGGTGTGTGTATTGCAAGACCTACAGCGTCTGGGATAGAATGGTTCACACGGATAAATTCAACTGCCATACAGCCCATTTTTATGGTCTGTCGTGGCTTTACAACGTTAAGCTTCGCACTTTCGAGAATGCCATGCTCCTTGAGCTTACCCTCGATAAGTCCGATAGTAAGCCTTGTGCCATAAACGGGGATATTTACCTTTTTGAGCAGGTATGCAAGAGCACCAATATGATCCTCATGTCCGTGTGTGATAACAACTCCCCTTATTTTTTCCGCATTCTGTTCAATATAGGTGAAATCGGGGATAACAAGGTCAACGCCTGGCATATCGCTGTCGGGGAATGCAAGTCCGCAGTCAACGATAAAAGCGTCATTTGCACATTCAAAGACGGTCATATTTTTGCCTATTTCATTAAGACCGCCGAGGGGAATGATTCTTACAGGTGTACGCTTTACGTTGCGGTGGTTTGAGCTGAATGAACCGTCTGTTTCGGGTGTTTTGTTCTGAATGGTATAATTTTCCAGAGATGATTCAGATAAATGCTCTGTATTACTATTGTTATAGCGGTTATAATTGCTTCTGTTCCTGTTGTAGCTGTTATAATTATTGTTATAGCTGCTGTTATAGCTGTTATATCTCGGTTTACGATAGTTCTGATACGTTGAAGACGCATTTTCAGAGCGGTTATTTTCGGCAGGGCGGCTTTCATATTGCTTCTGCTCATATTGTCTTGGTTCATACTGCTTAGGCTCATAACGCTTGTTTTCATAAGGTCTGCTGTTGTAAGGTCTGCTTTCATAGGGTCTGCCATAGGGCTTTTTGCCGTTATTATAGCTGTTATAAGATTTTTTCTGATAGCCGTTGTAGTTATTCGGGCGGCTGTAATGTGAAGGAGTGTTCTGCACTGCCTGTTCGGGTGATGGTCGCTTCGGAGAGATCCTTTCACCGTACATATTTACTGTAATTGTTTCGATATCATTGTTAGCCAATTTTTCAACCTCGCTTTTCTTGTTTAAAATTACACTTTCTTCTGTGCAATTCTTCTTCTGAATTTCCTTGCGTTTTTTTGCAGGAAATATGTATGCGGAAAAAGCTTGTATAAACGCTATGCTGTGAGCCTTTCCGCCTGATAAAAAACATTCAACGGATAATTCGCTTTAAGGTAAATAAAAAAAGACAGTCAGCCGATTATCCAAAGGGAATAACGAAAGAGTGGATTTCGCATTCCTGCTCCGAACATAATTAATCAGATTAATTATATAACAGTTTCATATTTCTGTCAAGCGAAATTTGTCATAAAAGGAAAAGCCGACCGTATTGCTTTGGTCGGCGTGGGGATAT
>CAYOAV010000042.1:0-16136 GCA_964402055.1 uncultured Ruminococcus sp. | reverse complement strand
GCCTGCTGCAACAGCAGAACCGATTACACCTGCAACATTCGGTCCCATAGCGTGCATAAGAAGGAAGTTCTTCGGATTTTCCTCCGCACCAACCTTCTGGGAAACACGAGCAGCCATAGGAACGGCAGATACACCTGCAGAACCGATAAGCGGATTAACCTTGCCCTTTGTTGCAAGATACATAAGCTTACCGAAGAGGACACCTGCGGCTGTACCGATACTAAATGCGATAACACCGAGGATAATTACCTTAAGGAACTTAGCATTAACGATCTTATCGGCAGTTGTTGTAGCACCAACAGAAACTCCGAGGAAAATCGTAATGATGTTCATAAGCTCATTCTGAGCTGTTTTGCAAAGTCTGTCGCAAACGCCGCTTTCCTTGATAAGGTTACCAAGCATAAGCATACCAACGAGGGGAGCTGCGGAAGGAACAAGAAGTGCAATAACGATTGTAACAGCGATTGGGAAGATAACCTTCTCAGTCTTGGAAACCTGTCTGAGCTGTGTCATAACAACAGCACGCTCTTTCTTTGTGGTAAGAGCTCTCATGATAGGTGGCTGAATGATAGGAACGAGTGCCATATATGTATAAGCTGCAAGAGCAATCGTACCTGTATCAATATCAAATCCACCGCTTCCAAGAAGCTTACTGGAAACGAAAATAGCAGTAGGACCGTCAGCACCACCGATAATTGCGATAGCACCTGCTTCCTGAGGCGTAAATCCAAGCCAAGCAGCACCTACAAATGTGAAGAAGATACCAGCCTGAGCACCAGCACCGAGGAGGAAGCTCTTAGGATTAGCGATAAGCGGAGCAAAATCAGTCATACAACCGATTCCGAGGAAGATAAGCGGGGGATATATCTGCAGCTTTACACCGAGATACAACAGGTCAAGCAATCCGCCTTGATGCAATATTGCACTGAAATCAAGCTCCTTGCCGCCGCTTATATCGAACAGCTCTGGATGATACATTTCCGTAAGAGGAAGATTTGTAAGAAGCATACCAAATGCAATAGGCAAGAGAAGCAATGGCTCAAACTGATGCTTTATTGCAAGGTACAGAAAAACAAACGAGATAAGGATCATAATAATGTTAGGAATTGTCATATTGACAAGACCAGATTCCATCCACAGATCCTGAACAGATTGAATAAAAGTGTCCATCTTTTGGTTTTTACCTTTCTTTTAGAATACTTGGGTACTTTCGGCGATACCCTGTACGCCCCAAGCCCCCCTGCGAGATGACTTGGCAGAAACTCTCTTAACGCTCTTTACAGCAAAATTACCCGACATAGCGGCAACAGCAGCAGCAATTACAGCAACAACTTCATCGCTTATGCCGTCTTCGATCTCCATTGCGGGAACAGCCTTAGGAGCAGCAGTTTCAGTTAGACTGTTGTTGTTTTTTTTTTCTTTTTTGCCGTTTACGCTATCGAAAATTTTACCCATTATCGATACGAAAGCAATAAGAAGTACTAAAGCAATAAAAACAACAATCATACCTGTCAGAACAACTGCAAGTACATAAGAGCCTTCCATTTGCATATTTACACATCTCCTTTAAAAAAAATTATCAAATCTATTATAACCTATTTCGACCAATAAAGCAATGATTTTTCCGTCAAAAAAATAACAAATTTTTATTGATTATATTATGAATTTTTTGTTAATCGATTGGTTTCAAAAAAATTTAAATTTATGTAATATTGTTTGTTACCCTGAAACGTAAATTTATGATATAATCATAGAAAATCAAATTTCGGAGGACAGCTATGTTTTATTTGGGTACGGTTGAAAACAATTTCGCTGATTTAGTTGAGGATGGCATGATAAAAACCTCTTTTTTTACCAAACTATGGGACAGCTTTGTTGACTATATCCCGACGATAATAGTCGCAGTTGTTATATACATAATCGGTTGTATTATCAATAAAATAATAATGAAGCTACTTTCAAAAGGTCTAGAAAAAAGCAGGATAGACAAAACCGTCCATGGTTTTCTGAAATCGCTCGTAAGAGTCATACTTCTTTGCATAATACTGATAATTGTGCTTTCGATACTTGGAATACCTATGACCTCGATAATTACAGTTGTTGGTTCGGCAGGAATTGCGATAGGTCTTGCTTTACAGGACAGCCTTTCAAACATTGCAGGCGGAGTAATCGTCTTGATGGGAAAAAGCTTTCGTGTCGGGGATTATGTTTCGATTGATGGAACAGAGGGTACTGTAAGAGAAATCAACATTTTTTCAACAAACATTGTTTCAGGTGATAATAAATCAATATACATTCCTAACGGAACAGTTTCCAATGCAACAGTGATAAATTACACTCACGAAAAAACAAGACGTGTTGAGCATATAATGTCAATTTCTTACGATAATGACGCAAAGAAAGCAATCTCGGTTATTAAGCAGGTTTTGTCAGATAATTCTAAGGTTCTTTCAACGCCAGAACCATTTGTCAGAATCAAAGCATTTGCTGCAAGCTCGATAGATATTGTTATTCGTGCTTGGGTGAACTCGGAGGATTACTGGGGTGTATATTTTGACCTTCTTGAGGAAATAAAAGATGCATTTGATGAAAATGAAATAGTTATACCATATAATCAACTTGATGTTCATATGAAAAGCGAATAAAAAATGCCGCCTCCGATTCAGTTTGAAAGGAAGCGGCATAAAATTTATGCTTTATTATTGATAAGTTGTGACATATCATACATTCCTGCAGGCTTTCCTACCAAGAACATTGCGGCATTTACTGCACCTACAGCAAAAACCTCCTTGGAAGAAGCATGATGCGAAAGGGTGATGACTTCATCTCTTCCTGAGAAGATAACATCATGCTCACCAACGATAGTACCGCCTCTTATTGAATGGATACCAATTTCATTTTTATCTCTCTTTTTACGCTGAGAATGCCTGTCATAAACATAATGATATTTTTCATCAAGAGTTTCATTGATAGCATTTGCAAGCATTATTGCCGTACCGCTTGGTGCGTCAAGCTTCTGATTATGATGCTTCTCAACGATTTCAATATCAAACTGATCTCCGAGGATGCCAGCGGCTGTTTTTGCAAGATTGGTAAGGAGATTGATTCCAAGTGACATATTAAATGTAAAGAAAACAGGAATCTGCTCGGAAGCTTTCTTTATTTTCGCAATTTGCTCCTCGTTATAGCCTGTTGTTGCGATAATAACAGGTGTTCCTGTTGAAAGACAGTATTCGAGCAACGGCTCAAGAGCTGACGGATGCGAAAAATCTATGATAACATCAGGCTTTTCGCTTAATTCAGCAGGGGAGTACACTATCGGAAAATCGGAATACGAATCAGTAATGTGGTCAATTCCAGCAACTATTGTGCAGTCGTTTCTTTCAGAAATAACGGAATTTATAACCCTTCCCATATGACCATTTGCGCCGTTGATAACTATTTTTACCATTTTTTCACTTCCCAACTGATTTACTTGACAAGTCCGACCTTTTTCATTGATTCTGTAAGCAAATCAATCTTGGACTGCTCCATTCTGACGAGAGGAAGTCTACATTCTCCTGCGTTCATACCGAGAATATTCATAGCTTCCTTTACAGGAATAGGATTTACATCACAGAAAAGTGTATTGATAAGATCAAGATACTTAAGCTGGAGCTTTGCGGCTGTTGCAAAATCATTTTTAAGGCAATATTCGGTAATATCATGACATTCCTTAGGCATAACATTGGAGAATACGCTGATTACACCCTTTCCGCCAAGTGACATAATAGGAACAATCTGGTCATCATTACCGCTGTAAACATCAAGCTTATCTCCGCAAGCTTCAATCAGCTTTGCAACAGCAGAAATATTACCGTTTGCTTCCTTTGCGGCAACAATATTCTTATGCTCTGCCAACTGAACGTAGGTATCAATAGAAATATTAACTCCTGTTCTTGAGGGAACATTATAAAGTATGATAGGAATATTTACGCTGTCAGCGATAGCAGTATAATGTGCAACAAGTCCACGCTGTGACGACTTATTATAATAAGGTGTAACAACAAGAAGTGCGTCAGCGCCAAGTCTTTCAGCCTCACGAGAAAGCTCGATAGCATATGCTGTATCGTTGCTGCCTGTACCTGCAATAACAGGAACTCTCTTATTAACGTGTTCAATACATCTCTTTATACATTCAACGTGTTCCTCATGGGTAAGGGTAGAGGATTCACCTGTTGTACCGCAAATAATAATTGCATCAGTACCATTTTCGATCTGATAATCAATATTTGTGCAAAGCTGCTCATAATTTACACTGCCATCAGCATTCATAGGTGTAACAATTGCAACTCCTGCGCCAGTAAAAATAGTATTCTTCATAATAGGCTCCTTATTTAGTTTAAAGTTTTATTGTATATGTAAGCCATTCATCTTTTTCACATCTTCCGCCGACCTTTTCGTAAAAGCTTTGTGCTGAGGTATTCCAGTCAAGGCATTTCCATTCTATCCGATTACAATCAAGCTGTTTTCCGATAGACTTTATTTCCTCAAACATCATTTGCCCGATTCCGCATTTTCTGTACTCCTGTTCGATAAAAATATCTTCAATATACAGTATGCGTTTACCTGAAAATGTTGCTATCTTATAGAAGTAATAAACCATTACTCCAACAGTTTTACCGTTATCCTCTGTAATCAAAGCATTCAGACCATTCGGTTCATTCATTAAATCACGGATCTGCGATTCGGTCACATTACAAAATTCGGAAAGCTTTTCAAATTCCGCAAGCTTTTTTAAAAATTCAGCAATGACAGCCGAATCACCATCCGTCGCTTTATAAAGCGAAATTTTCATCAATCAAAATAACCCTTTTCAGCAAGAAGCTCTGCAAGAAGAACTGCACCGCCTGCAGCACCTCTAAGGGTATTATGAGAAAGACAAGCGAACTTATAGTCATACTGGTTGTCTTCTCTGAGTCTGCCTACAGAAACAGCCATTCCATTTTCAATCATTCTGTCAAGCTTGGCCTGAGGACGGTTATCCTCTTCAAAATAGTGGAGGAACTGCTTAGGAGCACTTGGGAGATTGCATTCCTGTGGAACACCCTTAAAGTTTTTCCAAGCTTCGATCATCTGCTCCTTAGTAGGCTTCTTCTTGAACTTAACAAATACAGCAGCTGTGTGACCATCGGAAACAGGAACACGGAAGCACTGAGCTGTGAAAAGAGGTTCCTTTGCACTTTCGATGTGGTCGCCTTCAATCTTACCCCAAAGCTTAAGAGGCTCCTGCTCGGACTTTTCTTCCTCGCCGCCGATGAAAGGAATAACGTTATCAACGATTTCAGGCATTGTTTCAAAGGTCTTACCTGCACCTGAAATTGCCTGATATGTGCAAACGAGAACTCTCTCGATTCCGAATTCATCCTTGAGTGGGTGAAGAGCCGGAACATAGCTCTGGAGTGAGCAGTTGGACTTAACAGCAACAAAGCCTCTCTTAGTGCCAAGACGTTTTCTCTGTGCTTCAATGATTTCAATGTGTTCAGGGTTGATCTCTGGAACTACCATTGGAACGTCAGGTGTAAATCTGTGTGCAGAGTTGTTGGAAACAACAGGGCATTCAGCCTTAGCATAACGCTCTTCAAGTGCCTTGATCTCGTCCTTCTTCATATCAACTGCACAAAATACAAAATCAACCATTCCTGCAATTTTCTCAACGTCAGCAGTTGCGTCCATAACAACAAGATCCTTGATATTCTCAGGGATAGGGGAGGTCATAGCCCATTTTGCACCTACTGCTTCTTCGTATCTCTTTCCTGCACTTCTTGGAGAAGCTGCAAGAGCTACTACATTAAACCAAGGATGTTCAGAGAGCAGGAGAGAAAATCTCTGACCTACCATTCCAGTTGCGCCAATGATACCAACATTATACTTCTTCATTTCCATTACTCCTTAAAAAATATTAATATAAAAATAAAAATCGGTATAAAACCGATTCATCACACCAAGTATAGAAATAACTTCACATAAATGCGATAGCACTCCATCATTAATTCAGTATGATGACAATCATGCATCTATTAAATGCACAATCAGAATACAGACGGCCAAACTGTAATCTTCGGCGGCTTCGCCTTTCAATGCTGCATAAACGACCTGGCAGTCTGTCAGCAAATACTCTTCTTTACCGCACCTCTATCTTTAAATTAAGAATATATTATCACCATTCTTTCAGTTTGTCAATAGTTTTTTCAAAATAATATTTAATTAATATAAAACGTATAAATAATATTTGACTTTATAAGTCTTTTGTGGTAAAATTTTATTAACTACTGTAATTTCAAATAATTCAGAAAGGATATTTTATATTTTATGCTGAAATCGGAATTTTATTATGATCTGCCCGAAGAGCTTATTGCTCAAACTCCGATCGAACCGAGAAATCACTCACGTCTTATGAAGATAGACAGAAAAAACGGCGAAATTGAGCATAGCCGTTTCTATAATCTATGCAATTACCTTAAAAAAGGTGATTTGCTTGTTCTGAATAATTCAAGAGTTCTTCCTGCTCGTCTTTACGGTGTCAAAGAGGGAACAGGGGCTGTTGTTGAATTCCTATTACTTGAACAAAAAGGTGATAAGCTATGGGAAATACTTGTTCGCCCCGGAAAAAAAGCGAAGCTAGGTTCAAAATTCAGCTTCGGTGATGGTAGGCTTACTGCTGAAATAACTGAAATCGTTGAGGGAGGAAACAGAATTGCAAAATTCGAGTGTAAAGAAAACTTCTTTACAGCACTTGAAGATATAGGACAGATGCCGTTGCCTCCGTATATTAAAGAAAAATTAAATGACAGAGAACGATATCAGACTGTTTATTCCAAGGAATTAGGCTCTGCAGCTGCACCTACAGCGGGTTTACATTTTACACAGGATATGCTTGAAGAGCTTGAAAATATGGGTGTAAAGCTCGCCTACGTTACACTTCATGTCGGATTAGGAACATTCAGACCTGTAAAGGAGGATAATGTTCTTGAGCATAAAATGCACTCTGAACATTATCACCTGCCAAAGGAAACAGCTGATTTGATAAAACAGACTAAATCAGAGGGCGGCAGGGTGATAGCTGTGGGAACAACTTCCTGCAGAACCCTTGAAAGCGTTGGTACATTTTATAATGAAATGGATGAGCATGAAGGATATACAGATATTTTCATTTATCCTGGTTATGAATTTAAGGTTATTGATGGACTTATAACAAATTTTCATCTGCCCGAAAGCACTCTGATAATGCTTGTTTCCGCTTTTCTCGGATATGATAAAACAATGAATGCTTATAAAACTGCAGTTGAAGAAAAATATAGGTTTTTCAGCTTTGGAGATGCTATGATTATACTGTAATTCAGATAGGGGGATTTTATGAAACACAAGGGAAATCGCTTGTTTTATAATATTTTTGGTATGACATATTTAATTCTCGGATTGATTTTAATTGCATCGGCTGTTCTTATTTGTATAAAGAAATCAGAATCAATAAAAGTCAGGGATTATGTTAAAGCTTATGTATATGAAATTGATTCATCAAAAAATGATATAACAATATTATATGAAGCTTATGATGAAATTTATTTTGGTAAGCTTGATTATTATTCATCTCTTTTAAGTAAAGGTGATGAGCTTGACATATATATTGATAAAAATAATCCGAATGATTTTGTATCTGATTCAAAAATTCCTGAAATTGTCTTTGTGATTTTAGGTTTTGTGTTTACAACTATAGGATCAATAATCATAATTATCTATTTTGTCAAAATTAATCACAGAAATAATCTGATAAAAAATGGGGAAGTTCTCTGTGGAGTGATAGTTTCTGCTGTAAAGAACAATACCATTACAATAAATAAAAAGCATCCATACATAGCTGAGTGCGAAATACATTCTCCATTGGACGGAAGATGTATTAAATGCAGATCAGAAAATATAATGTATGATTTATCTGAATTTGTTGGCAGTGAGGTTACTGTATACGCTGATTTAAACAAAGAAAAATATTATGTTGATATAAACGAGCTTATTGAAAGATATAAAGCAGATTGGAGTTAATATGTACACACTCATAAAAACAGAAGGCAAAGCACGCAGAGGTAAATTTGAAACAGTTCATGGTACCTTTCAAACCCCTTGCTTCATGAATGTCGGAACCTCCGCAGCTATAAAGGGCGGAATATCATCAATAGACCTTAAAGGACTTAAAACTCAGGTTGAGCTTTGCAATACCTATCATCTTCACGTCAGACCTTCCGACAGGGTTATTAAGGAAATGGGCGGACTTCATAAATTTATGAACTGGGATAAGCCTATTCTTACAGACAGCGGCGGATTTCAGGTTTTTTCGCTGTCAAAGCTTCGTAAAATAAAAGAGGAGGGAGTTTACTTTAATTCCCACGTTGATGGAAGAAAGATTTTTATGGGACCTGAGGAATCAATGCGTATTCAATCAAATCTTGCTTCAACAATTGCTATGGCTTTTGATGAATGTGTAGAAAATCCTGCAACCTATGAATATTCAAAAAAATCATGTGAACGTACAGTACGTTGGCTTTACAGATGCAAGGAAGAGATGGAAAGGCTTAATGCTTTACATGATACAATAAATAAAAATCAACTTCTTTTCGGTATAAATCAGGGTTGTACTTTTTCAGATCTTCGTATCAAGCATATGGAAGCAATAGCAAGGCTAGATATGGACGGGTATGCACTCGGGGGACTTGCTGTTGGAGAACCTACCGATGTTATGTATAAGATTATAGATGATGTTGAACCCTATATGCCAAAGAATAAAATTCGTTATCTTATGGGTGTAGGTACACCATCCAATATTATCGAAGGTGTTGCAAGGGGAATAGACCTTTTCGACTGTGTAATGCCAAGCAGAAATGCTCGTCATGCAACCATTTTCACATGGAACGGAATTATGCACGCAACAAATGCCTGTTATGAAACAGACCCTCTCCCTCTTGACCCTGAATGTGATTGTCCTACCTGTCGCAACCATTCAAGAGCATATATTCGTCATCTTTTTAAAGCAAATGAGCAGCTTGCAGGACGACTTGCTGTTATTCATAATCTGTATTTTTACAACACTCTTACAGAACGAATAAGAGAAGCTCTTGACGAAGGCAGATTTGCAGAATTCAGAGCAGAATATTCTGAAAAACTTTCGAGAATTTTATAAAAAGCTTGTTATTAGTTGATGCTTACGCAAATATATTGTGCAAAAGCAAAGTCACATTGAAAGGACTAACAAAAAATGGAAATGAAAAATCTTTACAAAAAGTATGTCAAGGAAACCTTTGATGAAAACGGAACTATTAAAGAGCTGGATTTTGATATTCCCGAAAACTTCAATTTTGCATACGATATTGTTGATGTTATTGGAAAAAACGAACCAAACAGAAAAGCTATGATATGGGTCAATGATAAGGGAGAAGAACATACCTTCACATATAAGGATCTTTCTTTAAAATCCAATCAATGTGCAAATATGCTTCTTTCACATGGCATAAAAAAAGGAGATATGGTTCTTTCGGTGCTTAAAAGGCATTATCAGTTCTGGATTTTGCTTCTTGCACTTGATAAAATCGGAGCTGTACTCATACCGGCAACAAATCAGCTTATGAAAAAGGATTATACCTATCGTTTTAAGGCGGCTGATGTAAGCTATGTTATCGCTACAGCCGATGGTGAAGTAACTGAGCATATCGAACAGTCCCTTGAAGAGTATAAAGGTATAAAGGAAAAATTTATCGTCAGAGGTAAACGAGATGGTTGGATAGATTTTGATGAAGAATGTAATAGATTTTCTGATGAATTAAACCGTATAGATAATAATGTTTCCGATAATATGCTGATTTATTTCACTTCGGGTACAACAGGTTATCCTAAAATGGTCGTACACACGCATTATTATTGTTTAGGTCATATAGTAACTGCGAAATATTGGCATAAGCTTGATGAAAATAGTCTTCATCTTACAATTTCCGAATCAGGCTGGGCAAAATGTATGTGGGGCAAAATGTACGGTCAGCTTCTTTGTGCAGCCTGCTTATTTGTATATGATTTTGATCGCTTCCACGCTGATGATATATTGCAGAAAATCCAGGATTATAAGGTTACATCGTTCTGTGCACCGCCTACAATGTATAGAATGTTTATTAAAGAGGGAATGGCTGATTACGATCTTTCAAATCTTAAGCGGACAAGTATTGCAGGAGAAGCTTTGAATCCTGAGGTTTTCAATCGTTGGTATGAGTTGACAGGGTTAAAGGTAATGGAGGGCTACGGTCAGACGGAGTCTGTTTTAACGATCGGAAATATGTGTAATATGGAACCTAAAGCTGGTTCAACAGGTATACCAACTCCGCTTTTTGATGTTAAAATTTTAGACGATGATTTAAATGAGGTTGAAAACGGCGATGAGGGAGAAATTGTAATTATTCCCAAAACAAAACAGAAAATTGGCTTGTTTAAAGAATATTATAAAAATCCCGAAGCGACAGCTGAAGCATGGCGAGGTGGAGTTTATCATACAAACGACCTTGCATATAAGGATAATGACGGATATTTCTGGTATATAGGAAGAAAAGATGATGTTATCAAGTCTTCTGGATATCGTATTGGACCTTTTGAAATAGAAAGTGTGCTTATGGAGCATCCTGCTGTTCTTGAGGTTGCTGTTACAGGTGTAAAGGACGCAATCAGGGGTATGGTTGTAAAGGCTACCATTGTTCTTACGAAAGCATATAAGGATAAAGGTGATGAAAAGCTTGTAAAGGAGCTTCAGGAACACGTAAAAAATCAAACTGCACCATATAAATATCCAAGAGTTATTGAGTTTGTTGATGAATTACCTAAAACCATAAGCGGAAAAATCAGACGAGTAGAAATCCGTGAGAAGGATAATCAATAAAATAAGATCACTAAAAAAGAAGTAACCGCTTAGTTAATAACTTGGCGGTTACGTTTTAAGTAGCTAACAGGGGAGAGTAGCATACGCCTTAATTCTCCTGTATATCATAATATTTTTTTACAATTTGGATAACCTGTGCTGAAAAGGTTCTTGTTTCATTTTCTGCACTTTTTTTGACTTTTTCTGCCAAATCCTTTGGGAAGCGTATGCTTTTAACTAAATTTTCCTTTTTGTTTTTTTCATTTTCCATAATGTAACACCTTCTTTTGATTTAATTATACTATATTAAATTTTTAATGTCAATTGATTTTTAAAATTTGTAATTTATTGTAGTTTGTTGTAGTGTAGTGATGTAGTATACTGCACTACATTGTAAATTTTTTGTTAATACACATCTGTGTATTGCTAATGTTAGCAATACAAGGTTGCTTGCTTTATAGTATTGATCAGCTGATTCCTTAGCAATAATTTATTATCTTGCCTAAGTTGTACCTGCATTATTTTTTTAAAACAAACTATGTACTTGATATTTATGATTAAATATGCTATAATCATGGCGATAAAATATAAATTTAAGGGGGGATAATAATGCCAATGTCAGTCAGAAAGCAACATAGCGGTTCACCAGTTATGCTCTGTGCAGCTTATACAATGAAGTAAGCGGCTTTGCACGGAGCGGTTTTGCCGCTTAACAATTTGATATATGCTGCACGTTGTTATTTCAATTACTATGTAATATGGAGTGATAAAAAATGTCATATATCAATGCAGAAAAGGTTTTACCTCAATGGCTTGTTGATGAAATAAGAAATTATGTCAGTGACGGTCTTATGTATATTCCTCCTGCAATGCCTTTGCGGAAGGAATGGGGAAGCAAGTCGTGGATAAAGAAACTGCTTGCAGAAAGAAATAATGTAATTCGTCTGAAAAAGAAAAACGGAATGACTGTTTCTCAATTAGCTTTAGAATATCATCTTTCTGAAGAAACTATAAAACGAATCTTATACAGATAAAACAGCCCTCATTATACGGAATATTTGCGTATGATGAGGGTTGTTATTTTTTGATTTAAACTGATTATTACACTTGATAGCATTATAGAGCCGTGATATACTTTGAATGAAGAAGGTGATATTTATGAATGAGTATACAAAAATAAATTCTCAGACTTGGGACTTATGGGCTGATAACGGTTGTGAATGGTCGATTCCAATTTCTCACGCGGAATATGAAGCTGTAACAGAAGAAAATTTTGGTGTTTATCTTACACCCTACATAACAGTTCCCCACGAATGGTTCGGAGATTTAAAAGGCAAAAAGTTGCTAGGTCTTGCAAGCGGCGGCGGTCAACAAATGCCTGTGTTTTCTAAGCTTGGTGCGGTTTGCACTGTTTTTGATTATTCCGACAGACAGTTCGAAGCTGAAAGGAGTGTTTCGGAGCGTGAGGGTTATTCAATCGAAATTATCAAGGGCGATATGACGAAAACTCTTCCCTTTGAAGACGAAAGCTTTGATATTATCTTTCACCCTGTTTCAAACTGCTATGTTGAGGACGTTTATCACATCTGGAATGAATGCTATCGTGTTTTGAAAAAGGGCGGACGCTTGCTTGCAGGCTTTGATAACGGTATCAATTTTCTTTTTGAAGGTGATGATCCGTTGCGTGTTGTAAACAAGCTTCCGTTCAATCCACTTAAAATGCCAAGGGAGCGATTTGAGGCAATGGCAAAAAACGGTGAGGGCATACAGTTCAGCCATTCCCTTGAGGAGCAGATAGGCGGTCAGCTTAAAGCAGGATTTACACTTAAAGCCTTATATGAGGACAGGGATAGAGTGGGCGGTGCAAGGATAAGAGATTATTCACCGCAGTATATGTCAACTTTGGCTGTGAAATAAGAAAAACAGGCATTCAGCAGAAAGGAAAAAATATGTACAACGAATTTATAAATGGAATAAAACAGGAAGAAATCAACTTTCCAAAACAGTTTGCTTCCTATGAAGAAAAGGAGTATGGCATCCTTTTCTATATGGCGGATAATAAAGATTCATACGACGGAAACCATGCTTGCATTTATCCTGATAAAATTACGGATTTAGGTGCGGTTCTTGATGATATTACAGAGTTTTATAAAAAGCTTGGAATCAGAGCTTCAATTTTTCACCCATTTGAAAAGGACTATTTTAAAAACAATATTGAAACGCTGAAAAAGCACGGTTACACTTATACTGCCTAAAATGACCATAGGGTTATGCTTTTGACGGCAGAGAACAGAATTATTGCTCCGAAGCGGCTTGATATTCGTGTTCTGAACGAATGGGACGAACGTGTTGCAAGGGATATTTTAATACCAAGCGGAGAGCCATGGGAGGTTGAGGTTACAAAGAAACGGACTGAACAGGAGGGGGCATATCTTTTTGTTGGTTATCTTGACGGCAAGGCTGTAGTTTACTCTGATATACATAAGTCAGAGTATGGTAATACCCATATGAACTATATTGTTACATCAAAGGAGTATCGTGGGAACGGTTATGCAAGTGAGCTATTCTGCTTTATGGCGAAGTATTGCAAGGAAAATAATTTCCCTATATTCTGGCAGTGGGCAGGTCCATCTGAACATATCTGTTATAATGCAGGTTTCCGTGAAGCGTTTACTATGGAGGCTGGGTATGCGACTGGTCCAGAGTTGATGTAAGCTATGAAGGTTTAATCGTGCATACAAAGAAGAAAATTTAATAATATGGTGTTTTTTCTGATATCTATGGTAGATACCTTATTAGAGAAATCATTTCTATAAAACCGCTGATTAAAGTTAAACGTATTAATCAGCGGTTGTTTTGTTTTAATAATATTTGCCTTTTAATTCAATAACTTTCGATGATTACTGATGTCAAGAATAATTTTTATCACAAGCTGTTGTTTAACAAAGTCCTTAAAATTTTTTAAGCTTTATGTTGAAAAATGGTATATTAATGTAACAAAACAACAAACTATTGACAATCTCTGGTAGATATTGAAGTAATAACTCAAAATGATACAAAACTGTTGAACTCAACCAAGGAAAATGATATAATAAAAATACAACTTACATTCTTACTTGTAAGTGATGAGTATACAGAAAATCTTTGACGGTTTTTTAGTGCGAATTAAATGTTATTGATATCAAATTTCTTAAACGAAAGAACAGGAATTATGCCTATGAATGGTTATAATAAATTGATTACAAGATATTTTCCCATAACAGCCGATCCGAATTGTCAAAGTAATACACATTCGGAGATATTTCCCTGTGAGGCGCTTCGTCCGTATATACGCTGCTTCTGGGGAACAACTGAACCAATTTGCAATGGTTTTACATATCATAAACCTAACCTTGTTATACCCGACACCTGTATGGATATTATTTTCAATATTGATTATACAAAAAACACATCAGAAAGTGGATTTTGTACTATAGATGAGTTCGGACATTACTCACAAACTGCGGTAACGTCTGCATATTCAATTTTTGCTATAAGATTTTATGCGTGGTCTGCGGTGCTTTTTGCTGATAATTCTTTTTGGAGCAGCAAAAACAAGTATTTTGATACAGATGAATTTTTCAGTGGATTTAAGGAAGAAATTACCCCTGTACTTATTAATGTTCCATCTTTACAGGAACGCTCGGAATTTTTAAACAAATATCTTTTGAAAAAGCTCAACACAAACCTAATCAACAGCAATATGATGAATGCGATCTATGACATAATAAATACAAGAGGTACTATTACATCGGCAGATCTTGCCGCCCAAAATGCAATCTCACAAAGGCAGCTTGAACGCATATTTAATGAGAATATGGGTATTTCACCAAAGAGCTTTTCATCACTTATACGCTATCAAATGATGTGGCAGGAAATGTATTTCAAGGGTGGAAATCTACTTGATATGACAGAGAAATACGGTTATTATGACGAGGCACATCTGCTTAATGATTTTCGTAAAAGGCATTCTATGACACCAAATCAAGCTATCCTGTATGCTCAGAAATAACTTAGTCAAATGTTTGCCACGTTAAATAATGAGGCAATTTCCTTATTGAATGTCGATTTTTTACAATACAAGCTATAAAATATTCAGTATAATACATCTTAGGCAAGCATTTTATTGAATTGCCGAATAACAAATAAATTTTTGAGGTGTTTTTTATGAAAAAAGATTTTTTTAGTTGCCCTGACACTATAAATGAAAGTGAGCTTTACGGATTTTCATGGATCGAAAACGTACTTGCTATCCCGTCACCATTGGTATGTGTAACAAGCTATAAAGAAAACGGTCTGCCAAATGCAACTATGCAATCGTGGTGTGAATTTGACGGTAATGAAGGGTTTCATGTTCTGTTTTCGGCAGTAAACAAGCATACTCATATGTATGAAAGCATTATGAAAAACAAACAGTTTGTAGTGAATTTTCCGAATAAAGATGTATTTATGAAATGTATGTCAACTATCGAAAACAATGATTATGAAAAGGACGAAATATCTGCCGCAGGGCTTACTGTAATTCCTGCATCAAAGATAAACGCTCCGCTTATCAAAGAATGTTTTCTTAATTTGGAGTGTGAGCTTGAATGGGCAAGGGAAGTGTCAACAGTGGGAAATCATTATGTTTTCTGTGCAAAGATAATAGGATTTCATATAGACGAAGAACACTATAATGCCGACAAGCTTGGACGTTACGGTGAAACAGGTTATCTGTACAATATCCACAAGCCAATCAATCCCGATACGGGTGAATCATTGGAAACTCAGGTAGGTATTATATCTAAATTGGGTACTTATGATAAATTATAACTTAGATAAGATTTTCCTCCATCTTTGAATTGAAATTTATTCAACTTGTCGGGGATGAGATTAACATGAGATACAATACCAATTTAATCGAATCCCCAAAATCTATTTGTTCGGTTTAGGCAGTTTTCCTTCGTGACTTTTTTCGTTATATCAGATCTCATGTCTGTCTAATGATTCGCCGCAATATTGTTTGTATACCTCCTGCTCTTCAAATGTCTTGCCATAAGTTTAGTTTTAAGCAATACACAAATAAAATAATGAATGCAATACATAAAGCCAAGATATAATATCGAAAAGGTATATATATCTAATTTCGCTAAATATAAGTTTATCACGCTAAAGCGAAGTGAAAAAGTCTTGA
>CAYOAV010000041.1:13263-16183 GCA_964402055.1 uncultured Ruminococcus sp. | reverse complement strand
TTTGACAAAGAGTTTGTTTATACGATAGCAATGGACGGAAATCGCTATGACGATGGGATAGACCTACGTTATGCGTTCGGAGATGAGGAGCATATTGATCAAAGGATCATTTCTTCAGTTATTGACGAAAGTCCCTGTTCAATGCTTGAAATGATGGTTGCTCTTGCCGTTCGATGTGAAACACACATTATGTCAAATTCAGAGTACGGCGACCGAACAGGTGAATGGTTTATGGGAATGATAAGAAACCTTGGACTTCATACGATGACCGATAGCCGTTTCAGCTTGAATAAAGCGGAAAATATAGTGAATAATCTGCTTGCTCATAAATATGCCAGCAATGGAGCAGGCGGTCTGTTCACGGTGAATAATAAAGCATACGATATGAGATGCGTAGAAATATGGTATCAGATGTGCTGGTATCTTGATACTATTACATGAGGAGATAGAGCTATGGAACTTAATAATTTTAATTTCATTCAGGCACAGAGCCTTTTCAATCAGTCCATGATAAAGACTGTTTCAAAGCTTGTCGAGGACACAAAATCCACCGCTAAAACTGCAAGAAAGGCAAGAACATTCAGCAAATTCGGTTTTGCGTTTTCGGCGGTTGCTATGGCGGCGGTCGTTGCCGAGATGAAGGGACAGAAGGAAGAAACTGATAGAAAAATCGAACGGCTCAAAGAGGAAATCGAGGAGCTTAGGAGAGGAGGTTAAGGGTTGTGATAGACTTTTTGATGATATCGACCCGTTCGACAAAACGAGGTGTAATTGAAATCTATCCGAAGTTCATCATTAAAAAGTCGCACGATCTCATGATCAGAGGCGGTGACTTTTATGCTATATGGCTAGAAGAATGTGGCTTATGGTCAACTGACGAGCAGGACGCTTTACAGCTTATTGACAGAATACTTGATGATTATGCCCGTGAAAATCGTCATAAATTTGAATCCGATGTGCGAGTTCTTCATATGTGGGATTCAGAATCAGGTATGATAGATGCTTGGCATAAATATGTACAAAAGCATATGCGTGATTCATTTCACACACTTGATGAGAAGCTCATATTCTCTAATACGCAAGTCAGTAAGAAAGACTATGCGAGCAAAAAACTATCTTATCCGCTTGAACACGGCGATATTTCAGCTTATGAACAGATTATAGGAACATTATATTCCGATGAAGAGCGACATAAGATAGAATGGGCAATAGGAGCTATTGTAACAGGCGAGTCAAAGCATATACAGAAGTTTATGGTTTTGTATGGTTCAGCAGGAACGGGAAAATCAACCGTTCTGAACATAATTCAGATGCTTTTTGAGGGTTACTACTCGGTGTTTGACGCTAAGGCGTTAGGATCGAGCAGTAACTCTTTTGCATTAGAGGCGTTCAAGAGCAATCCGCTTGTTGCCATTCAACACGATGGCGATTTATCACATATTGAGGATAATACTCGATTAAACAGCCTTGTATCTCACGAATTAATGACCGTGAACGAAAAATTTAAGTCAACGTATTCCAGCCAGTTCAAATGCTTTCTCTTTATGGGAACAAATAAACCCGTGCGGATAACCGATGCAAAATCGGGTCTGATAAGACGACTTATAGATGTTTCTCCATCAGGGAAAAAGCTGCCATTTGCTGATTATAATTCATCAATTAAAAAAATCAGCTTTGAACTTGGTGCAATTGCAAGCCATTGTCGTGACGTTTATCTTGAAAACAGAAATTATTATGATAATTATATTCCGACAGCAATGCTCGGAGCATCAAATGATTTCTATAATTTCATTATTGACAACTATTATATTTTCGAGAAAGACGATTCCACAACTCTGAAAGCATCGTGGGCAATGTATAAAACATACTGTGACGATGCAAAGGTTGCATATCCGATGTCGCAAAGAGCATTCAAGGAAGAACTCAAGAACTATTTCCGTGAATTTGAAGAACGCCATAATATGGAAGACTGTACAAGGGTACGGAATTACTATTCAGGCTTCAGAAAGGATAAATTCGAGCCTGTT
Organism: uncultured Ruminococcus sp.; assembly: GCA_964402055.1. Lineage (GTDB taxonomy): Bacteria > Bacillota > Clostridia > Oscillospirales > Ruminococcaceae > UMGS363. Next base: position 14,156 of record CAYOAV010000041.1, on the reverse strand, counting down.
GATGAAACAACTAATACAGTTGAAATCAAGTCAAAGCTCATAGAATTTAATTCTACAGAGTCAATTTTCGATAAGGTATGTGCGGATTGTTATGCACAATATGGTTCTGATGCGGAAACACCAAGAAAAAAGTGGTCTGATGTTACCACAAAACTATCGGAGCTTGATACAGCTAAGCTGCATTATGTAAAAGTACCCGAAAACCATATCGTCATTGACTTTGATATTCCCGATGAAAACGGTAATAAATCGCTTGAAAGAAATCTTGCAGAAGCGAGTAAATTTCCGCCAACTTACGCCGAATTGAGCAAAAGCGGACAGGGCATTCATCCGCATTATATTTATTCAGGCAATACATCAGAATTAAATCGGGTTTACAGTGACCATATCGAGATAAAAGTGTTTACAGGAGGGAGCTCATTAAGGCGAAAGCTATCAAAATGCAACGATCTTCCGATAAACGTTATATCTTCGGGATTACCTTTGAAAGGAGGGAGTAAAATGATGAATTTTGACGGTCTGAAAAGCGAAGCCGCTTTGAGAACACAGATAATACGCAATCTCAACAAAGAAATTCATGCGGCAACAAAGCCAAGCATAGATTTCATATATAAGATACTCGATGACGCATACAACAGCAGCTTGCACTATGACGTATCCGATATGAGAAACGCAGTTATAGCCTTCGCCGCAAACAGTACAAATCAGTCAGATTATTGTTTGAAGCTGGTGAATAAAATGAAATTCAAGTCGGAGGAACAGTCCGATAATTTTGATGTAGACAGCGGAAAAATGATATTTTACGATGTTGAGGTGTTTCCGAATCTTTTTGTGGTTTGTTGGAAGCTTGAGGGTGAGAATAATCCAGTTGTAAGACTGATAAATCCAAAGCC
>CAYOAV010000041.1:12033-13163 GCA_964402055.1 uncultured Ruminococcus sp. | reverse complement strand
ATACATCATCAGGAGCTTGGACTTCCGTGGGACAAACCTGTTCCTGAAAAATTGTGGACCAAGGTTGCCGAATATTGCGATAATGACGTAATAGCAACTGAATCAGCGTTTAATTACCTCAAAGCAGATTGGACGGCAAGATGTATTCTGGCAGATTTGGCTGAAATGACTGTCAATGATACTACAAATTCATTGACCACACGAATTATTTTCGGGAAAAACAGAAAGCCGCAGAACGATTTTTGTTATAGGAATTTAGCTGAACCTGTTAAGGAGCTCCCACCTGCTGTTTTTGATTTTCTGAGCAATGCCTGCCCTGAAATGATGGCTGAAAAGCATAGTGCGGCAACGATACCTTTTAATACCGAAGATAGCTATCTCCCATATTTTTGGGGATATGAATACAAATTCGGTAAGTCTACATATCGTGATGAGGAAATAGGCGAGGGCGGATATGTGTATTCGGAGCCTGGTATATATACCGATGTAGCATTGCTTGATATTGCGTCTATGCACCCGCACAGCCTTATAGCCGAGTGTCTGTTTGGTGTTGATTTTACAACAGCGTTCCGTGATATAGTTGAGGGACGTGTTGCAATCAAGCATGAAGCGTGGAATATCGTTGATAATATGCTTGACGGCAAGCTAAAGCCTTATGTTCAAAAGGTAATTAACGGCGAAATGACATCGGACGATCTTGCGAATGCACTAAAAACCGCTATCAATTCAGTGTACGGTCTTACAAGTGCAAATTTTGAAAACCCATTTAAAGACCCTCGTAACGTTGATAATATTGTCGCAAAGCGAGGGGCTTTATTTATGGTTGATCTCAAACACGAGGTTCAGGAGCGTGGATTTACAGTTGCTCATATCAAAACCGATTCTATCAAGATCCCGAACGCAACTCCCGAGATCATACAGTTTGTTATGGATTTTGGCTTGAGGTATGGTTATACATTTGAGCATGAAGCAACCTACGACCGTATGTGTTTGGTGAATGATTCTGTTTATATTGCAAAGTATGCAACGGTTGAGCGATGTTGTGAGCTTTACGGCGAGGAATATGTGAACCGTGAAAAGGACAATATCAAGAAAAACAAGAAGAAAGGAGGCTGTTGGACAGCAACAGG
>CAYOAV010000041.1:9738-11933 GCA_964402055.1 uncultured Ruminococcus sp. | reverse complement strand
TAAAAGCACTTGGAAAGGAGAGTGATATTGATCGCTCTTATTACGATAAGCTCGTTAATGAAGCTATCGAAAGTATAAATCAATATGATGATTTTGAATGGTTCGTTTCTGATGAATTATCGGAATCATTGAGAAAACCATTCTGATAATAAAGGAGATTTTAATTATGGAAAATAACAAGCTTGTTACTATTGAAAACACGAAATTTATATTTGAAACTAATTTTTCGGGTGATCCGAGAAGAGATAAATACGGTTCTGACAGGAGATGTTGCAATATTATAATCCCTGATCAGCTTGCAGAAGAGCTTATAGATGAAGGCTTTAATGTTCGTTGGACAGACCCAAAGGACGGTGAATATGAAAAGGCATATTTTATAAGAGCCGTAGTTAATTACGATTCAAAATATCCGCCAAGAATTTATCTTGTAAGCGGTGAAAATCCTCCCGAACTGCTTAATTCTGAATCAGTATGCATCATTGACAATATGTATATCAAAAATGTCAATGTTATTCTTAGTAAATATTATAATGACAAAAACGATAAGTGGTCGTTTTATGTCCGCACAATGTATGTAGAGCAGGAGCTTGACAGTGACCCATTTGCCGCTCGTTACAGACGATGATTTATATTCTCATGGACTGTTGTAGTAATTAGTCGCAACAGTCCATGTAGGAGGTGAAAACGTGAGCTTTTTATTTGACTATCAAACAGACGCAATAAAACGTATGAAAAACGGTTGTATTCTCTGCGGAGGTGTGGGGAGTGGTAAATCAATGACCGCTATCGGATATTATTTTCTTAAAAACGGTGGACAGCTTGATAATTACCGACCTATGCAAAAACAGCAGGAGCTTTACATCATCACTACCGCAAGAAAGCGTGATAGCCTTGAATGGGAGGGTGATCTCGCACCATATTTATTGTCAAAGAGTAAGAATGTGTTCATTGATTCGTGGAATAACATACGGAAGTATAAGGACGTTCACGGAGCATTCTTTATATTTGACGAACAGCGTGTTGTTGGTTCAGGAGCTTGGGTCAAAGCGTTTCTGAATATTACCCGCAAAAATGAATGGGTACTGCTTTCGGCTACACCAGGTGATAACTGGAGCGATTATATTCCCGTGTTTGTCGCCAACGGATTTTACAAGAATAAGTCGGATTTTATACGTCAGCACGTTGTATATAATCATAGGTGTAATTTTCCGAAAATAGACCGATATGTTGATACAAACAAGCTTATCAGAAACCGAAACAAAATATTGGTCGATATGGATTTTGAGCGAAAGACAATTTCACATGATGTTGATATTCGTGTGGGATATGATGTCAAAAGCTATAAGGATATTTCCAAACGGCGGTGGAATATTTATACTGATGAACCTGTTGTAAATGCGGCAGAGCTTTGCTATACCCTGCGAAAATGTGTAAATGGTGATGATTCAAGGCAAGTAGCAATACTTGAACTGCTTGAAAAACACCCCAGAATGATAATTTTCTATAACTTTGACTATGAGCTTGATATTTTAAAATCGTTAAGTTATGGAAACAATGTCAAAACTGCTGAATGGAACGGTCATAAGCACGAACCTACTCCGAAAACAAAATCCTGGGTGTATTTTGTTCAGTACACAGCAGGGGCGGAGGGGTGGAACTGCATAACGACCGATACAATAGTATTTTTTAGTCAGAATTACAGCTATAAAATAATGGCTCAGGCTAAAGGTCGTATTGATAGACTTAATACTCCGTTTAAGGAGCTTTATTATTATCATCTGAAATCCACAGCACCTATTGATATTGCCATAAGCCGTGCTTTAGCTGATAAAAAGAACTTTAATGAACGAAAATTTTGCGAGAGGAGAGATAAAAATGCGTAGAATTGATATTTTAACAATGCTTGTGTTCGTTTCAATTGTTATTATGTTTGGGTGTGATATGCAGAGGGGTGATACCATTCAACCGACAATAGAAACAATACATGAGGTTTATATTTATGAGGTTGTTTCTATTCCGACATATTCATCAGAAAAATCAATAGTAACAGATGAATACAAAGACAAGATAAGCGATATTCTGTCAAAGAAAATTGATGGGAGTTATGATATTCTTGAACCTTGCGGTTATAGCTATGAACAGCTGTTATATTCTGTTTCTGACGATTATCGGTATGAAATGGCAAAATATCTGCC
>CAYOAV010000041.1:0-9638 GCA_964402055.1 uncultured Ruminococcus sp. | reverse complement strand
AGCTGTTATATTCTGTTTCTGACGATTATCGGTATGAAATGGCAAAATATCTGCCGACTATACTTGAAGCTGAGGATAAATACGGTGTGAATGCATTATATTTAATGTGTAAGCTTGGGCTTGAAAGCGGTTGGGCTAAGTATACATCAGGCGAAAATAATCTCGGAGGCTGGACAAGTGCCGATGGTTCATATATGGATTTTGACAGCGAAAAGGAGTGTATTTTATATATTGCCGAAAAGCTTTCCACCGAATATAGGGAGATTTCGGGAACAAGGCTTGAAGACGTGTGTAAACGTTACTGCCCATGTAGTGGATATGCTGAAACGCTTATTGATATTATGAATGGGCGTAAGGAAAAAATTGAAGAACTGGAGGTTTAAAGCTGATGAGTTATGAAAATTGGCTCAAAAGAGATTTTCCGACAGCTTTTACAAGGCAGACATATAGTATCAGTGAGATATATGAGTGGTTTTGTAACCATTCTGATAATATAAAGCGTTTCGCAAAATCACACGCAATTGTTGACAAATTTCTTGAACAAATGAGAAAACAGGTCGGTTTAAATACTCTCGAACATCACGGCATAAAAGGTCAGAAATGGGGCGTGAAAAACGGACCGCCTTATCCGCTTGACAAAAATAAAGAATTGAGTATAATAAAATCATCAAAGTACATATCCTTAAATAATAAAATTAGAAATATCCCAGATGAAAAGTTTACGGAATATGCACTTGATTTTAATAATAGTTATGATAAAGCAAAAGCATTTAAAGAAGCTCTTGGATATACAAAATTAAATTACAAGGAGCTTATTGAAAATATAAATACCCATTTTGATGCTGATAAGTTGCAAGAACGTGGAAATAACGGTTATGGTATGCGTTATCAGCAAGTGATGAAATTGAAAGGAGTAAATGGAAAAACAGCAAATGTTTTAACAGCTTGGATAGAAACAGATTCAAGTTTAAATTTAACCAGCGTTTATGTTACAGAAAAGGAGGAATCGAAATGAAAATCAAACGATACGATAAAATCATTCTTAAAGACGGCAGGACTGCCACTATCGTTGAAATTCTTGAAAATAACGTCGCATATTTAGCTGATGTCGATTTACCAGGTCCCGATTGGGACACGATTGAGATACGTCAGAATGATATTAAATCTGTAAAAGGTGCATAAATGAGGTAGTTAAACGAATGCTCTGAATTGTATAATAGCAGTTCAGGGCATTTTTATTTCTTCGCGAAATGTACAGGTTCTTTTATGAAAAACCACTAATTATATTTCAAAGGAGAATTTTAGAATGTTTGAACGAATTAAAGCTTATAGGGGTCTTTTATTTGACGAATCAATTATGAAGGCGATACGAAATTACGCTGAAAGACATGAAGATGAAGATCTGTTAAAACAGTGTAATGAAATACTTGATGCAGTGCATTCGGAGATGAACAGGACATGGTTTAATCGTATATTAACATTTATTTGTAATCTGAAATTTATTAAATGTAGGTTATAAGAATCAAGACTCAGCGTTAAATACGTTGGGTCTTATTTTTTATATTCTGAAAGGAGTTTTTATGATAAAAATTGAAAACGAAGAAGTATTCGGTTGGGAAGCGGCAATACGAGGAATGAGAAATCCCATGAATTCTTGGAGCGGCAGTGACAGCATATTTTGCAAAAAGAGCGATTGTGTCAAATGCAAAATGAATGATGTATGCGGAAGTGGACAGCTTGATTTTGATATAGGGCATAACGATAATGAGCTTATGCTGAAACTATCAAAAGCAGGCACTGCTCATCGTAAATATATGCGTATGATTACGGTTTATGTTGATATTACTGCTCCGCTCTATTGGTGGAAAGAATTTGACACATATAAGGTCGGAACAGTTGCCAATTCCTGCTCAACCATGCATAAGATTCATGCAAAAGAGTTTAAGAGATCAGACTTTAGTACAGAACACCTTATTAATTGCGTTGATCAGCGTTGGTCGGCTCGTATGGACGGCATTATTTCAGCGTTAAATGTAGCAAGAGCGAAATATATCAGAACCAACGATAAAAAATACTGGTGGCAGATGATTCAGCTTTTGCCGAATTCCTACAACCAAAGACGAACAGTAATGCTTAATTATGAGGTCTTGGTAAATATTTATAATTCACGCAAAAATCATAAGCTTGATGAATGGTGTGATTTCTGTAAATGGATAGAGAGTTTGCCATATTCGTATATTATCACAAACAGCAAGGAGGAAAAAATAAATGAACGCAAATGATTATCAGAAGGCTTGTTTGAGAACTGAACCGCCTGCCGCTAAAATATCAGCTACAACAAGACTTGAAAACGGTCTTATGGGACTTAATGGCGAGGCTGGAGAAGCAATTGATATTCTTAAAAAGTTTTTATTCCAGGGGCATGACCTTGATAAAACGCATCTTGCAAAAGAGCTTGGTGATGTTGCTTGGTATCTTGCTGTTTCAGCTGACGCACTTGGTTATGAGCTTGAAACTATTTTTGAAATGAACATTGAAAAGCTTAAAGCACGTTATCCTGACGGTTTTGATTCAGATCTTAGCATAAATAGGAAAGCTGGTGATATTTAATGCGCTTAAAAATCACGTTCCTTTATGAAAGGAGGTGATTTTATGGATTATTTTCTTGCAACGAGTAATAAGCAGCTTGGAATTTGCTTGAGGATGCTTTACGCTGAAAAAATTCAAGGTTTTGTCGAAACGGTACAAAACCCGAAAGGCAAAATTGAATTTCATATCAGAATAAATTCGACCAAAGAGGTTTTTGAGATGCTTGACGCTCGTTATAAGATACTTATTTCGTAAGTCGTTCTGAAAAAAGTAGGGAGCTTTTTAAACAAGGCTCTTTACTTTTATTTTTTATGTGATATAATTATATTCAAGGAGGCGTTGCTATGAAAGTTAAATCGAGAATGTCATGTCCTGTGAAAAAAGAGGATGGCAGTTGGACAACTGTTATAAAAGAATTTGAAGAGGATATTCCAGATCTTGGACGCCATTCATTGATGTGCAATAAGTGTGGTGAAAAATCATATCCCGATTGTAAGGAATGGTGTCCTATTGAAAAAAATAACAGGGAAAGAGGATTGAGCTGAGATTTTTCTTGGCTCTTTCCTTTTAATACAAAAATTTATGGTGAGCTTCGGTTAGAAATAATCGAGGCTCTTTCTTTTTATATTTAAGGAGATGATAAAAATGTCCAGAATAGGTAAGGAAATGCCGAGCGAATATTCTGATAGATTCGATGAGCTTCGGCAGAACAGGGTCGAAACCTCATTTTATAAATACGGTACAGCTAAGGATAATTTTGGTATGAAGCTTACCGATGCGATAAAAAATCACGACCTTTGTATCAAAAAATACAAAGAAACAGGCAATACCGAGTATTTATGTGATGCGGCGAACTATCTTATGTTCGAGTATATGTATCCACAACACCCGAATGCTCATTTTCGTGCCACGGGTTCGTCAGAATCAGCAGGAATTGTCGGCAGTTGTGTGAATGACTTGAAATGGGGCGATAGCTATCATATCCGATGAAAAAATTGCCGAGCTTATCAATCGCAGACGCAGACAGATACTTGTACACTCTGTTTTATATTATCGTATGAATGAAAATATTATTGACGATGCAACATGGAGCAGGTGGGCAGTCGAGCTTGAAGAATTACAGAAGCAATATCCCGAGATAGCGGAGCGAGTTCCTTTGTATAAGGAGTTTGTGGATTTCGAGCATTCTACAGGTGCAGATTTGCCGCTGGATAACACTTGGGCAATAAATAAGGCTAATTATCTTTTATATTTAAGGAGTAAGACAAATGGGACAGTATAATAAAAATCACGAGGGATATTCAGACCCTACCGCAGGCGAGGCTTTGCAGAATATTGACAGCGAGATCCGTATGAAAAGGCTGATAAAAATTATATTTGAATTATGCGATATATTTGGATTTCGTGTTAATAACAGGATAACCCTTGAAGATAAAAGGACTCATAAGATATGGAAATAAGTCTACGCTTATAAAACACACATTTTTATGAAAGGAGATGTTAATGTTGGAAAAATTCAAAAGATACATAAAGAGAACTTGGAAAAATAAAGCAGTTGCATTGTTGTTGATTATTTTGGGAATAGTAGCCACTGTAATTGATAATGATTGCACAGTTTTAGTATTTATATCCATAGTTTTTGTTATACCTTTATGGTTTGAAAAACATAACAGAATCGAGTAATATCACGGGCGTTTGAAACATAACGCCCTAGATTTTTGACCACTTTTGTGATGGTCGCCCATTTTATATTTTAGAAATGAAGGCTAAAGTCATTTATATTCTGACGGAAAAGGACGTTTTTGCCCACTTTTTCTGGGTTTTAGCCCACTTTTAAAATCAAAAGTGGTCACGCTCAAATGACGTAGATACGTTGTTTGCGGCTTTTCTGCCCACTTTCCCACTTTTTTCTTTTATTAATCACGAGAAAAGTTTATATAATTATATAAATATAGGCGATAAAAGTGGGTTTCTGGGCAAATGATATTTTACAAGGAGATGATTACCAATGATTATATTTATAACATAGCAAAAGAGGATTGCGTTCAGAACCTCTTTTGTTTTTCTTGCAATTAAGAAAATGACATGATATAATATAGAAAAAACACATGGAGGTGTCGCTATGAGTAAACATTATGAGGAAGAGGGTTTACAGTATGACGGTGTGGGTAACGAGATTCATATTTTCAACGGACCACTCGGCAAAATGTTTATCAAGAAGTTATCATCGATTGACTGGTTGCCAACTGGTGAGCAGTATTGCCCCGATTGCCATATTCAATTAATTCATCGTGACGGCTATTGGGAATGTGAAGAATGTAAATATTCCATAACCGATGATGAAGCAGATAACGGCGAGGGTTATCCAACATTGGATTCAACCTATGAAGATGACTATGGCATATACTATGGCGATGACTTGTGTATCGATGATGACGATGACGAATTGGAATGCGACAGCGGTTATGAGGACTATGACTATCATGATGAATACGATTGAAATTTAAAACAACTTCGCTAAAAAAACATACCCTTTTATGGAGAGAATGAGGAAACTTGTTCTCTCTTTTATTTTTTTTAGAAGGGTTGGTGAAATATTTGAAACTGGAAAAGGACTTCCAATCGAATCTTATAAAAGAACTGAAAAATAGATTCAAAGGCTGTCTTGTTATGAAGCTTGATTCAAGTTATATTCAAGGAATACCCGACCTTTTGATTCTGTATAAGGACAAATGGGCAACTCTTGAATGTAAGCAGTTTGCAAAAGCCAAGCGTCAGCCAAATCAGGATTATTATGTTGATATTCTCAATCAGATGTCTTTTTCAAGATTCGTAAGTCCTGAAAACAAGGAGGAGGTATTAAATGAACTTCAACAAGCATTCGAACCTTGAGGGTCAGCACGCTTTTCTCGGTGCGTCCAAATATCACTGGCTGAATTACAGCAATGATAAAATTGTTGACGCATATAACAGCTTTATTGCCGCCCAAAAGGGAACGGAAATACACGAGCTTGCCGCTCGGTTGATAAAACTCGGTCAGCGTTTGCCAAAATCCACAAAGACACTCAATCAATATGTTAATGATGCAATAGGATTTAAGATGATTCCCGAGCAGGTATTATATTATTCCGATAATTGCTTTGGTACTGCTGATGCAATTTCATTCAGGGATAATCTTCTGCGAATACATGATTTAAAAACAGGTGTTACACCTGCCCATATCGAACAGTTGAGAATTTATGCGGCATTGTTTTGTTTGGAATATCATATTAAGCCGTCAACTATAGATTTTGAATTAAGGCTGTATCAGTCAGATTCATATACAGTTGACAATCCTGATGCAGAAGTGATTCTACCCATTATGGATAAAATTGTAACTTTCGATAAGATTATCTCAAAAATCAAATCAGAACAGGAGTAATGTCTTATGAATTCAACAGCAGAAGATATTTTAATGCATTATGGTGTAAAAAGAAGATCTGGAAGATACCCTTGGGGCAGTGGAAAAGAACCGTATCAGCATTCGGGTGATTTTCTTGCCCGTGTTGAGGAGTTGAAAAAGACTTATCCAAAGGAAACTGACCTTGCAAAGGCTCTTGGTATGACTACCACAGACCTCCGTATGCAATTAAAGGTTGCAAAGCATGAACGGCGTGAGCTTTTAGTAGCGAGAGCCAAATCTCTTCGTGAAGACGGAAAATCTCTCAATGAGATAGCCGCAATAATGGGGTATGATAATGATTCCTCGGTGCGTTCACTTCTTAACGAGAATACTGCCGCAAGAAAATCGATGGCACAACGCACCGCAGATGTTCTAAGACAGGAAATCAAAGAAAAGGGAATGATTGATGTCGGAGCAGGTGTCGAGCGAGAGCTTGGAGTATCTGACGGTGTCCTTAAAGAAGCTATTTTTATCCTTGAAACAGAGGGGTATAACAAGTATGGTGTTGGAATACCGCAGGTTACAAACCCTGGAAAGCAAACCATTTCAACGGCTTTATGTGATAAGGATATTGAATATGCTTATGCTATAAATAACGTTGGTGATATTAAATCTGTCATAAATTACACGTCTGAGGACGGTGGACTTACTTATCGACAGCTGCAATACCCAGTGAGCATTGATTCAAACCGTGTGAAAATTCGTTACGGCGATGAGGGCGGTCTTGAAAAGGACGGAGTTATTGAGCTTCGCCGAGGTGTTGACGATCTTAGCCTTGGTAACAGTCATTATGCACAGGTAAGAATACTTGTTGATGATACTCACTATCTTAAAGGTATGGCTATCTATTCCGACGATATGCCCGATGGGTGTGATATTGTGTTCAATACAAATAAAAATAGCGGTATTGATAAGATGAAAGTACTTAAAGAGATAAAACACGATGACCCTGATAACCCGTTCGGTGCGGCGATAAAAGCAAACGGTCAGAGTACATATTTCGATAAAGACGGCAACGAAAAGCTTTCGGCTATCAATAAAATCAAGGAAGAGGGCGACTGGGATAAGATGTCCAAGAACCTTTCGTCACAGTTTTTATCAAAACAGCCTATACAGCTTATCAAAAGTCAGTTAAAGCTTACATATGAGGACGCTGAAGCGGAATTTAACGAGATAATGTCGTTGACAAATCCGACGGTTAAGCGAAAAATGCTTGCTGATTTCGCTGATGAATGTGACGGGGCGGTCGTACATCTCAAAGCGGCGGCACTTCCAAGACAGCTTACACAGGTAATTCTCCCTTTATCGGATATTCCTGAAAATGAAGTGTATGCTCCCAATTATCAGAATGGCGAAAAGATAGCGTTGGTACGATACCCCCACGGCGGCACATTTGAGATACCTGTACTTATGGTGAATAACAAAAATGCCTCGGGTAAGAGCATACTCGGTAATGTTACTGACGCAATAGGCATCAACGCAAAGGTTGCGGAGCGACTTTCAGGTGCGGATTTTGACGGAGATCAGGTTATTTGTATTCCGACAAATGATAAAGTGAAAATTAAATCTACACCTGCACTTAAAGGTCTTGAAAATTTCAACCCAAAGGAGCAATATGCTTACCATGATGGTATGAAAGTAATGACCAAGGCTAATACGCAGAAACAAATGGGTGTTGTTTCAAATCTTATTACTGATATGACCTTGCAGGGAGCTTCTGAAGCTGAAATTACTCGTGCTGTAAAGCATAGTATGGTGGTTATTGATGCTGCAAAGCATAAACTGGATTATAAACAGTCTGAAAAAGATAACGGAATTGCGGAGCTAAGACAAAAATATCAGGGTCGTACCACCCCTGAAGGAAAATATGTAGGCGGAGCGTCTACACTCCTATCCCGTAGGAAGCAGGACGTACGGGTACCCGAACGAAGGGGTAGTGGTATTATAGACCCCGAAACCGGTAAGGTGTCATACAAGGAATCAGGTAGGACATACATCGATAAAAAGACAGGTAAAGAAACAAAAGCAACAAGTAAATCCAAGCTGCTTAACGAGGTTGACGACCTGTTTACGTTATCATCGGGGACTCCGCAGGAAAACGCTTACGCTGATTACGGCAACAAAATGAAATCACTTGGTAACAGGGCAAGAAAAGAGCTTGCAAAGCGTGAAAAAATAGAATACTCGGCAAGTGCCAAAAAGGCATATGAACCAGAAGTCAAGTCACTTGACAGTAAATTGGCTATTGCTCAAATGAACGCACCAAAGGAAAGACGTGCCCAAGCGTCAGCAAATTCAAAGATTAAAGCGATGATTCAGGACAATCCGTCACTTTCTAAGGATAAGAAAACCCTTAGAAAGATTGCTAATACGACACTTCAGAACGAACGTGATCACGTTGGTGCAAGTGGAAAGAACAGCAAGATTGAAATAACTGATAAAGAATGGGACGCGATTCAGGCAGGGGCAATAAGTGATTCAAAGCTTACTTCTATTCTTCGTTATACTGACGCTGATAAGATAAAACAAAGAGCTTTGCCTAAAACTACGACAACTCTTACCTCGGCTAAGCAGAATAAAATAAAATCTATGTCGAATATGGGTTACACTTATGCCGAAATTGCCAAATCTCTTGGTATATCAACATCAACTGTTTCTAAATACTTAAATGAATGAAAGGAGGAAAACAATTATGAACATATACGCCCTTACTACAAAAGACAATCCGTTTGATCCGTTCACACATTTCAATGAATGGTATAACTTTGACATCGACAAGGGCTATAATTCCTGTGTCTACTTAGATAGAATTGCTCATACATCAGATCAATTATCCGAAAAAGAAAACGCTGAAATAATCGAGCAGGCAATTGATGAAATAATAAAGTATGACTTTCGTAACATCTACAAAAAGGTTAAAGCAACCGCCTGACCCCACGGGAGGGGATAAAAAAATACACCCCCTCTCATATCGCCTCGGTCCTGAAAAATTCTCCAGAGGGATTTTTGCGAAACGGGTTTTATAGCAATAAAGGAGTGTTATATTTGAGCAATGTAAAGAAATCGGAAGATGTAAAGCGTGTACGACCTGCACTTACGCCCGAAACAAGAGAAAATCAGCTTATAGCGGCGGCTGTTAATCTTGCTGAAAAACAGCTTTTGGAGGGAACTGCTTCATCACAGGTCATAACTCACTATCTTAAGCTCGGTTCGTCTAAGGAAAAGCTTGAAAAAGAGAAGCTTGAACGTGAAAATGAGCTGCTTCGAGCAAAGACGGAAGCTTTACAGGCGGCTCCAAGACTGGAAGAATTGTGTACTAACGCAATTGAAGCTATGAAGAGGTATAATGGCAGTAATGATTAGGCGATATTCAGAATTATGTGAACTTGCGACCTTTGAGGAAAGATTTGAATACTTGAAGCTTTCAGGAAAGGTCGGAGCTGAAACTTTTGGTTATGACAGGATATTTAATCAGAAGTTTTATAATTCAGCTGAATGGAAAAGAATAAGGAATTTGGTGATCAGCAGAGATCTCGGCTGTGATCTTGGTGCGGAAGGGTATGATATTAAAAGTGGCATTATTATTCATCATATGAACCCGATAGCA
>CAYOAV010000040.1:0-16200 GCA_964402055.1 uncultured Ruminococcus sp. | reverse complement strand
AAAACAGTGGTATGGGAGTTTACGAGGAATACAGTTCCGAATTGACACCCGAAATTGCCAAGCAGATGAATGATGTGCTTGATTTTATGGATAATACTATGCTTGAAAACATTGAAAAAAGCAGGTTATGAGCTTGTTGAGGACGATGTTGACAGAAATAAAAGTGTTCAGAGAGATGATATGAGCAAATAAGCCCACTGAATATCAAAAATGGCGGTCACTATATAGTATGGTGACTGCCATTTTTGATAAAAAACAGTGTAGAAATTTTTGCTCACAATTTGTGCAGATTGTATAGTTGCTTTGAAAATTGTCGTAATAAAGGGCTTTATATGATGTTGTAAAAATCAATAAAATGATAGTTGTGCAGATATTTACACATTAACAAATTTGACATTTTTTAAAATTTGAAGTATAATTATCATAAGGCTAACTATATCCAGATGACAGTGAGGCGGTTAATGTGGCTCAAATAAATACCGAAACAGGCAGGAAAATCAAAATTCTTTATCTTAAAGATATACTGTTGAAATATTCCGATGAGAACCACTATATTTCGTTGCCAACGATACAAAAAAAGTTGGAAGAGTACGGGATCACCGCAACACGCAAAACGCTCTATGATGACATAGAACTGCTTCGAGCATACGGCATGAGAATTATCTTGGACAGAAACAGAGGATACAGGGTAATTGATGAAAAATTCACAAGTGCCGATATAAAAGTAATGTCAGATGCCATAGCTTCATCAAGGCTTCTCACAAATGAAAATGCAGAAAAGCTTTTGAAGAAGATCGTCAAGCTGGGTGATTCATTCTCGGATTGTGAGAGTGAAAGGAAGATATACGTTAGCCTGCGTCCGAAGAATGCTAATAATAATGTTTATGAAACTATAAACATTATTACAAAGGCTATTAACGATAAGAAACGTATCCGTTTCAATCTCTTTGATTATACCGTACATAAAAAGCGCAAGTTTCGTGAGGGTGTATATGAATGTTCACCTTATGCACTGACCTTCAGTGATGAACGCTATTATCTCATTTCATATTGTGAGAAACATTCTGCCGCATTGACACATTTTCGTGTCGACAGAATGATAAATCTTTGTATAACCGATGAACCTATTGTCGAACAATCGGAAGAACTGAATGTTGAGGAATATATGGAATCAACATTTTCCATGTTCAGCGGAAAAACACAGAGTGTTACGATGAAGTTTGAAAACAGATTTGTAAATGCAGTACTCGATCAATTTGGATATGAAACAAAGCTTCACAAAGAAGACGATGAACATTTCAGTTTTACTGTGCCGATAAAGACTGCTTTCCCTGAACCATTCTTTGCTTGGATATTTAAGTTTAATGGTGGTGGAGAAATAGTAAAGCCAATATGGTTGAAGGAAAAGTATCACGATATGTTGCGAAAATCTTATAAATTAGGGGAGCATAAATAGTGATAAAGGTCAAATGGGATATTGAAGAAATGGTTGCACTTTGTGATTTGTATTTAAAAAATAAGAAATCACCTTTATTGGATATTCGTTCTGAACTATTGAAATTATCTGATATTTTGAATAGGAGAGCAGATATATTAGGAATAGAACATGATGATAAATTCAGAAACGTTTCTGGACTAAAGATGATAATGGAAAATATCAGATTTGTAGATGAACAAGGTAAAGATGGTTTGGCAAATACAAGTAATATGGCGTGCTATATTGTTTATATGAGTAGAGTTGACAAGCAAAGATTCAATGAGATACTTAAGGATTTTTATCGTAAATATGGAGAATAAATTGGTTATGGTAAATAGTTATTTTAATGAAAATACATATGAAGAATTAATAGATGAGATAAAGTATGTATATCAATCTGATGATAGACCATGGGTGATTGGGTACAGTGGTGGTAAGGATTCTACTACAGTTGTAGTATTGGTATATGATATGTTGAAAGCCTTATCTCCAGAAGAACGTCACAAAAAAGTGTATATTATTTCTTCCGATACTATGATTGAAAATCCTCTTATTAAGGTTTATCTGAGCAAAATGAATAAGCTGCTAGGTGAATCTGCAGCCAAAGATGGACTTCCGATTATATCCATGATGGTAACCCCTAAACCTAACAACACATTTTGGACTAATGTAATAGGTAAAGGATTGCCTACTCCCAGAATGAATGGAACATTCAGATGGTGCACCGATAGATTAAAGATTAAGCCGAGTGCTGATAAAATCAAAGCGATTATGGCAGAGGAAAATAAAGAAATTGTTGTCCTTTTAGGAGTGAGAAAGGCAGAAAGCATTGCAAGAAAACGCCGTATTGAAGGACGTGAAATTGCTAATCGCCTTCTTAATCGTCATGAAACTATTCCCAATGCGTATGTGTATAACCCAATTGTAGAATTGACAACAGATGATGTATGGGATGTATTGCTATCCTATAACGATGGAAAGACACCTTGGGGTTCGGATAACAATGAGCTTTTGGCGTTATATTCTGACGCCGACAGTGGTGAATGTCCATTTGCGGGTATGGTTAATTCCGGACAGACACAAAGCTGTGGTCAATCACGTTTTGGATGTTGGGTTTGTACTGTTGTAAAAGAGGATAAATCATTAAATGGATTCATTCGGACAGGACACAGAGAACTCATTCCATTAGCAGAATTTCGTTCATGGATAATGGATATTCGTGATAAAAGCGAGTATAGAGAAAAGAAACATAGAGATGGAACTGTTTATCAGACCAAAGATGGTAATATGGGACATGGCCCATTTACATGGGAAGCACGAAAGCTGATTCTCAAGAAGCTTCTTGAAACTCAAAAAACTATTGGCTACGAATTAATAACGATAGATGAGTTGAAAGCAATTGATGAAATATGGGATAATGAGCTTGATCTTTCCAGAAGAGCACTTGTTGACCTATATTATGAATTGACTGGCAACCGGCTTCCGTGGGACGATTACAAGGAAGCACTGATTGACTGTGATACAGTAGAGGAAATTGATAAACTGTGTGTTGAACATGATGTTCCGACAGAGCTTGTAAGAAATATGATTTTATCTGTACACAGAAACAAAAATTATTCTAATCCCAAAATACTTCGAAAGGACCTTGAAAGACTCATTAATCAGCAATGGTTGCATTATGAGATAATAAAGGAAATTGAAAATGAAAATAACCAAATTGATGCTGAATAATTTCAGTTCATACGAAGGAATAAATATATTTGATTTTACAACTACTTCCAGAAAGACAATCATCTTAATCGGTGGTCAAAATGGTGCCGGCAAAACTTCAATATTTGAAGCAATAAAAATCGCTTTGTACGGTCCTCTTGCATTTGGCTATTCAGGGGCAAATTCTCACTACTCAAAAAAGATTAAGGAGTATATAAACTCCAAAACATATAATAAAGCTGATTGCAATTCTGGTGTTGCGATAGAGTTTGAAATCAAGCAAGACAGAGAAGTGAAAAAATATACCATTAATCGTCAGTGGACAATTGATGATAAAAAGTTGAAAGAAGATTGCATAATTGAATGCGATGGAAAAAAATATGATGAATCAGAGCATGCATATTTTGAAAGTTACCTTCAATCTGTAATACCTCCAAATTTATTTGATTTTTTCCTTTTTGATGGAGAAGAGGTAGGCGGTATATTCTCTGATGACGGATATAATAAATTCATCAAGGATGCATTATTAACATTATGCGGAATAGATACTTATTCAATTATACAGAAGTTTTGTTCCTCTTATGTAGGAAAATCCGAGGATGATGTTGAGCAGCAGATAAATGAAGAATATGCTGAATGCATGAAGACTATTCTTAATCTGACAAAAAAAATCGAGATCGATAATGCAAGAGTTCAAGACAATCAGCAACGGATAGAAGAATTGCATGTAGCAAATGAACAGTTGAGTGAATCATATAAACGTGCTGGTGGTATATCTGAAAAAAATAAATCACATATTCAAGTTGAAATTGATAGGCTTGATAAAAAACGTAATGAGATTTCAGTTGACATTAAGTCGTTTATGGAAGATTCTATGCCATTCTATCTTCTCAAAACATTTAATGATGATATTGATAGCCAGATCAATTTCGAGGAAAAAGATATGATATCTGAGTATGTTCGACTTATGATATCAAAAGAATACTTGAAAAGTGTTCTCAATGGAAGAACTGATAATGCTGAACAGCTGTCCGAGGATCTTTTTATTGCCATAAATAATAAAATATCACCAAAAAACGCTAATGGAGTTGAGAGGATACTTGATTTTTCCCGTGATGAAATAAGTTCTGTTGAGTCTGTTATGGCTTTGGTTGATTCTATTGATGAAAAAACATTGTCCCGTAGAATTAAGAAACGAAGTAATTATACTAAGAAAGTTATTTTGCTTAATCAAAAGATAAGAGAATCTCTTTCGGAGGAAGATGCACAGAATTATTTAGACCAAATTCATAATAACGAAGATGAAATAAAAAGATTGGAAGCTGAGATTCATCAGCTTACACAACTTTGTGAGTCCAATAATCTTCTGATAAAGGAATATACAACTAAGAAGGATCTGTTATATAAAAAAATTCTGGATACTGCTACAAATAAGCATGCGTATGCACTCTCTTCTGACATTGCTGAAATTATGGGAACACTAATAGATTCGAAAACGAGGAGTATCAGAAAGAAACTTGCAAAGTATACTGTTGAGAATCTAAGTGAAATATATCGAAAAGATAATCTTATCACATCAATAGATATATCAGATGATTTTAAAATCACTCTTTATCAGAAGCATATATATTCTGTTGATGAAATAAAGTCTGCAATATATAATATCGGATTGAACGAGTTCGTTTCTCAAATAGATGAAGCCAGTCAAAAACACTTGCTTGCACAAATGCAGATCAAGTCCATTGAGGAAATCAATTTGATGATTCATAATATTGATGAAAAGACAGAATTTTCGCTGAACAGACGAATCGAACTTACAAGACTATCAAAAGGAGAAAGGCAGATTTTTATTCTTGCATTGTATCAAGCAATAATAAAAATATCGAATAATGATATTCCGTTTGTTATTGATACCCCTTATGCACGAATAGATGCAATTCATAGAGAAGAAATATCAAAAAAATTTTTTCCCAAAATCAGTAAACAGGTTATCATTCTGAGTACAGATGAAGAAATAACGGAAGACTATTATCCGATAATCAAGCCATATATTGCACAGGAATATCTTCTTAGTAATAATCAGAGTGAAAACAGAACTTCTATTGAAAAGCGTTATTTTTTTGAGGTGTAAAGTATGGTATTCAGACTGAGAACATCAAAGCAGACTCAGGAGATATTTGACGAATTAGAACGAAGAACGCACTATAAGCCATATACTCTTGTTAAACATGCCATAGCGTGGTCATTGCTGGAGAAAACATCTGTTGAGAACTTTTCTTCTGATTCCGATGGCCTTGATCTTAACAGACAAACTATCACAGGTGATAATGAGGTCTATTTCAAGGCTGTGATGGAGATGATAGAAGGAAGGCATCTTACTGACGAAGAATATTTCCCTAAATATGTAAAAGCACATATTGATAGGGGCAGTAAATTGCTTTTGGATATGTATAATCATGCCGGAAGCGTAGATGAATATATTCTTCATGCATTAGGAGAGGGTGATACCGTATGATTTATTTTGACAATGCAGCTACCTCACCAGTTGATGATGAAGTATACGATGCAATGCTGCCATACCTAAAAGAGGAATATGGTAATCCTTCCAGCAAATATTATTGTAAGGCTGTAAACTCTAAAAATGCGGTTGAAGAAGCAAGAAATAATGTTGCTAAGCTGTTTGGAGCTAAACCAGAAGAAATAATATTTACTGCTGGTGCATCAGAAGCAACAAATCTTATAATAAAGGGCTATTTGGATTATTCAAAGTATTATGGTGATGGTAGAAATAATGTAATCACCAGTACCGCAGAGCATAAGGCAACATTGAATGTGTGTAGATATTTGAATGGTGAAATATACTCAAACAATGATGCAATAATGTCATTAAATCAAGAGAAGAAAAAGGTTGAACGTGGCTATTCTGCTACATTTGTTGATGTAGGTAATGATGGAACTGTTGATATCGTTGAGTTTGAAAAAAGTATATCGAATGCTACTGCTATTTCATCATTTATTTATGTCAACAACGAAATTGGTGCTGTAAATGATGTGATAGCACTTTCTACAATATCACATGGACATAATGTTCCGATTCATATTGATGCTACGCAAGCTCTTGGAAAAATAGATTTTGATGTAAGCAATATTCAATGCGATTTTTTGTCGGCATCAGCCCATAAGATATATGGACCTAAGGGAATAGGATGTGCCTTTATAAAATCCGACAAATATGGTATGCCTCCAATTTCTGCTTTGATTCATGGCGGAGAGCAGGAAAATGGAATAAGAGCTGGAACTTTAGCGGTTCATAATATTGTTGGATTTGGAAAGGCTGCTGAAATTGCATTAAGAGATCAAGAAAAAAATCATAAACATATAAATATGCTGGATGATTTTTTTGTTTCTCAGTTAGCACAAATTGATGATATCAGAATACTTGGCAATGAAGAGAATAGGGTTAAAGGTGTCATCAGTTTATTTATCGACAGAAAGAATTTTAACAATGAACGATTTATAAAACGAATCAGTAACGAATTTGCTGTATCAACTGGATCAGCATGCAGTGCTGGAATGCCTTCTCATGTCATAAAGGCAATCGGAATGGGCGAAAAAACCACCAAAATCGTAAGGGTATCAATTAATAAATATTCTTCTCAAGAAGAAATTGAGAAATTCATTGAAATTCTGAAATAACATATGTGAGGATTACAACTATGGCTAAAATGATGGACAAGTGTCCTGACGAGTATCAGGGTGAAAGTAAAGTCTGGAATTGTATAAAGGACAATTTGCCTGAAGAAATCGTATGCTACCATAACCGAGAGGTTAATGGCAGAGAATTCGATTTTTGCCTTGTGGTAAAGGACATAGGCCTTTTTATCATTGAAGTTAAGGGATGGAACAAATCTCATATACATCAGGTTGTTTCACCTGATGAAATAAAAATGTCCAATGGGGACGTGTATTCCTCTCCAAAGAAGCAGGCAAGAGCGTATTGCTTTTCGTTATTGAATAAGCTAAGTAAAATGTATGATATACATCCCCTAGTGATGGATTTAGTTTGCTATCCTTTCCTTAGTCAGGATGACTATAATGCATTAGGATTAAGAATTGTTTCTGAACCAGAATATACGTTGTTTGCAGAGGATATATGCAATCCTACGTTGTTTGGTCGTAAGTTGATGGGTGTGTTTAATTCTAAACATAACCTAACTTATACACAGTTGGAAAACGAGGTATATGATGCAGTTCGCCACCATTTTGAGCCTACATATATAGTAAAACCTCCTATGCCCACAGCTATTCCGTATTCAGCGTTATCTTTTTACGCTGAGCCAATGACGATTATGACAGTATCTGAGATAATTGATTCATATTTTAAGGGGACAAAACAGAATATTTTCACAAATAATGCAGATGATCTGTTATTGCTGTCAAAAATGCTAACTGAGTCATTCGTTGAAAAGCATATTAAGGTGGTTGATTCCAATTTAGAATTAGGTGCCACTATACCCGAAGAATCAGATGTAATTGTAGAAAGCGGTAGAATATCAATATTCAATTTTGAAGCAACATACATCAAGGATTATTCTATTTCATCGTCATTTATTATATATAACGGCAATATTGATGATTCTCAATGGAACGTTGTGAATTCAATAGCAGCTGTAAGTTCATTTAACATAAAGCAGTACATGGTTGAACATGCTCCGATTAACAGGGATATCGAGGTCAGAGCAGGTGCTGGAACCGGAAAAACATATTCTATGGTTTCCAGAATTGCATATCTTTGTCATCCATCGACAAACTCAAGGGTTTTTGATGTTGCTGAGGAAATAGCAATGTTGACATTTACTGCTGATGCGGCGACAAATATGAAGAGTCGTTTGAAGAAGTTCTTTATTAATTCTTTCGTCCTTACAGGTAACGTGCGTTTTTTGGAAATGGTAAATGGAATTGAGAAAATGCGCATTTCAACCATTCATAGCTTTGCAAAGGAAATAATTCAGAACACATCATCTGCGGTAGGAATAGGCAGTACTTTCTCAACAATTTCCGGCTCATACGAAAAGCAGAAAATATTTGACAGATACTTTACTGCTTTTTTACAGAGAACAAATCAAGTTGAACCGATTTTTTATGATAAATTACCGATGAAAATTGATGATTTCAGAAAGAATTTGCTGAAATTTTCCGACTTGCTGTATAATAAAGGATGCGATATAAAGCATGTTTCGATGAATATGTTTGGTAAAGAACCTGAGGAGATACCCTATTTTAACGATTTGATTGAAAATGTGATCATTGCTACTGAGAAAGAGTTTACAGAACAGTGCTTTGAGGATAATTGCATTCCGCTGAGTGAATACATGATTTATCTTAATCAGTGTATTAAGTCAGATGAATTTAATACAAATTTGTTTAATATCAAGTATATGTTTATCGACGAATTTCAGGACACTGATGATGCTCAGATAAATGCTTTTCATAATATGCAAATCAAACTTGGCTTTAATTTCTTTATTGTTGGTGATTTAAAACAGAGCATTTATAGATTCAGAGGGGCAACTATGTCTGCTTTTGACCAAATGCATACAAAGGGTTCAAATTGGCTTGAATATTCTCTGAATCAGAACTACCGTAGCGATTCACGAATGCTGAAACAGTTTGAAATAGTTTTCAGCAATTTAGGTGCTTCAAATTACTTACCTTATAAGTCGGGGCGAGATGAATTATTAGGTGTAAAAACATTTTCTGATTACAAAGATGATGATGTTCTGTGTAACATAGTCATTACAAAGGATGATAAGAGTGACACTGAACAGTATTTTGATTATTTCTTTGATCTGATTGAATCAGAAAAAAATCACATCTCAAACGTAATGAAAAATCGAAGATTGTCCGATAAAGAAAGAACAATTGCGATACTTATGAGAAATAATTCTCAAATCGTGCAGTTATTAAGGGAAGCCAAAAAGCGTAATGTAGCTGTTGAAAGTGATTCGAGCAGTGACCTATATAGTCTTGTGTCATCAAAGGATTTATGCAAACTTACAACGGCATTGAGTAATCCCTACAATTTATCATATCTGTATGCATTGATAGATTCAAATTATATAAATGCTGAATTGAAACTTAGTGAGTTGTTAGGTAAATCAGAAGATGAAAAACTTGATTATATGACATCTATATTAGATAGTTTTTACTCATCTTGTTTAGGAAAAACTTGGGGAGAATTGGTTAATGATGCTCGTTCTCAGCCAATATTGAAAGTATTGCATCTTATATATGAAAAAACAGCACCATGGAATTCTTTTTCAAAGGATGAATCAAGAAGAGAATACTATCGTATAAACTATGAGCTTGTATTTGAGGAAATAACGAATTATAGCAGGAAAAACTATCTGACGCTGGATGCTGTCAATGAAATGCTTCATATTAATATCATTACAGGAACAGAGGCAAAGTCAAGGGAATTGAATAGTGATTCAAAAGGTATTAAGGTTATTTGCACTACTGTTCATAAATCCAAAGGACTTGAATACGGTGTTGTGATTCTTCCAAATACAGATTTGGAACTCGGAAAACGAATAAAAAACAGCATTGATATCACGTTTGATGGAGAAAAAATCGGATATTGCTTAACCGATGAAAAAAAGAATGAAATATGTAATCAATATTACTCATCAGATGCTGAAATAATGGAAAATCGAATGGAAGAGTCAAGAATACTATATGTAGCTATGACAAGAGCAATAAACAAATTTGTATGGTATTCAAGATCTGATTCTTCAGAATTAACATGGGGAAGCATGCTTAAGGAGCTTGAGAACTATGCCAATAAAAATATATGAGTATTCCAATCCTTATGAATTGAAACGTGAAGCGTATTGGAATGAGATAAAGGATTGTCCTCACTTTTGCGTATCTCAGACCATGGTAAATGGATTAGAAGATGTTTATCATGAGTTATGGGAAAAACAAAACCTGACTACCATTAATATTCTTGTTAATGCGCTGTATAGTGATTGGGGAAAAACAAATACCCGCATTAGGCAGCTTATGGAGGTTGATAGTGCTATCCATAATTTGAAAAAACAGGGTAATGCAGAAATATTAGCGAAGTCACTTGAGTATAATGCAAAATCTATTGTTTCTGCAATAAGGACATTTAAGGAATTGAATATTCTTGCAGAAAATATTATTTCCGATTGCATTACTGTTGACCAGAAAGTTCTCGTTGAAATATATAAGTCGATACTTCAGCGAAATAAATCAGCATTTGAATTTAAGCGTGTATATGATGAACATCAGATACAGTGCAGCATTGAGAGTGCCATAAAAGAGAAACACAAGAATATTGATGTTTCCACACTAAATACCGACACAATAGTAATTCATGGTGTGCATCAGTTCTCTCCAGCAATTTTATGTGCTATAGAAGATATTAGTGCATATAAAAATGTTATTCTGTTATTTAATTATCAAGATCAATACAGAGCAATCTATCAGACATGGGTTAACGTTTATTCATTGTTTAATACTATGATAGGAAAAAGTACTGTTAGTCAGTTTACTCCGGCATCGCTTATGGTGGATTGCTATCCTTCAAACGTTTTGGCTGACAGTATAGGCAATCTGGCGAATGGCAATTTTAAGGACATTGACAAGGTATCTGACAAGTTAGAAGTTATTGAGTTTGCCAATATGACAGAATTTGCCGGATATTGCACAAGGATATTTGAAGAAGCTTCATCCTTAAAAAGAAAGGATAAACCCAATAAAATTCCTACCATAACATATATGAAGGAACAAATGTATTCTACATCCGGAAGGGTAAATGAGATACTTCGCTCATACTTTCCGGAACAGTTTGGAGAACGACATTTTTTGGATTATCCGATAGGACACTTTTTTGTATCATCTGTTAATCTTTGGGATAGCGAATCTGCAACCGTAAGAATCAATAATTTCTCTGATATAAAGGAATGCTTGAGTGCTGGGATAATCAGCGAAAGTAAGCATGGTATATTGCTCAATACATTTAACACTATTGAGCCGATTATAAGTAAAAAAATCTATTTGAGTGATATAATCAATTACTTAAGCAAGGATTTTAAAAAATTGCTTGTTCGCAAATCCAATACACTATTTAAGAAACTTGCCTATATGAATATAACAAAAGAAGAATTGGATGAACTTATTTCCGCATTAAAGGAATTAAACACAATTATCCATTCTTTCTTTGTGGATTTTAATGATGGTGATGATAATTTCCAGCGCTTTTATAAACGTATTCATGATTTCATAGTGAATCGTGTACAGAATCAAGAACAGCTTGATGATGAAATGAAGGAAATAGTCAATAATCTGTTAGAACGCCTTTCAACAACAGATTTGCCGGACACTGGAACTTTTACATGCCTGAAGCAGACACTTTCATATTATCTGAGCCAGGATGAAAACGCCGGAAGATCCGGAAATTGGATTGTCAGAGATTTTGAACAGATAGATGGTGATATTCTTCGAAGTTTAAAGCAATCTACTAAAGAAAATCCTCCATCATATCATTTCTGTTGCTTGAGCGATAAGGATGTATCCTCTGCAAGAGATGACAGACTTCCATGGCCGCTTGATATCAATTTCTTTGAGAATGCCTATGATCCAATAGATTGGAAATATCAAGTTTTTCTGCGTTCGAAAATGGAGTACAAAAACTTTAAGAGATATGCGTTGGTTTATGGCCTCGAATTCAATCGCCTAAACTGCAAATTGAGTTATGTAAAAACAGAGAATAATAAGGACAATGATTTGTTTCATCTTATCGCTATGTTGGGAGTAAAGGTGAAAAAGTATCATGCTGAAGAAGAGTCTGTATTTGTTCCGAGAGTTAAAGCTGATGAGAATGCGTTCTCAGAATACAGTTTTAATGTCGTCGATTATATGAGATACAATATGTGTCCTTATCGATTTGCAGTTGAAACAGGAATTCAAAATGGTACTCTATACAGGGATAGATTCCTAATAATTTGGTATATGAGGATTCTTCTTCAAAACAATGTCAAGGATAAACTTCAAGGAAATATCACTGATTCAAGATTTAGAGAAACCATTAATGATGAATACGAAAAACTGGATTTGGATTTCAAAATAGCTGATGAACTTGAAAAAACACAGGTGATCGCAGGAGCGTATAAAGCTTTATGTGATGAGCTGGATAAAAACAGAAACCATAGATTCTTTGGAGAAAAGCCTGAAGTCAGAGCACTTAAGGAAGATTTTCTGATTGTATCAGAAAAGATTACAAAACCTGAAAAAAAGGAGAATCTTTTGGATATTGTAAAAGAAAAGAGCTTTTACCCTGCTACATACAATCAGGGATGTATGTATTGTCCATCGAAAGTTGTTTGTTTGACTGCCATAAAAAATAACTAAGATTAATGTGGTGATATAATGATAAAAAAATCAACATATGTAAGATGCTCAATTGATGTTGAATATACAACAGAACCAAGAGATTTTGCTCTTGCTAAGGTGATTGACATTGATGAGTTTGCTGAAATCGTTGACCTTAAATTTATGGATTTATACGGGATAAGGCAATACTATGCAATCACAGAAACAATAAAAATGCCATTATCCAAAGTTACACATTGCAGAATAAATATCGGAGCGATGGTTGAGTATAGCGGTAAGATTTATTATGTCAAATCATGTGTACTTAACAAGGATGAAGAGATATTCTATTACTATATATATTCATATGAAACCGAAGAATTGGTTTATGTACCTGAAACTCAGATCAAGGCATCTTTCTGTGATTCATATATATCACCACTAAAACAAATGACTTCCTTCGAATTTCAAAATCCCACATGGTATTTTGGCAGAAGTAATGTGAATGAAACGCTTCGATTGATCCAAAATTCCGTTTATGGTTTTGAAAAATTAACAGGATGTAAGATCCAGCTTATGCCACATCAGTTGAAGACTGTTATGAGATGTTTAGCAGATGATAGGTGTAGGTATATGATTGCTGATGAAGTTGGAACAGGAAAAACTATCGAAGCAGCTTCAATAATCAAAATTTATATATCAGACAAGTGTAATAAAAAAATTGCCTTTATTCTTCCGGATGCACTTGTTGAGCAGTGGAGGACAGAGCTTGCTTTTAAGTTCCGTATATTTGAAGGCAGAAATTGTAATGATAATATAATTGATTTGATACCCGCAAGTAAGTTGTACAGCGTTGTTGAATCAAAATATGATTTTGTAATTATTGATGAAGTTCATAGAATGATTGATTTAGGTGTATTATCTAATAAGGTATTGTCTATTAGTAAAGCAGTTGATAACATCCTTATGCTTAGTGCTACACCCATACAAAGTCGAAAAGAAGAGTATCATAAATTACTTACGCTTATTCAGCCGGATAAGTATGAAAATATGTCCGATGAAGAGTTTGATAGGATAAATTCGTTACATAACTCAATTATGATGGATATTCACGGCGTATATAGCAATCTTGAAGAAATGCGTATAGAATTGGATGAAAATGATAATGAGCTATCACCGGATATAGAGGACTTATTTGAAGATATTTCTGATAATTTGGATGATATTGGTGATAGAATAGATGATCTCAGGGTTTCTCAGATAATAAAAGAAGCTGATATTAACTCAGAAGATAGGGGTATTCAGACCTTTGAAAAGGTAATAGCTTATATATGTGAAACATACCAGCTTGAAAAGAGCGTAATAAAGAATAGGCGTATGTTTGTTACTCCAAGTATAGAATATAAGCGAGAAATAATTGATTTGAGCTATTCGCTTGAAGATGACTGTAACAGTACCGAATACGCATTAAATGTTAGGCTTTCAGACTGGTTGGGGAATATTGAAAAGTCACCGACAGATTTTAAGAATACATACAAGTCTATTATATGTTCGTTCTTTAGCAGTGCTGCAGCGTTTTGTACTTCCTTACACTCGGCAATTGTTGGTATACCTGATGATATTTTGGAACTTGCTGAAAAGCTTAGTCGTGAAGAAAAGAACGTTGTCAATAATATTGGTGATGTTTTAGCGGATCCATCAGATAAATACAACCGATTAGTGAAGATAATCGACTATATTGATCAAGAATTATTTGATAAAAAGGTTATCTTATTTACTGATTATACCGATACTTTTGAGTTGTATAGAAGGGCATTATTATCATATTTTGGAGAAGACAGTTGTTGCTTCTTTAGTACAAAAATGACATCTGATGAATTAGAACTGAATACATATCGCTTCCAGACAGATGAATCATATACTATTATGCTTTCAGATAAATCAGGCGGCGAAGGAAGAAACTTTCAAAATGCGGATGCTATAATTCATATTGATATACCTTGGTCTGCAAATGATCTCGAACAGCGTATTGGCAGACTCGGCAGAGTTGGAAGAGATATTGATAAGCCGGTACTTTCGATAGTAGCTTATGCTGAAAATACTTTGGAGAATGATCTCTTTTGTTTCTGGAATAATGGGTTGAAAGTCTTTACTAAGACACAAAGTGGTCTTGAAATCATTATGAATGAAATTGATGGTAAAATTATTGAAGCTGTCAATTCGGATTATGATAAGGGACTGCGTGATATTGTTCCTGAGATTATTGCCAGTGTCGAGAAACTTGAGGAGTCAGTGAAAAGAGAAAGGAATTTTGATGTTGCTCAGTTCAAGTATAATGTTCTTAACCGTCAAATTGAAAATACTCTGGAAAAATATAACCAAAGAGAAACAGAACTTTTCCTATCATCTATGCGAGGATGGGCAAATCTTGCCGGTTTTAAAGGGAATTGGGTAAATGAGGAGCATACTATATATCGATATACATCCAGTTCGTTTTCAAGTAAATCAGCTTATAATACATTCTTTGTTCCTCCAGATATGAAAAAGCTTATTGATGATAATATGAATCAGATGCAGAATAGGGTAAGGAGTATGAACGGAAAGAGCAAGGCTCAGACAGATATCTCCTATATTCAGGGAACATTTGATAGATCAATAGCACTTAAATCTGATTATATTCATTTCTTTGCTCCTGGTGATGAGATATATGACAGCATAGTAAACAATTCACTCAACTCATATAAGGGAAAGTGTTCAGCTATTGCATTTAACGGACCGATAAACTGGGAAGGATTTGTATTTTCATGGACACTTGCTCCGGATGAACTTGTTCTCCTTAAGCATAGTGTTTCTGTCAGAAAAATCGAACAGTACAGACAGTTTATTGACTGTGATGTTGTTCAGACAGTTTGCGCAATTTCAGAGGATGCAAATGAAAATAACAGTATTATCGTTGAAGCTTTGAAGAAGCTTAAAGATATCCCATCGGTTTCTATAAAAAATGAAGTTGAACATTTAGGACAACGCAAGATCAAAAGGAGCTTTTTGGGTGTTGAAAATACGAATAGTATTTCAAATATTGAAATGTTCAAAACAAAGCATCCTAAAGAAAGGTGGGAAAGAATTGTAAAGTATTGTTATGAAAAATCCAAAAGCAGTATGAGTACGATTCTCAAAACAAAAATTAAGGAAAAGGATCTTAGAGATACTATTCAGGTACATAAAAGTGAAAATGCAGTATCTGCTTTATATTATGGTGAGCGTTCAAATGCTTCAAACGAGGCAGATTATGAGTATATTACTGCATCCATAATTAAACCTAAAATAGTGCTCGATTCCGTGTGTTATGTAAGGATGATAAAACTTTGACATACAAAAATGAACTTATTAAGGCTGTAGAGAACCATTTTGCCGGATATACAATTGATACAGCTATGCTTAAATGCAATTACAGCAAATTATCTAAGGAAGAATGCTATCAGTGTGACTGTGCAATTAGGTTAATTATGTCGTATGATGATTATATAAGTGGAAAAATCAATAAATATAATATTGAGGCTGTGCTTCGTCAATACTTGATTTTATCGGACACATAATTTCGCATTCCCGGATAC
>CAYOAV010000039.1:1657-16257 GCA_964402055.1 uncultured Ruminococcus sp. | reverse complement strand
TTTGGAAAAAATCAAGCCGACAATCTGGAATATATGGATTTCGGTGCAGATTTTTCCTGTATTTTATTGGTGTTTAGTATTATCTATAAGATTTACAAAGTGTAGTCATATAGATAGGCTGCAGTCTGTTTTTTATGAAAAATGTAAATTTTTTTTAAACCCTTGACAAATGGGATAAAATAGTGTATAATATGTAAAGTAATTTTGCTTTACATTAGTCAGGAGGGTTATCGTGAGCGGAGAAAAGGATTTGCATTTTTCGGTTTTGCTTGATTATTACGCAGATATGCTCACGGATAAACAGCGTGACGTTATCGACCTTTATTATAACGAGGATCTGTCGCTCTCTGAAATCGCAGAGCATGAAAATATTACAAGACAGGGCGTTCGTGATAGTATCAAGCGTGGCGAACAGGTTATGCTTGAAATGGAGGGAAAATTCCACCTCGCCGAGCGTTCACAGAAATATTATGAGATAATTACTGAGGTCGGTCAGCTTGCTGCAGATATCCGTGAGGAATGTGTGCATTGGACTGCACCCAAGGCGATAACAAAGCGTGCGGAATATCTTGTTTCGCTTGCAGAGGAAAATAAAGACCTGTTCTGATCCTGAAAGGAGAATTTTTATGGCGTTTGAGGGCTTGTCCGAAAAACTCAGCAGCGTTTTTAAACGCCTGAAAGGACGAGGTAAGCTTACAGAGGCTGATGTTAAGGAAGCTATGCGTGAGGTAAGACTTGCGTTGCTTGAAGCTGATGTAAACTATAAGGTTGTTAAGGATTTCGTTGCTAAGGTAACGGAAAAGGCTGTCGGAGAGGACGTGCTGCAAAGCCTTACTCCTGGTCAGCATGTTATTAAGATAGTTAATGACGAGCTTGTTGCTCTTATGGGCGATGGCACGGCAAGAATAGAATTCCCGTCAAAGCCGCCTTGCGTTATTATGATGTGCGGCTTGCAGGGTTCGGGTAAAACTACCCATGCGGCTAAGCTTGCGAAGTATTTTAAGGATATGGGCAAGCGTCCTTTGCTGGCGGCGTGTGACGTTTATCGTCCTGCGGCTATAGATCAGCTCGGAGTTGTCGGAAAAAAAGCCGATGTTAGAGTTTTTGAAATGGGACAGATTAACCCTGTCACCATTGCAAAGGAAGCTGTAAAGCACGCTAAGGATCACGGAAACGATATTGTTATCCTTGATACGGCTGGCCGTCTTCATATAGATGAGGCTCTTATGAATGAGCTTAAGGCTATCAAGGAAGAAACTGAACCGAATGAAATAATGCTTGTTGTTGACGCAATGACAGGTCAGGATGCTGTAAATGTCGCAAAGGCTTTCGATGATGCTCTTGGTATCGATAGTGTGCTTATGTCAAAGCTTGACTCCGATACAAGAGGCGGTGCGGCACTTTCTGTCCTTGCTGTTACAGGTAAGCCGATAAAGTTCGTCGGTACAGGTGAAAAGCTCGACGATTTTGAGCCGTTCCACCCTGACAGAATGGCATCGAGAATCCTCGGAATGGGTGATATGCTCACACTTATCGAAAGAGCACAGTCAACCTTTGACGAGGAAAATACTCAAAAGCTTGCTGAAAGAATCAAGGAGAATACGTTTGATATGAACGACCTCCTCGATCAGATGAAGCAGATCCAGAAAATGGGCCCGATAAAGCAGATACTCGGAATGCTCCCGGGTGTGGGAAATAAGCTTGATGATGTTGATGTTGACGATAGTCAGGTTAAACGAATTGAGGCTATGATCCTTTCAATGACTCCTGCGGAAAGAGCAAAGCCCTCCCTTATTAATCCGCCGAGAAAACGCAGAATTGCGGCAGGAAGCGGTAATACCGTTGCCGATGTCAACAGATTGCTGAAACAGTTCGAGCAGATGCAGAAAATGATGAAGCAGCTTGGCATTATGGGTAAAAACGGCAAGGGAAAGAAAAATAAATTCCGTGTTCCTATGGGAATGATGGGAATGAATTCGAAAAAGTGAATATATTTTATTTCGTGCTGTTTGTTTTTGTGGGAATTATATGCCTGCTTGCGGCGGTGCGTGATTGGAAATGGTTTATTGATTATCGACCTGTCAGGAACAGAAACGGAAAACGTTTCGCTGTTGGGCTGGCAGGTGTGTTGCTGATTTTATTCGGCATTGCTGTTCTTTTTGAATGGCTTTAAGCTCCCTTGAATAAGGAGCTTATGAAAAAGTTGAATTGAGGTTTGTATATGAAAATGTTTGCATTTGATATGCTTGTGGTTCTTTGCCTGTTTTTTGCGGCAGAACCGCTGATATATCTCGCAAAATGCAGAAAGGAAAGGGAAAATGGCGGCAATGAGCTTGAAAATCCAAGAACTGGTTTGGCTATCCGCATTTCTTATCTTCTTTCAGCAGTTTCCGCAATCGCTGCGGCAGTTGTTTATTTTGGTTTCAGCGCATAATGTTGGTTTTATCCGGCATTAGCTTTGAAATACAGTTTTGATATCAATTTTGGAGGTGAATATAAATGGCAGTTAAAATCAGACTCAGAAGAATGGGTGCTAAGAAGGCTCCTTTCTACAGAATCGTTGTTGCGGATTCCAGATATCCCAGAAACGGTAGATTCATCGAGGAAATCGGTTACTACGATTCCACCAAGGATCCCGTTGTTTTCAGTGTTGACGCTGAAAAGGCTAAGAAGTGGATGGCAAACGGTGCTCAGCCCACAGAGGTTGTTAAGAAGCTTTTCGACAAGAATGACATCAAGTAATTTTTGCCGTTGCTCTTATGCGTAAAATCTTTCCGGCTCGCAGGCAAATAACTTGCCTGCGGAACGGTCAAAGAGTTAAAAAAATCGTTTGCTCCCGATTTATTGATTGGAGTTTTATATATGAAGGATTTGCTTTATGCTATTGTAAGCGGCCTTGTCGAGGATAAGGACGCTGTTCAGATCGATGTTGACGAGCCTGACGAGGAGGGCGTTATTGTTTATCACCTCCACGTTGCTCATGATGATATGGGCCGTGTTATCGGAAAGCAGGGCAGAATTGCCAAGGCTATAAGAACTGTTATGCGTGCAGGTGCAGGCAGACAGAATCAGAAGATAATGGTTGAGATCGACTGATATTGCACAACATAAGTATTGGCTGAAGGAATATTGTGTTCTGCTCCGTGTTTTCGGAACGGCACGGTATTCCTTTTTTTGAGAGGTTATAAAATGAAACAGTTTCTTGAAATAGGAAAAATTGTTGCGGTGCAGGGACTTAAAGGCGAGGTGCGTGTTGAAGCATGGTGCGATTCCCGTGAGTTTCTCTGCGAATTTGATACACTTTATTTCGATAAGGGAAAAACAGCTGTTGAAATAGAAAGGTCACATCCGCATAAAAACATCGTCCTTATGAAGATAAAGGGCGTTGATACCGTTGAACAGGCACAGGAAATGCGTAATAAGATACTTTATATGGACAGAGATGATGTTGAGCTTGAAGAGGGAAGCTATTTTGTGCAGGATCTTATCGGGCTGAAGGTCTTTGACGCTGATGACGGCAGTTGCTATGGAAAAATATGCGATGTTACCGAAACAGGTGCAAATGACGTTTACCATATAAAAGACAGCGAGGGCAAGATAAGACTTATTCCTGCTATACCTGATGTTATAATTGAAACTGATATTACAGAGGGTAAAATGCTTATCCATAAGCTGGAGGGACTTTTTGATGAGGATTGACGTTGCAACGCTTTTCCCCGATATGTGTGAGAGCGTGCTTTCCGAAAGTATTATCGGCAGAGCAAGAAAAGCTGGGAAAATCGAGGTTTGCTGCCACCAGATCCGTGATTATACTCTTGATAAGCACCGCCGTGTTGATGATACTCCCTACGGCGGCGGAATGGGTATGGTAATGCAGGCAGACCCTATCTATCGGTGCTATAATGCTGTTGCGGAAATGGCAGAGGATAAGCCGCACGTTATTTATATGTCGCCAAAGGGCAGTGTTTTTACACAGCAGAAGGCTCTTGAGCTTGCGAAAATGCCAAGGCTTTTTGTGCTTTGCGGTCATTATGAGGGCGTGGATCAGCGTGTTCTCGATAAAATTGTCGATGAGGAAATTTCTATCGGGGATTATGTCCTTACAGGCGGCGAGCTTCCTGCGTTGGTGATGATAGACGCTGTTGCGAGAATGTGCGAGGGTGTGCTTTCCTCGGAGGAATGCTTCATGGAGGAGAGCCATTTTGCAGGGTTACTTGAATATCCGCATTATACAAAGCCTGAAATATGGGAGGGCGAGGCTGTTCCGCCTGTACTTCTCACAGGGCATCATAAAAATATTGCCGAATTTCGCCATAAAATGTCTGTCGAAATAACCAAAGAAAGGCGACCTGATATGTTTTTAAAGTATGAACAGAATATGGATATGAACAAAAAGAAGTGAAATGACATATATTTTATTAAGAAGATTTTGACTATTTAACTATAAATTTCGGTGGAATTTTGTTGATAGATAATAAAATTAGTAATTATAAACAAAGTCGCACCAATGTAAAATAACCCAATTAACTAAAATAGCAGAATTTTTCTCTAAATCAAATATTTATGACAAATTGCCGTTGACTATTGCCGTTTTCGGGGTTATAATATAAACAATAAAAAAAGAGAAATGGCGTTCAATTCGCCCAAGCTTTTAATTCCATTAATTGCTTAAAGAAATGAGTTAGGAGAGAGAATTATGTACGTTAAAGATGTAATTGTTCAGAATCAGGTTGGTCTTCACGCTCGTCCCGCAACATTCTTCATTCAGAAGGCAAATGAGTTCAAGTCCTCTATCTGGATCGAGAAGGAAGAAAGAAGAGTCAACGCTAAGTCGCTCCTCGGCATTCTTTCCCTTGGTATCGTAGGCGGCACACAGATCAGAGTTATTGCTGACGGTGCTGACGAAGAGGCTGCTGTTGACGGTCTTGTTGAGCTTGTTGAGAGTGGTTTCGCTGAGGAAACAAGATAAATTATTGTCCATTTGAATTTTTGCCGCTATGATTATGGTCATGGCGGCTTTAATTTTTCTGTGAAAATTCATTTTCTGAAAAATATGGGGCGAAAACTTCAAATTAACTGGAAAAATCCTAAATTTTTTATTAAAAAGTATAGGAATTAATAAAATGTTCACACAAATTTGCACAAAATATGATAGAATATATTGTGTTATAGAATTTAATGGAGCAAATGTCATTGTTTTTGGTGACTTTTATTAAAGCTGTAAGGCTTCTATGTTTTTATCCGTGATTTATTCGGAATGAAAGGATGACAAGGCTATGTCAAACAGATTGTTTCAGGGACTTATACATCAGATGAAGGATACAATGGACTGCACTATCGGCGTTGTGGATTCAACTGCCGCTATCGTTGCGTGCAGCGATCTTTCCAAAATTGGTACAACAAATGAGTTTGTATCCCTTGATTTGAGTGATTCTCACGACATTTTTGTGAGAGATGGCTATACATATAAGCCGTTTGGCTCGCATATGAAGCCTGATTACGCAGTCTTTGTTGAGGGAACAGATGATAATGCCGCTAAATATGCAAATATTATGGCTATTACACTCGCTTCCATAAAGCAGTATTATGACGAAAAATATGACCGCAGCAACTTTATAAAAAATGTTGTGCTGGATAATATTCTCCCTGGAGATATCGTTGTAAAGGCAAGAGAATTGCATTTTAACAGCGATGTAAGCCGTGTTGTTCTGCTTATAAGGATCATTTCTTCAAACGATGTTTCCGCTTTCGATATTATTCAGAATCTCTTCCCCGATAAGACAAAGGATTTTGTACTTAATATCACTGAATCGGATATTATTCTCGTTAAGGAAGTCAAGAATACTATCGAATCCAAGGATCTTGAAAAGCTTGCACGTTCTATTTCCGATACTCTTTCAAGTGAATTCTATACAAGAGTTAATGTCGGAATCGGTACTGTTGTTGTCGGAATAAAGGATCTTGCTCGTTCCTTTAAGGAGGCACAGATCGCTCTTGAGGTCGGTAAGGTTTTTGATACGGATAAATCCATCGTTTCCTATGATAATCTCGGTATTGCAAGGCTTATTTACCATCTTCCGACTACGCTTTGCGAAACCTTCCTCCAGGAAGTGTTCAAGAAAGGCTCTATCGAATCGCTCGATCATGAAACATTGTTCACTATTCAGCGTTTCTTTGAGAATAACCTCAATGTTTCCGAAACCTCGAGAAAGCTTTTCGTTCATAGAAATACTCTTGTCTACAGACTTGAAAAGATCAAGAAGCTTACAGGCCTTGATTTGAGAGAATTTGATCATGCTATCGTGTTCAAAATTGCACTTATGGTCAAGAAGTATCTTTCGGCAAATCCTGTGAAGTTCTGATTGAATTTAATTAAACAAAAAAACGGGGCAGAGGATTTTTCTGCCCCTTTCTGTTCTTATGGCTTCGGAGCAATGCTTCGGGGCAATGTTGTTGATTGGCGGTGCTGGAAAATTGGTTGAACTTAAAAATGTTTCCGTTACATATTCAAACGGTGTTGACGCTCTGAACGATATGAGCATCAGAATAAACGATGGCGAATTTGTTTTCGTTGTCGGAAAATCAGGGGCGGGAAAAAGTACGTTTATACGTCTTTTGCTTAAGGAAATTGAGCCGACTAAGGGAAGAATACAGGTCAATGGCTTCAATCTTACAAAAATGAAAAAACGCAACGCTTATCGCCTCAGAAGAAGCATCGGATGTGTTTTTCAGGATTTTAAGCTTATCGAAAGTATGAATGTTTATGATAATGTTGCGTTCGTGCTTCGCTGTATTGACGCTTCAAATAAATATATCAGAAACCGTGTTCCGTATGTTATCGACCTCGTTGGCTTGAAGGATAAGGCTTATTGCAAGCCGAGTGAGCTTTCAGGCGGCGAGAAGCAGAGAGCCGCTATCGCAAGAGCGTTGGTGAACGATCCACAGCTTATTATTGCGGACGAGCCTACGGGTAACCTTGATCCTGCTCTTAAACACGATATTGTTGAGCTTTTGCAGGCTATAAATGAATGCGGAACAACGGTAATTATGGTTACGCATGAGCATGAAATAGTTCAGGAGTTCGGCGGCAGGATAATTTCCATGCAGGACGGCAGAGTCGTTTTCGATGATGTCATAAGATCAAGCTATGAGCTTGAACAGAGATGATTTTGGAGGGATTTTTTAATGAAGCTAAGCGGTGTTAATTATCTGTTCAAGCAGGGAATAAGAAATATATGGACAAACAGCATTATGTCTGTTGCAAGCTTTTGTATACTTATGGTGTCGCTTCTGCTTGTTGGATTTGTTTCGCTGTTTATCGTGAATATCAACTCCATAATCGGCGGAATTGAGAATAAAAACGAGGTTATAATCTTCCTTGACGATATAGGGCAGGATGAGATTGATGCAATGGGCAAAAAATTAAGCTCTATTGATAATATAAACAACGTTGTCTTTTATTCCAAGGACGAGGCTTTTGAGCAAATGAAGTCTGAAATGCCCGATTCGGAGGAGCTTTTTCAGTATATCGGCGAGGAAAGTCCGCTTCCCGATTCCTACCGTGTAAAGGTGGAAAATATCGAGGAGATGAGCGGAACTCTTATGGAGATAAACCGACTTGATGGTATATACAGCGTAAAAGCTCCGGGAGATTTTGTAAATGTGCTTACAGAGCTTAAAAAGCTTATGTCGATTATATCTGTAGCAGTGCTTGCGGCTCTTATTATAGTAAGCCTTGTTATGATATCCAATGCGTCAAGAGCAAGCGTTGAAATGAGAAAACGTGAAATTGAGATAATGAAGTATGTCGGCGCAACAAATGTGTTCGTAAAAACGCCGTTCTTCGTTGAGGGAATGGTAATAGGCATACTTGCAGGTGCGGCTTCGTCCGTTATCACGCTTGTAGGCTATTCAAAGATAATGGAAATGTTTATGAGCCAGCAGACAATATGGGCGGCTGTCGGTTCAAGCGGATTTACACCGACAAGCAGTGTTGCTGTGAAAATAGTTGTCGGTTATATTGCGGCAGGTGCGGTTATAAGTGCTGTCGGAACTGTTATGAGTACGAAAAAGTATGTCAAGGTCTGATTATCAAAGGGTGATTTCTATGAAAAAGAACACGGCTGTAAAAAAGGTGCTTTCATTTGCTATTGCTCTGGGAATGACGCTCGGAATAGCTTCTGACGCGTCAATAGACCTTTTTGCTGACACGCAGTCGGAGCTTGAAGCACGTCAGGCGGAGCTTGCAGAGGAACGTGCCGAGGTTGAAAAGAGCCTTGCAAAATATAGGGATGAGCAAAGTGAAACCGAGGAGTATCTTGCCGAATATGACGAGAAAATGCGGCTTCAGGAGGAGCAGATAGAAAATATAAACGAGCAGATAGAGCTGTACCAGTCGAAAATAGATGAGATATCCGCCGATATTGAATACCATCAGTCCGAGGTCGATGAGGGAATTGAAAAATTCAGGCAAAGGCTTCGCAGTATCTATGTATCGGGCGGTGACAGCTATGCTTCACTGCTTGTCGGTGCGACTGATTTTTATGGCATACTTGCAAGGCTTGAATTTGCCGAGAGAATATCAAAGCATGATAACGATATGATCGAGGGGCTGAAATCCAAGATAACCGTACTTAATAAGGACAAGGAAGAATATGAAGCAGCTATGGAAAAGCAGGAAACGCTTAAGGCTGAAGAGGAACAGTATTATGCGGAGCTTGCCGAAACATATAAAAATCATGCTGAAACAAAGGCTATGCAGGACGCTATGGTCGAGGATTATACCAACCGCTTTGATGATATAGTTGCCGATCAGCAAAAGGTCGAGGAAGAGCTTCAGGCGGAGATACGCAGGAAGCAGGAGGAAGCTGAAAGACGCCGTAAGGAGGAAGAGGAACGCCGCCGCAAGGAAGAAGAGGAAAAGAAAAAGCAAGCGGAGGCTAATGGTGAGGAATATGTCGAGCAGGACGTAAGCTCATTCACCTCTTATACTGATACAGGTTTTATATGGCCTGTTCCGACAGTCAGAAATATGACCGATACATACGGCGACAGATATATCGTTGAGGAGGGCAGGACTGCTTTCCATGGCGGTATTGACATTAACAAGCCTAACTGCTACGGTGAGCCTATCGTTGCTTCGGCTGGCGGTGAGGTTATTACCGCAGGCGATACGGGCAACGGCTTCGGCTATCACGTTGTTATCGACCATGGAAATTCCATAGCTACGCTTTATGGGCATTGTTCAAGCCTTGCGGTCAAGGTCGGCGATATTGTCAAGCAGGGCGATGTTATCGGATATATCGGTTCGACTGGCTATGCTTATGGCAATCACTGCCATTTTGAGGTGCGTGTAAACGGTCAGAGAACAGATCCTCTTAATTATGTTGATATTAATCATTAAGGAAGACGAAAATGAACAGAAAAATATCTCTTGGTGCGGCGATAGGCGTTATGGCCCTTGTTGCTACTGCCGCATTTATCATTACATATAATTATTCAATGAAGGTTTTTAATGCGACTGTAAAAAATGTTTCCGAAAAAGAGGAGAGCTATGCTAAGCTTTCCGAAATGGACAAATATGTCCGCTCGAATTATCTCGGCGACATTGATGAACAGCTGCTTGCAGACAGCATTATGAAAGGCTATGTGCAAGGGCTTGGAGATCCTTACGCTAAATATTTCACTGCCGAGGAATATGCTGACGCTTTGCAGAAGGACGCTGGAGTTACAGTTGGACTGGGCTTTAACTGGGAGCGTGAGGAAAGCGGCTATATAAAGGTCGTTTCCGTAAAGGATGGCTCGCCTGCTTCAAGCGGTGGAATAAAGGCCGGGGATATTGTAACAGCAGTAAATAACACTGATGTTATCGCATACGAAAACGGCTACGAGGAGGCTTCGGGACTTCTTTCCTGTGCGGAGGGAACTAAGGTCAAGCTCCATATTAAAAGAGTTAATGATGATGGGCTTTCTGATTTCTTTTCGGTGGAGCTTATTTCGACCAAAACAGAAATAACCTCGATAAGCTCTTATCTTATTGAAAATGTCGGATATATAAGCGTTACAACATTTAATGATAAAACAGCTTCACAATTGCGAAATGCTCTTACACAGGTGATCGAGGACGGTGCAGAATCGCTCGTTTTTGATGTAAGAGGAAATAACGGCGATATGATAACCGCTTTTGCTGATACTATTGACTGCATTGTCGGTGACAGCGAGGTCGTGACTGCGAAATATTCAGACCGTGAGGAATGTATAGTTCATACGACAGAAGCGGAAAAGATTTCTATGCCTATGGCTGTTATAGTCAATTCGGGAACATCCTGCTGCGGTGAGCTTTTTGCTCTTGTACTGCGTGATGAATCAAATGCACAGCTTGTCGGAACATTAACCGCAGGAAAGGGAGCGTTACAGTATACACAGAAGCTTGCCGGAGGTGCGGCAATAAAGGTAACTGTTGCAGAGCTTGAAACCAGGAACAGCGGTTCTTTTGACGGTTCGGGAGTTAAGCCTGATTTTGAAGTTGCACTTCCCTCCGATGTGGAGCTTGCATTGCTTACAGCAGAGGAAAGGCTCACGCTCGATACACAGCTTATCAAGGCTATTGAGGTGGTTCAGACAATTGGCAGTTATTAAGGCAACACCGCACAAAGACCGCCTAACGGCTTTGCACACGCCTTGCTTGCATCTTTTTCGTCATCTTGCACCAAAACTCCAAAGCGAGATACTCGCTTTAAATACAAGCAAGTATTCCTGCGTCGTTTTGATACAATCTGACGAAAAATCTGACTTCGCAATTCGCACACAATCTTTGTGCGGTATTGCCTTAAGAGGTTCTGATAATGAGTTTATTCAAAAAAAAATCTCCGTTTACTGAATCGGCGAATGTGCTTGCGGAATATGGCTTTTCCGAGGAGTATATTTCAGCACTTCAAAAGGATATCGAACTGCTGAAAAAGCCTAAGGATATCGCAAAGGGACAAAGTTATCTCATAAACGCACTTATAATCATAGGCAAGCTTGAAGAAGCCTGTGCATTATACAAAAAATGCGATGAGGACGGCATTTTTGACAAGCTGGATAAAATGCTTTACCCGAATCTGCTCCATAATGTTATATTTGCGTATTTTATCAGGGATAAATTCAAGGACGCTGATAATATTTACAAGGAAAAGAACGAGATAGTTCTTTCCGACAGCTCCGATACGATGAAAAGAAGCCTTGCGATACATGAATGTATAAACGGACGTTATGAAAATGCTGTTACGGTTCTTGCCAAGCTTCTTGACAGTGATTGCAGGTTTATTGATCTTTGTATAGTCAAAACAGCTTTGAAGCTTGATATGTATGAACGTGCGAATGAGCTTTCAGCCGTTTTTTCGGAATATAAGGGAAAGTCAGAGCTTGAAGCGGAGGCACAGAAGCTTAAAAGGAAGATTTTTGACGGACTTTCACCTAAGGGTAAGGTTCGTGCCTTGAAAGGAAAAAGATGACAACACCTGTTTGTGATTTTGTAAAAGGCTATGCTGAAAAAAATACCGTGAGGGTTCATATGCCCGGTCATAAGGGTAATACCGCAGGAAGATACGGTTCTGCGGTTTTTCCATATGATATTACTGAAATAAAGGGTGCGGACGTTCTTTTTGAAGCGGACGGGATCATTGATGAGAGCGAAAGGAATGCCGCAGAGCTTTTCCATACCAGCCGCACATTTTATTCGGCAGGTGGCTCAACGCTTTGTATTCAGGCTATGCTTGCGGTATGTGCTAAGCAGGGTGACAAGGTGATTGCGGCGAGAAATTCACATAAAGCGTTCCATAACAGCTGTATTCTGCTTGGATTATCTCCCGTCTGGATATATCCCGAATTTAAGGACGGTTCAGCGGTCAGCGGAAGGATAAATGCTGACAGTATTGAAAAGCTGCTCAATGAAAACCCTGATGCCGCCTGTGTTTATATCACATCTCCCGATTACCTTGGAGCGATTGCTGATATTAAAAAAATAGCGGATAAGGTTCATTCCTTTGGCAAGCCGCTGATAGTTGATAATGCACACGGAGCTTATCTTGCGTTTCTTGATGAGAGTATTCACCCGATAGCTCTCGGGGCGGATATGTGCTGTGATTCTGCACATAAGACTCTGCCTGTACTTACGGGAGGAGCGTATCTTCACACCGCTTCGGAAAAATATGCTGAAAAAATCAAGGGAGCAATGTCGCTTTTCGGAAGCTCAAGTCCATCATATCTTATTTTACAATCGCTTGATATGTGCAATAAATATCTTGCGGAGGATTTCAGAGATGAGCTTGCAA
Organism: uncultured Ruminococcus sp.; assembly: GCA_964402055.1. Lineage (GTDB taxonomy): Bacteria > Bacillota > Clostridia > Oscillospirales > Ruminococcaceae > UMGS363. The sequence continues at coordinate 3,943 of CAYOAV010000039.1, read as the reverse complement.
GGACTGTGGAAAGGGTAAACAGGCTTAAAAAGGAGCTTGGCGGACTTTATACCATTGAAGAAAGCGAACCGCTGAAAATATCAATATATGCTCTTAGATGCGGAATGACAGGCTGGGAGCTTGCAGACAGATTGAGAGAGGCGGACATTGAACCTGAATATGCTGATGAAACGCATATTATGATGATGTTTTCGCCGCAGAATGATGAAGATGATTTTGAACGTATAAAAAAGGCATTGCTTAATATGAAAATGCCGAAAATACGTCTTATGCCGCCGCAATTTGAGCTTAAACCGCCGAAAAAGGCAATGGGAATGCGTGAAGCGTTCTTTTCGGAAAGCGAAATAGTGAAAACAGAGGACGCACTCGGCAGAATATGTGCAAAAACGGAAACAATATGCCCTCCATGCGTGCCGGCCGCCGCCTGCGGAGAGATTTTTGATGAAAATATAATAAAAATTTTAAAAATGTATAGCATTTCGGAAGTAAATGTGGTAAAATAATCTTGGGTATATTTTTCCGTAAAAAATACAGCGGAAAAACGAAAGGAATAATGATATGAAGCTTATATATGCAATAGTAAACAATGATGACAGCCATGCTGTTTCCTCCAATCTTACAAAGGCAGGATTTTCTGCTACAAAGCTCGCTTCTACAGGCGGCTTCCTTATGGCAGGAAATACTACCTTCCTTGTATGCTCCGAGGATAGTCAGGTCGATGAGATAATCGAGATAATCAAAAAATGCTCCAGAAGAAGAAAGCAGTATGTTCCTGCTTCGACAATGGGCGGTGTTGATATGCAGTCAACCTCTTTCCCACTTGAAGTTCCTGTCGGCGGTGCTACTATCTTTGTCACCGACATCGAACGCTTTGAAAAGGTATGACGCTTTACGGTAAAAAAAGCGTGACCGAGCCGATAACGGCGATGGTCAGAAACGGAAGAATGGCACACGGCTTTTTGCTGACTGGCGAAAAAGGCGTTGGAAAAAAGACCTGTGCAAAATATATCGCAAAGGTAATAATGTGCGAGGATATGCAGGACGGTATGCCTTGCGGAAAATGCCGCCAGTGCAGGAGAATAGACGAGGATATTCATCCCGATGTGATAACTCCGGAAAGAAGCGGAAAAACTCTTGTTTATAAAGCTGAAACTATCCGTGAAATGTATGATGATGCATATACTATGCCGAATGACTGCGATGCAAAGGTATATATGCTCCCCGATTGCGGAGATAATTTGCAGGAAAGGACGCAGAATATCCTTTTGAAGCTCATAGAAGAGCCGCCTGAATATGCGTATTTTATTTTTACGGCTGAAAACAAAGGCAGCTTTTTACCGACTGTACTTTCAAGAGTTATTACGCTTGGAGTTACCGAATGTACTGACGATGAATGCAAAGCGGCTTTGATGGAAGCTGGAAAATATACGGCAGAGCAGATAGATGATGCTGTTTCGGTCTTTCACGGAAATATCGGCAAATGTATTGAAAGCCTTGAAGAAAATGGTCTTGAAAATGCAGAGCTTTGCAGGAATATCGTCAGATGTATGGCAAATTCCGATGAATATGGTATCTGCGTTGCACTTAACAGAATAGGTGAGAGCAGGGACAGAGTAAAGGATATACTTACAATGCTTGATAAAGTCATAAGAGATGTATGCAATGTAAGGCTTTACGGAGAAAACGCTGAATTTATCGGCTGTTACAGGGACGGAGCTTTGAAGCTTGCGGAAAGAATGTCCTTTAAAAAGGCTGTTTATATTCACGAAATAATCGGGAAGAATATTGATTATTGCAATTCAAATATATATGTTCCGCTTGCGTTATCAGCGTTGAGCGGAGAATTGATCTGAAAGGATAAAAAATGGCAGAAATTATCGGAGTGCGTTTTAAAAGTGCAGGTAAGGTCTATTATTTTTCTCCTGGCAAGCATAAGCTTAATGTCGGAGAGAAGGTAATAGTCGAAACGGCGAGAGGCGTTGAATGCGGCGAGGTAGTGATAGCAAACAAGCAGGTCGATGACAGTCAGATCGTCAAGCCGCTTAAGGATATCATAAGAAAAACGACAGAAGCCGACCTTAAAACCGTTGAGCAGAACAGAAAAAAGGAAAAGGATGCTTTTAAGATATGTCAGCAAAAAATAGCCGCCCATAAGCTTGATATGAAGCTTGTGGACGTTGAATGTACCTTTGACAACAACAAGATACTTTTCTATTTTACAGCGGAAACAAGAGTTGATTTCCGTGAGCTTGTCAAGGATCTTGCGTCTGTATTCCGCACAAGGAT
>CAYOAV010000039.1:0-1557 GCA_964402055.1 uncultured Ruminococcus sp. | reverse complement strand
TGGTCAAGAGCTGCAAGGCAAGCAGAAAATCCAAGGTCAATGATTACAGCTATTATATAGACGACCCCGAGGATATCGAGAATTACAGCCTTGGAGTTGACAGCAAGAAGATTGATGAAAACGATCTTCCCGATGATAGTGAGGAATAATGACAATGGCTAATGAAAATATTGTAAATGTCAAAACAGGGAAATCAGCAGGGAAAATCGTTGGAACGGTGATTGCCGTTGTTGTGGTGCTTATCGTTTTGCTGAACTCGTTCACTGCTGTAACGGCAGGCCATTCGGGAGTTGTTACTACCTTTGGAAAGGTATCTGACAGCGTTCTTTCGGAAGGACTTCATTTTAAGATACCTTTTGTTCAGAAGATAGTTCTTATCGATAACCGAGTTCTTAAAGCAGAGGTAGATTGTTCCTCTGCTTCAAAGGATCTTCAGACGGTGCGTTCGACTATTGCTGTAAACTATAAGGTCATCAATTCTTATTCTGCTTCTGTTTATAAGAATATCGGTATGGATTATGAATCGGTTATCATTATTCCTGCGGTTCAGGAATGCGTTAAGGCTGTAACTGCACGGTTCACTGCCGAAGAGCTTATTACAAACCGTCAGAGTGTAAGCGACCTTATGAGCGAACAGCTTAAAGAAAAAATCAGTTCTTATGGAATTGAAATTCAGATATTCAATATCATAACCTTTGAATTCACTGAGGAGTATAATGCGGCTATCGAGGCAAAACAGACTGCACAGCAGAACGCTCTTAAGGCTGAACAGGATCTCCAGAGAATAAAGGTCGAGGCTGAACAGACTGTTGCAGAGGCACAGGCAGAAGCAGAGGCTTACAGGCTGAAATCCGAGCAGATAACACCTGAAATACTGCTTATGAGCTACATAGACAAATGGGACGGCAAGCTTCCGACTGTTGCAGACGGCGATGGTACTATGATGATAGACATTACATCGCTGCTTGAACAGATTGAAAAGGAAACAGGCAAGACCTCAACTCCTGTTTATACCGCTCCGCAGACAGATGATACAGATGAATAAATACATCAGAACAAAAGCCTTGCAGTAATGTGAGGCTTTTGATATTCAATAAGGGGCTTGACAGTTATATGATTTTTCTTAAAATTCTTGACAAATCTCTAAAAATCGCATATAATATAATTAGAACAATTATAAGTTTCTAACGTGGGCTGGCACGATAATAAATCCGATAGTAAAGCCGTACTTGAGGGACGGCATAGTTGGCGGACAACATAAAAACCAGTCACTAAAAGGGGAAATTTTAGCTACGGCTGAGTTTCCCCTTTTTAAATTATTGGAAGGAAAATAATATTTTGGATAAAAAAACAGCTCTTGCTATTATTACAAAAGCGGCGAGAATTTATGACAGCCAACTTAACAACAAGAATTTTCTTTTAATTTATGGGGAATTAAGAAATCCACAGCACATAGAACTCATGTTTGGAAAGAAAAATTTTCATCATTTAACTGGTATTGTTATTGCTCCACCAATTAAATCTTGAAGATTTATGCGAAGAACCGCAACCGAAAGC
>CAYOAV010000038.1:13288-16525 GCA_964402055.1 uncultured Ruminococcus sp. | reverse complement strand
GATATGCTCGCTTTTTTATCACTTTGGAGGGCTTTTTTGAGCTTTTTGTACAAAAGAATTACTTTGCCAAAGTCATCAAGCCTATATACTCGATTTCCGTAACATAAACATCTTTAACGCTCTCATCAACATCATTGAAAACAACACAGAAATTGCAAACAATATCATTTCCAGTCGCTTCATCGCTGTAATAATACCTGTAAATATTTGTTACCGTGTTGTCTATCTCTTTGATAATCGAATATGGCGTAAAACCAAGTGCCTTGTCTACCGCCTTACGCTTCATTCCGTATTCAATAACCGACTGCTCTATCTTTTCCGAGCTATGATGTCCCTTCCAGTCCTTCTGTAACTGCGAAAAATCGTAATAAGCCACCCTGTTTATCGTTTCATCATTTGCAAGATCAACTGCGATCGCCCATTCAGGAAAGCTCACACCTTCAACCTTTATCGTAAGATCGCCCTCGCAAATATTATCAAAATCAGCCACAGAACTAAGCGATTCATACTTTGATTTTTCGTTAAAATCACATTCCGTTTTAGCCTCCGCATAAGCCAGGTCACGACCTATCGGAACGTTTTTCAGCACCTTTTCCCCCTCCGAGGGCAAATTAAGCATAATAGCTATCGCCCCCGCAACCACTGCAACCGCCGCCGCACAGCCTATAACAATAGCCTTGACATTCTTTTTCGACCTTTCACCTTTATTTTTCTTTTCTTTTTTTGATTTTTTCTTAACATTTTCAGCATTTTCGTCAAGCGTGTTCATAATATTGTCCGAAGAAAGATCCTCTCCGCACTGTCCGCAGAAGCCTGCACCCTCCGCATTTTCAAATCCGCATTTTGCACATTTCATCTATATCAATCCTTTTCATATTCAATAAGCATTTCCATATAAATCAATCGTAACATTTTTTTGTTTTTTTGTCAAGTATTGATAAGAATTATTTGCTGTTTTATATGATTATTTTTATCACATTAATTTTTTGGCAAAATTTCAGCCGTACCCATATCATAATGAGTACGGCTCGCTTCATCTCTTTTTGTAAATAACAATTTCAGGGGTTTCCCCATTTTTTTCATAAGTGCAAATAAGTATAAAATCCATATTAGCGGCAATTCCGAAGCATCTTTCTCCGCCAAATTCACATTCAAGCTGATTCCCAAGATATGTAGCATTGTCGTCAAGAAATTTTACAGTTTTTCCGTTCGGTAACCTGTATTCCATATTGATATACCCACCCACAAGTGCATTAAGCCTTGTCAGCTTTGGCATACCCTCAACGTTAAGAGCATTTATCTCATCTATCAGCTTCTTTTTAAACTGTTCAAACTCCCCGTTTCCACCAAGCTCATCATATCTTTTCCAATAATCAAGCTTCGGCAGGGATTCCTTAAGATATGAACGTACCTCTTCCTCTGTATGCTCACCGTTGACCATATTTTTCACACATATGTCAATAAGCTCGTCCATATCACTGTACATATATTCCCCGTCAGCGTAACACCACTTGCAATAATCCTCATTGAAAACTCCGTCCTTTTCCTTGCTGATGACATTATCCTCCAGCGGCATTCCACAGCATTGACATATAAGCTTTCTCGGAGAACCCAGAAGCGTGTTGATTGAAACGTCAAAAAGCTTTGATAATAGCTTCAGCGTTTCCGTGTTTGGCACAGTATCACCATTTTCCCAGCGTGAAACTGCCTGACGTGTGCAATAAACCTTTTCCGCAAGCTCATCCTGCGATAAATTGTTTTTAATGCGAAGCTCATATATGACCTGTTTTGTTTCCATAATCATCACCTCGCCTTTGAGTATACCATAATCATTATTAAAATTCAAGCAACTGCCTGTTGCCCCTAAAAAAACAAAGCCTGCGACCAATAAATCGCAGGCTTTATTTAATCAAGTATCTTAAACATAGAAACCTGGTCTGAAAGAACGTGTGACTGTCCGTTAAGCTCCTCGCAGGACGCCGCACTTTCCTCTGCCGTAGCAGAATTTTGCTGTACAACCTCGGAAATCTGTGCAATTCCCGAATTGATCTGTGCAACAGCCATTGCCTGATCCTCCGAAGCGACATGGATCCTTTCGACAAGCTTTCTTGAATTTTCGGACATTTCCGATACCTTGCCCATAAGTGCAACCGTGTTTTCAACAACAGCACTGCCCTTTGCAACGGAATCCATCGTTTCGCTAATAATTGCTGCAGTCCTCTTTGTAGCTTCATCCGATTTTGTAGCAAGATTTCTTACTTCATCAGCAACAACCGCAAATCCCTTTCCGGCCTCTCCTGCCCTTGCCGCCTCAACAGCCGCATTAAGTGCAAGAATATTCGTCTGGAACGCAATATCTTCAATAGTCTTGATAATGTTATTGATCTGGTCGGACTTCTCCTTAATATCCTCCATCGCAAGACGCATACGCTCCATTTCAGCCGCCTGTTCAGTAATAAGATCATTCGACTGTGCCGCACATTCATCAGCTTCACGAGCATTGAACGTGTTATCATGGATCTTGTCAGCCATTTCGCTGATAGTTGCCGAAAGCTCCTCAATAGCCGCCGCCTGACGAGTAGTACCCTCGGCAAGAAGCTGTGAACCGTCAGAAATCTGTGCAGAGCCAGCTGAAACCTCGCTTGCGGAAGTATTCAAAGCTCCGATAACATCGCTGAGCTTCCTGCATATCTTCTCTGCTGATTCCTTCATTCCTGCAAAATCGCCCTGATATTCAACGCTTGGCTGAACCGTAAAATCGCCGTCAGCCATAGCCGACATAACTCTGTTAATATCGGTAAGATACATCGAAAGAGCGTCCTTCATCTTGGTCATCTCACCAAGCATAAGACCAACCTCATCGTCCGAGCATTTTATATCCGAGGTATCAAAGCTTATATCACCGTCAGCCATCTTGACAAGCACACCGCAAGCCTGCTTCACAGGGTCGGAAATTCTCCTGAATATATAATATACAAGGAATAATCCGCCTACAAGGCAAACAATAACGCCTGCGATAATAGCATTCAGTACAACATTTGTCGCATATTTATCATTTTCCGCAGTTTTCGTTCCGCAGAAAATCGCGCCTATAATATTTTCCTCTGTATCATAAAGAGGCTCATATATAGTATAGAATTTCTCGCCGAAAAGCTCTGTCGCGCCGTCATAAGTGCCGCCATTGTCAATAACAATGCCCTTTATCTTGTCGGACATCTGCGTGCCTACAGCTCTGTC
>CAYOAV010000038.1:5326-13188 GCA_964402055.1 uncultured Ruminococcus sp. | reverse complement strand
GAAAATCTTTCCTCAAGAAGATTACCTCTCTGAACAGTAATAGCACGGCTGAAATCAACATCGTCATAAAGCTCCGCTGAAATTCTCTGAACCTGTTCCTCTGCGGAAGCTATTTCGTCCTTGATAAGCCTTATACCGATAGCAACTTCTTTTTCCAGCGTCTTGTTATTCATACTGCTTATCTGAACAGACGTTGAAAAAATAACAAGGATCATAGCCGCAATAACCGTGACATCGATCGCAATAATAAGCCGTCTGCCCAGCTTTCCGAGTGTACGTTTCTGTGCCATAATAACTCCCATATCCCGATAAACCGCTGGGCATTGCCGCAGACGATTTATGCCATATTTTTAAAATTCATTGTAAATAGTGTAACATATTTAACCGAATTAGTCAATAGTCAGCAATTTTTTTAGTTATATTTCACAAATCATTCCCATTTTATGGTAAAAGAAAACCTTTTCGTACCGCTTCATCAAGGATATTTTCGACAAGCTTTCCCAATTTATCAGAGCCGCCCTTTACATAGCAAAAGCGTTTTCTGACCTGTTCGGAATGAACTCCATGCTCCTTCCACGATATACCCTCACGGGAATAATTGAGCAAAAGCGGCTGTATTTTGTCCATAGCATTGGAAAATTTCGCCTCGGGAGTGTCATTTCTCTCAAATTCCTCCCAAAGCTCACGGAATTCCTCTGATTGACCATCAGGAAGAAGTCCAAAAACCTTTTCAGCCGCCGCCTTTTCCCTTGCCTCCTTGGTTTTTGCAGCCTCTTCATCATAGCAATATGTGTCACCTGCAAAAATTTCCACAGCGTCATGCACAAGAACCATCTTCATCACCTTAAGAACATCAACAGGTTCGTTTGAATATTCCGCAAGCACCGCCGCCGCAATTGCCAGTGAAAACGAGTGTTCAGCATCATTTTCACGTCTTGGAAGAGGCTTTTTCTCCTTGAAATTATCCTCAAATTCCTGTGAACCCTGCGGCATATCATCGCAAAGGATATAGGTCTGACGGTAAACATTTTTAAGCCTGTCAAGCGTCAGCAGGAATTCAAGCTGTTTTTCAAGACGTTCATTTTCCATCTTAAACATCTCCCTTTTTCTTCTGCATATGCCCTGTGATCCTTGTAAGAAGCATAGGCGGAACAAGCTGAGAACCAAACGCCGCAAGCTTTACAGATAATTTCGGTATTATGAGCGTTTTTCCTGCAAAAAGCCCCTTAACCGCACATTTTGCGGCATATTCGGAGGAAATTCCCTTCAATGCGAAGGAAACTCCTGCCGTATCGTTAAATTTCGTATTTACAGGTCCCGGGCATAACGCACTTACAGAAACGTGACTTCCGTCATTTTTCAGCTCACGGCTGACAGCCTCTGTAATACGCACAACGTAATTTTTTGTCGCATAATAGGTCGCCATATATGGTCCAGGCATAAATCCTGCAACAGAAGCAACGTTGAGAATATAACCCTTATCCTTTGCGATAAAATCACGCAGGAAAAGCTTTTGCAAAATATGCATAGCCATAACGTTTACTTCTATCATTTCTATTTCACGTTCAAGGTCGGTATCAGCATACTTTCCGAATAGTCCGAATCCTGCATTGTTTATGAGTATGTCAACATCATACTCCTTAGCTTCCTCATAAAGACGATAGCAATCCTCTTTTTTCGTAAGATCAGCCGTGATGATCTTCAAAGCTCCTATCTCGTCACGAAGCTTTTCAAGTGCGGCATAATTTCTGCCCGAAATGATAAGCTTTATACCTCTTTTTGCAAGCTCCCTTGCAATATCTCTTCCGATACCCGAGCTTGCGCCCGTAATAAGTGCGGTCATAATTCTACCTCTTTTTTTAAAATTTTTCCCATTCCTCGGGAGAATATCCCACCGAAGCCGATTTTCCGCATCTGACTATCGGTGTCTTGTAAAGCTTTGGATTTTTGCAAAGCTTATCATATTTTGCATCATCGAGCAGATATTTTATCTCGCAATAATCCTTTGATTTTTCATCAATAAGCTTATCAATCCCTCCGACAGCCTTGACAACGCTGTCAAATTCTCCCTTGCTCAATCCCTTAGACAGGATATCAACGCTCTGAACCTTGATATTTCTCTCCTTGAACCAACGTTCAGCCTTTTTTGTATCAAAGCATTTTGATTTTCCGAATATCTGAATTGTTGACATAATATCTCCTCACAAAAAATCGCTGACGCAAATAAATACTAAACACCAATAAAACTATAGACAAAAAATCAGCACAAAAATCAGATAAAAACCAACGCTTTTTAAATATTTGTTTGATTTTTTGTATAGTTTTTAATTGGTGTTCAGTATAACGACAGCGATCAAAATGATTTCAATAGATTATCCTGCCCCTGATGTTCAGCTTTTCATATCTTCTCACTGAACATAGAGCTTATCGAAAACAGCGTACTGTAATTACCGTCCTGATTGTAGCTTACAACCTGTGCTTTAAGGTTAGCCGCCTTGCTTATCTGCGAAGCCTTGTCAGCCGCCTTTGCAGCAAAGGAATAATTACCGCTCAGAAGTGACTTAACAGAATTTGTATCAGCGGCTTTAAGAGTATCCTCATTAAGCGTAATCTTGTTATCCGTGCCGACCTTAAGACCAATTCTGCCCAAAGCACCTGAATAAGCCTTAGCCGTGTTAGTCATATAAAGTCCCTTTTTAAGTGCGTCAACACTGCCCGATTTCTGCAAGCTGTCAATGGTCGTGTTATAATCGTCAACAAAGGTCTTGACATTGGAAACGAGCTTATCCTTATCCTCAAAATCAGCCTTTGACGAGGACGCAAGCACAGCCGCACTCTTGTTAAGCTCCGAAGCGTCAGAGGAAAGCTTCTTTTCACTGTCATAGCTTCCGACATCATCAGAAGTATAAAGCTTTTCATATTCAGCCTTCATACTCTTCCTGTAATCGCTTGAGCGAACCTGATCCACCTTTTTCATCAAAGCCAAAAGATCACTTGACGAGCTTGTCTGATTTTTATTATAGCTTGAATTCAGAAGAGAGGTATACATTGCATTTGAAGTATATGCACCGATTCCATACATAAAACTCAATCCTCCTTATTTTCCGTCTGTGCCGCAAGGTTGGACTTTGCGGTAGAAAGCATAAGCTTGATTCTGTTTTCCTGATTTACCTTTGTTGCACCTGGGTCATAGTCTATCGCAACTATGTTAGCGTCGGGATAAACATTCCTGATTTTTCTTATCATACCCTTGCCGATAATATGATTCGGCAGACAGCCGAACGGCTGGGCACAGATGATATTATTCACACCACTTCCGATAAGCTCAACCATCTCTGCTGTAAGAAGCCAGCCTTCACCCATCTTATTCGCTGGGGAAACATAAGCCTTGCTGTTTTCCTTTGTTTCATCAAAACGTGCAGGTACTCTGAAACGTGAAGCCTTGAATGCGTCAATGGTAATATCCTGCATTTTTTTGAGGAATATCTCCAACGCACCCGAACCGATAAATTTTTTATATGCAACATGATAAAGCTGCGTGTCAACAACGTGATGATCGCACATAAAAATAATAAAATCGAGCAGTCCCGGAACAACAGGCTCAACACCCTCGCCTCTAAGGAATTCTTCAAGGCAGTTATTTCCAAGCGGTGCAAATTTAATATATATCTCTCCGACAATGCCGACCTTTGGCTTTACAGAGGGAGTATACGGTATCTTTTCAAAGCTTTTTACTATCTCGAAAGCTGTTTTCTTGTATGCACCTATTGAGAAGCCTTGCTTTATAAGCTTGTTCTGCCATTCCTCAATAAGTCTGTCAGTATCACCTGGATTATTTTCATACGGACGAACCTGATTTCCCGCCCACATAAGAATATCACCGTAGCAAATTCCTACAACAAGATCCTGAAGCATAGGCAATGAAAGCTTGAATCCCGGATTTTTTTCAAGATTGGCAATGTTGAGCGAAACAACAGGAACAAACTCCATCTTGTTATTCTTCAAAGCCTTTCTCAAAAGGTTGATATAGTTTGAAGCACGGCAGCCGCCGCCAGTCTGCGTTATCATAAGTGCGGTCTTATGGATATCATATTCGCCCGATTTAAGAGCGTCCATCATCTGACCGATAACAAGCAATGCAGGATAACAGGTGTCGTTATGAACATTCCTCAATCCTTCATCAACAACACGTCTGCCCGTTGAGGTGAGCAGCTTCATTTTGTAGCCATGATTATTAAAAATTTTTACAATAAGTGAAAAATGTATAGGGAGCATCTGCGGAACAAGAATAGTATACTCCTGACGCATTTCTTCTGTAAAGAGCAAACGTCCCTGTTCATTATAAACGAGTTCAGCCATTAAAAATAAGCTCCTTTGCTTAAAACGATAATTCTACACCTTAATTATACCACTTAAAGCCTTATTCGTCAATAGCCGAACGCAACTTTTCCGCAGTTTTCCTTATGTAATCTGCAAGCTCCCCATGCATATCCTCACGCATAAGTCCGACCTCGACAGCCGCCTTTATAATGCTCAGCTTATCCCCCATATCAAAGCGTTTTCCAACAAAATCCACCCCGATCATACCGCTGCTTACAGCCATTTCACGCATAGCGTCCGTAAGCTGAAGCTCTCCGCCTCTGCCCTTGGGTATTTTCCGCAGAATATCAAATATTTTCGGCTCTAAAATACATCTTCCAAGTATAGAAAAATCGGAAAATTCCTCACCCTTCAATGGCTTTTCTACCATATCCGTAACAGAATAAATACCGTTTTCCAAGGGTGATATTTCCAGTGAATTATATTTGCATATGTCATTGTGCGGCACTTTATTTATCCCGACAACGCTTTTGCCATATTTTTCATAAGCACGTCCGAGCTGACCTATCGCAGGCTCATCTCCGACTATAACGTCATCACCGTATAAAACCGCAAAGGGTTCATTCCCTACAAATTTTTCCGCACAAAGCACAGCCGCACCAAGTCCAGTCTGAAAAGGCTGACGAACAAAGGTAAAATCAGCGATTCCCGATATTCTCCTTATCTCATCAAGAAGCATATCCCTGCCGCTCTGTTCAAGCTTCGCTTCAAGCTCGGGCGAACGGTCAAAATGATCCTCTATCGACTGCTTTCCCCTCGATGTCACAATAAGTATCTCGGTTATCCCTGCCGCCGCACATTCCTCCGCAATATATTGTATCGCAGGCTTGTCAACTATCGGAAGCATTTCCTTTGGCACAGCCTTTGTCGCAGGAAGTACTCTTGTACCAAGTCCTGCGGCAGCTATCACAGCCTTTTTCACCTTCATTTTATCACCCCTGTTTGAAAATATCTACCCTTTAAGCATTTAAAAACACCAATATACCATTCAAAGCCATTCCTACTGCCACATATATAGCAATCACAACCGCAAGCCAGCCTGCCGATGTGCCACCCTTTGAGCGGAGCGTCTGACGAATGGTGTACGGCGTAGTTTCAGCCTTGATTTTTGCGGTTTTCTTTATCGCCTTTCTGTAATACAGCTTATTTGCATATGCCCCAAAAAAGAACATAATCGCATAAATAAGCACCGAGGATAAAAGGCTTACAACGCTGAATGCCGTGCTTCTTATGTCAAATCCCTTTGCGAACTGCGATATAGCTCCCGCGTCCATATCCGCAAGGATCGGTATATACTGCGGTATCATAAGCAAAAATCTTATAAAAGCCGCCGCAAGAGAAATAAGTGGCATTCTCCTGTATGCAAAAAACAGCTCTGGGAAAAGCATCGCCGAAAAATTCCAGCTCATCGAGCCTTTTGTATCTTTAAAGCGTTTGAAATTCGGAAGATAATAATGCGTATTCGTGCCGACATAATCAGCAAGCTCGCAAAGCCGAACTCCCTCAAAATCTTCATCAGGATTATATCCGCAAAGAGGGTCTGTAAAATTTATAAGATACGGTCCAAGGTTCATTGCAGACATACCATCGCTATTCTGCATAGCCTCCGCCATATTTTTCCTCATCTGTTCATTATGACGTTCAAGCACAGGCATCGGTGAACCGCACCTGCCGCAAAAAGCAGTCAGCCTTGGATTGACATATCCACAGCTCGGACAAACGCAGTCATCTTCAGGCTTGCTCTCCTCAATAGCCTGACCTCCGACATCCTCCGCAGGCTTCCAGCTCCTGCCCGATTTATGAAGCTCAACATTAACGCAATCCCCATATTTTTCATAACAGGCTCTGTGGTAAGGTGTGCCGCATTCGGGACAAACTACAATATCATCGTCCTCCTTGAACTGTTCACTGCACACTATGCACCTTTTTCCTGTATAATCAGCCATTAAAGCAACTCCTTAAAGCAATCTATATTATAGATAGTATAACATAAACCTTGAAAAATAACAAGACGGACTTAAACAGTTTCATCTGTTTTTCACAATATTTCCAGCCTTATTCTTCTGCCGCAAGAAGATCCTCACCGATATGATCCGCAAAAGCCTTGTATATTTCAGGAAAATTTTTCTTCGTGCGAATCGGCTTGAGCGACATATCCGTAAAGAAATGCGAGGTTTCACCCGTTGCCTTAAGCTCACCGTTTTCCTTGCCGATAACACGATAGGTTATCCTCATCTTAAATCCGTTAAACTCCTCAACCTTAAGAACAATAAGCACCGTTTCATCAAATCTGACAGCATTTTTATAATCCGCCCTCGCCGAAAGCACAGGTATCATAACACCCTGCTCCTCCATTTTCGCATAAGGATAGCCTGCCTCGTTAAGGAAATGTATCCTTGCCTCCTCGAACCACCTTATATAGTTTGAATGATGAACAATTCCCATTTTATCCGTTTCGTAAAAATATGCCTTTCTCTCATATGGCTTCATCATCTTCCCTGCCTTTCCTTTTTGCGGCGATATTCGTCCTCATGCTTCATCATATAAAGAAATTTCGGCGGCACAGGCAGCTTCCATTCCATTTCCTTTCCAAGATGCGGAATATAAATAACAAGCCTGTCCGCATGAAGTGCTAGACGATGTATCGGATTGGTCGCAGCTCCGTATTTTTTATCGCCTGCAATAGGACAGCCCATCTCGGAAAAATGAGCCCTTATCTGATTTTTTCTTCCCGTTTCAATGTTCACCGCAACAAGCGAGTAATCACGGCTCTTGCGTTTGACCTCATAATTGGTTATGGAAAGCTTGCCGTCACCCTTAACGTGCGATGAATATACAAGCATACTGTCCGTCTGCTTCAGCCATGATTCAATTCTTCCCTTTTCTTTTTCAGGCTGACCCTCAACGACCGCACAGTAACCTCTGTATTTCACATATTCATTCCAGTTATCCTGCAATTCATATTTTACCTTGTCATTTTTTGCAAAAAGAAGCATGCCCGAGGTATCACGATCAAGACGGTGAACAATAAAAATACGTCCATTGCGATCTTTACGCTTTACATATTCAGTTACCGCATGATAAGCCGTGTTTTCCTTTTCATCATCTGTCGCAACCGCCAGCATTCCAGCAGGCTTGTTTATAACTATGATATCATCGTCCTCATAAATGATTTCAGGAGTATCAGGAGTGTTGTCACGCTTGTATTCAGGCTTGTAGGAAGCGATCGTAACGACCTGACCCACTTCAAGCGGATAATCGAACTGCGTAGTAACACGTCCGTCAACCGAAACAAGCCGATATTTAAGCGTTGACTTTACCTTGTTCACACCCTTGCCCCTCATATTTTCAAAAAGGAAATCGAGCAAACCGATAGGTTCCCCCACAGTGAAGCTGATATCCTGCCGATTGTTGTAATTGCTGTTATTCTTGCCCATAATCTGCCGCCTTTGTTTAAAATATAGATTTATTATAACATATTT
>CAYOAV010000038.1:0-5226 GCA_964402055.1 uncultured Ruminococcus sp. | reverse complement strand
TTCAATAAATCCCAACAACATCATTGACAAACCATTTTTTGTGTGATATCATAAAAAAAGTTATTCAAGCTTTGTTTTTAAGGGGTGAGCAGATGTCAGAAGCAAATTTGCCAAAAGCGTTTATTATTTCCTATAATGAGGAAATGCGGGATAATCTTGTTCCTGCAATAAGATCCTGCGGCTTCGGTTCAATATCTGTTTCGGACGGTTCAGGAGCAAAAGCGGCTGTTCTTGACTGCGATTATGACCTTATTATACTTAACACTCCCCTTGCAGATGAATATGGTCTTGACCTTGCCGCTTTTATAACAGAAAATACCGAAAGTGCCTTGATCGTCATTGCGGCACATAAAAATTACGATGAAATATACCGTAAAATCGGTGACAAAGGCTGTTATATCCTCTCAAAGCCGTTTACAGGCTCTGTACTTACCCAGGCGGTGAATTTTGCCGTTTCCGCAAGAAAACGTCTGCTGAAAAACGAACGTGAACGCAAGGAGCTTGAAAAAAAGCTCTATGAACAGAAATATATAAACCGTGCAAAATGCGTCCTTATACAATATCTCCGCATAACCGAGGAAGAGGCTCACCGTCAAATACAAAAGCGTGCCATGGATCAGCGTGTACCCGAAATTGAAATTGCATTTGATATATTAAAAACCTATGAAGCATAAAAACCGCCGTATCTTTGATGACACGGCGGTTTTGGTATGTATTTTTAGAAATCAACTTCTGTATCGTAGTAGCAGCATTTAAGCAGCTTTTCCATTTCTTCCTGCGATGGCTGACGTGGATTTGAGCCTGTGCAAGCGTCACCGATAGCATTCTTTGCGATTTCAGGCAATCTTTCAAGGAATACCTCTTCAGGAACAAAGCCCTGCTCTGTAGGATAGCTGTCAGCACCGTAATTCTTGATACAGTGTGGAATTTTGAGCTTATCGTTCATATCACGGAGGAAATCAATGAGAAGCTTTACCTTTTCATCGTCATTATTTCCGCCAAGGTGCATATAATCAGCAATTACACCATAACGCTGTTTAGCTGTCGGATCCTTTGCATTGAACGCAATAACCTTCGGAAGATACATTGCATTTGCCGCACCATGGATAATATGAGCGCCATAATCAGCGAAAGCAGCACCTGTTTTATGTGCCATTGAGTGAACGATACCAAGAAGTGCATTTGAGAATGCCATACCTGCAAGGCACTGTGCGTCATGCATTCTGTCACGGGCAGACATATCTCCATTATAGGAATCAACAAGGTCATTCTGTATCATTTCAATTGCATGGATAGCAAGAGGATCGGAATATGCACTGTTAGCTGTGGAAACATAAGCCTCAACTGCGTGCGTGATAGCGTCCATACCTGTATGTGCAACAAGCTTCTGCGGCATTGTTTCAGCAAGGTCAGGGTCAACGATAGCAACATCAGGAGTAATCTCAAAATCAGCGATAGGATATTTTATACCCTTTGAATAATCGGTGATGATAGAGAATGCCGTAACCTCTGTTGCAGTACCCGATGTGGAGGAAATTGCACAGAATTTAGCCTTTTTACGAAGCTCTGGAATACCGAATACCTTGCACATATCCTCAAAGGTACAATCAGGATATTCATACTTGATCCACATTGCCTTAGCCGCATCAATAGGCGAACCGCCGCCAATTGCAACGATCCAGTCAGGACCGAAATCAAGCATTGCCTGAGCGCCCTTCATAACTGTTTCAACGGAAGGATCAGGCTCAACACCCTCAAAGAGAGCTACTTCCATACCTGCTTCCTTAAGAAAATCCTCAGCCTTCTGGAGGAATCCGAAGCGTTTCATCGAACCGCCGCCGACAACGATCATTGCTTTCTTACCCTTAAATGATTTAAGATTTTCAATTGCACCTTTTCCGAAATACAGATCTCTTGGTAAAGTAAATCTTGCCATAATAAATTCCTCCGATTTTTCTGATTTTTAATAAATTAACGTCAAAATTACGTTTTTGTTAAAAAGCCAAAAATATTTCCACAAAGTTATGAAAATATATGCTTTTTCCCTAAAAATTATTATATCACAATTAACTTCAAATGTGAAATGCTTTTATTGACATAATATATATCAATTTTGGAATATCACTTAATCAAAGCAATAGTTATAAGCAGCAAGCCGCATAACATACGCAGGTCAATGTTCCTCCTTTTTTTACCGCACAAAGCATTTTTCCCAAGCTTATTTGCAAAAATCACAAAACAAAGCTGCATAAAAAACGCTGTTACAGCTATTGCACTTAACGGATATTCCTGAAGTCCGAAGCCTATCCCCGCCGCAAGAGAATCAGCCGAAAGTGCCGCTGAAAGAACAAGTGCTTCCTTGCAGGAAATATCCTTTGAGCTGTCGCAGTCAGCAGCATCGTCAGAAAGATATACCCTCAGCTTTGATTTTTCCGGCAATTTTTCACCCAGCCGCTCGAAAGCCCTGTGAAAAAGATTGAATATCCCCAGCAGAATAAGAATCACCGCAGATATCACAGCACATAAGCCGACAGGGATATACTTCACCGCCGCATTTCCAACAGCCGCTGATATCACTAAAAAAGCCGCCCCAAATCCGCTTATCACCGCCGCCGACCTCGCAGGAATACTTATCCCCGAAGCTCCAAGTCCAAAAGCCGAGCATAAGCCGTCAGCTGAAACAGCGGCTATAAGCAGCAATAATCTCATCATTTCAAGTAAACCTGTCATAGCCTTTTCTCCGTAATACACTATTTGTTTTCTTTACTCTATATTATGATTTAGTCCATTAAATGTGATAGAATCGTTCACAAGAATAATGTATAATTTTTAATATAATAAAGGGTGGATATACATAATTCCGTCCGTATTTCAAAAGGTGAAGAAATGGCTTTAAAAGATAGGGTGCTTGCCGTTCTTGAGGCAAACAAAGGAAAAACAGTTTCAGGTACAAAAATATCAAATACCGTTGGAGTTACAAGAGGTGCAGTCTGGAAATCAATAAACGTCCTCCGAAGCGAGGGCTATTCAATATCTGCCGTTACAAACCGAGGCTATTGCCTTGAAGAAACAAACGACAGAATAAACGAACAGGCTATAAGACAGTTCCTTAACACAAAAGCATTAGGACGTAAGCTTGATATTTACCGTGAGATCGATTCAACAAATTCATTTACCAAGGAAGCCGCTCATTATGGAGCAGTCCATGGCACAACAGTTATCGCCGAAATTCAGACAGGCGGCAAGGGCAGGCTGGGAAGAAAATTCCACTCTCCGCTCGGAATGGGCGTTTATATGAGCGTGGTAATCCGTCCGAAGCTTTCAATTGATAGCTCACTTCTTGTGACAAGCTGTGCGGCAGTCGCTGTTGCCCGTGCGATAGAAAAGGTTGCCCCCGAGCTTGAATGTGCAATAAAGTGGGTCAACGATATTTATATAAACGATAAAAAAGTATGCGGAATACTTACCGAAGCTTCAATCGATGTCGAGCAGGGCGGGCTTGAATATGCGGTTATCGGAATCGGCGTAAATGTACAGAACATCTCCTTCCCCGAGGATCTCGCCATGACAGCTACATCGCTAAAAATGGAGCTTCATCATAACGTTTCAAGAAATCAGCTTGCGGCAGAAATACTTAATTCGCTTGAAGAACAGCTTGAAAAAATGGACAGCGGCGAGTTTATGGAGGAATATATCAGCCGTTCAAACGTTATAGGAAAAAGCCTGATCATTCAGCAAGGCGATGATTCATTCAAAGCAGAATGCACAGGCATAGACAATAATGGCAGATTGATAGTAGTCACCTCCGATAATGAAGAAAAAATAATCAGCTCGGGTACTATAAGGTTTGAATAATAATCCCTTTGTACACCATAATAAAATCGGCTATACCCAGCATTCTGGATATAGCCGATTATTTATCTGCTTAAAACAGATTGAATGTAATGCTTTGCAGCACGTCCGCTTCTGCCGTTTCTTCGCAGGGCAAATGCTTCCGCCCCCATAAGAAGCTCTTCGGTAACTTCAATTTCATTTTCCTTTGCAAGGCATTCAACGATTTTAAGATAATTTTCCTTATCAGGCTTAAGAAATGCAACCTTAAGTCCAAAGCGTTCGGAAAGAGATATAAGCTCCTCTCTTGTGTCCGTTGCGTGCATATCATCACCGTTTCTGTCGGAAAATTTTTCCTTGACAAGATGCCGCCTGTTGCTCGTTGCATAAATCACCATATTTGAGGTCTTAGCCGTCGCAGAGCCTTCAAGAACCGCTTTAAGCGAGCTGAAATTATCATCATCGGACGAAAATGATACATCGTCAACGAAAATAATAAATTTAAGCGGATTTTTTGCTATTTTTTCAATGACCTCGGGAAGCTCGGACAGCTGCGACTTGTTAAGCTCAATAAGACGTAATCCGTCATTCCTGTATTCATTCACAACCGCCTTGACAGTCGAGGATTTACCTGTTCCCGCATCGCCATAAAGAAGCACATTCGCCGCAGGCTTGTCATTGAGCAACGCAAGAGTGTTGTTTATGACCTTGCTTCGTTCAAGCTCATAACCCGAAAGCTGTGAAAGCCTTTGCGGATCGGGATTTTTAATAGGAATAAGTCTGCCGTTTTTAAGCGTAAAGGCATAATATTCCGCAAAAATGCCATAGCCCTTGGTCGAAAGGCAGCCCATTCGCTGTGTGTATGCTTCAATGAAGCTTATTTCACTTGTTTTCCAGCCGCAGGCTATCCTTTTTCCATCCATAGCCTGTTCAACATCGGAGGGAGTTATCCGTGAAAGCTCCTCTAAAATATCAAGCTCTGCCTTTGCCGCCATTTCCACATATTCAGGAACCTCCTCAAACGCCGCAAGACGGAGCATAAATGGATTTTCATTTTCGCTCACGATCCCTAAAATATATTCGGTAAGATCATCTGTCGTTTTATAAAGCGAGCCTGCAAAGCCTCCGCATTTTTCGGGAGTCGGCTCACGGAGCATTTCAAGAAATCTTTTTATAGCTTCATCTTCAAGAATACCTCTGAAAACAGCCAGAGCCTCCAGCTTTTCAGCATATGAAATAAGTGTATTTTTCATTTTTCATCTATCCTTTTTTCGGTTATTTCAATGGTTTTTAACCTTATTTATCCAGTTAATATTATATTCCAAAACAAAAATATAAGCAATACTATTTTTATTTTTTCTATATTTTTCACAAATTCAATAGGAAGCCTGACCT
>CAYOAV010000037.1:11375-18705 GCA_964402055.1 uncultured Ruminococcus sp. | reverse complement strand
ATGTTATCCGTCAGATGGTTAAGCACCCACTTACAGATAACGGAATTGAAAGATTCCTCAAGGACTGGGAAGGCGCTAAGAAGGCTTAAAAAATAGATGTTTCCACCTGTCACGGTATTTCAACGACTGAATTATTATTAACAAACTATTGTAGGGGACGGGTTTCCTGTCCCGTACTTTATGCGACAAATTCTTCATAGAATTCTTATTGTTTGTTTACTCATTGAAATGACGTGTCCCACCTCTGAATTGAATGAAAAAAATCAGCCGTGCCTGTGAAATCGGGTACGGCTAAAATTATTTCCCATTTCTTCTTTGTTTATTTACAACATAAAGCTGAAAATTTACCATTATTTCCGTATAATTAAACAAAAGAGCAAAAGGAAGTGGGAATTTTATGGTAAAAAAAGAGAAAATATTAAAAATTAACATTTATGATTCCAAGGGAAAATTAATCGTTACATCAAAGCTGTTTTCATTTCCGAAGGTTCTTTTCAAGACTAAGGGAATGGAACTTATTTCCGTTAAATCAAGGGATCTTGGTTCGCTTAAAAAGGGTGACAGCATTACCGCTATTTTCGAATGCTTCAATGGCGACCGTGTGAAGTGTGCGAGCGTCATCGAAAAATGTTCAGGCTCTGCTGTCGAGTTCAAAATTGACGATGGCGAGGTTTTGGAGGAACGCAGAAGCTCCTTTAAGGTCGCAACAAGAACGCCTGCTTATATCTTCAAAATCACAAGAGGGGATATGACCGTTAAATATGAGGGCGAAAACGAAATAAAGGCGACTATTCTTGATATAAACCTTGGCGGAGTTCTTTTGCATAGCCTGTATGATTTTAAAACGGGTGATGTTTTTACGATGTTTATGCTTGACGGACAGGTTGAGATCAAGGCAAAGGTGCTTCGTTCGCAAAATGATACAAATGGTGCTTTCAAGGGCTATGGCTGTCAGTTTATTGATGTTACGCCGCATAATGAGGAGTTTATCTCAAAGTTTATCATTGAATGCCAGCGTGCAGAACGTGAAAGAAAGCTTGAGCTTGAAGCAATACAGGCAGAAGCATAAAAAATCACGCAGATTCATAAAAGGATCTGCGTGATTTGTTTTAACGATCGTTTTTTATTTTGCTGATTAGTTGAGTTCAGCGAAGTACTTGATTGTTCTTACCATCTGTGATGTGTAGGAGTTCTCGTTATCGTACCAGGAAACTACCTGTACCTCGTAGAGGTCATCAGCAATCTTAGCTACCATTGTCTGTGTAGCATCGAAGAGTGAACCGTACTTCATACCGATAACGTCAGAAGAAACGATCTGATCCTCGTTGTAGCCGAAGGAAGCAGAAGCAGCAGCCTTCATTGCAGCGTTGATGCCTTCCTTAGTTACGTCTGCACCCTTAACAACAGCTGTAAGGATAGTTGTAGAGCCTGTAGGAACAGGAACACGCTGTGCAGAACCGATGAGCTTGCCGTTAAGCTCGGGAATTACAAGGCCGATAGCCTTAGCAGCACCTGTGGAGTTAGGAACGATATTAGCAGCACCAGCTCTTGCTCTTCTGAGGTCGCCCTTTCTGTGAGGACCATCGAGGATCATCTGGTCGCCTGTGTAAGCGTGGATTGTGCTCATGATACCGCTCTGGATAGGAGCATAATCGTTAAGAGCCTTAGCCATAGGAGCGAGGCAGTTTGTTGTGCAGGATGCAGCGGAGATGATCTTGTCATCAGCTGTAAGTGTATTTTCGTTTACGGAGAATACGATAGTCTTGAGGTCGTTGCCTGCAGGAGCAGAAATAACAACCTTCTTAGCACCAGCATCGATATGAGCCTGGGACTTGTCCTTAGAGCAGTAGAAGCCTGTGCATTCGAGAACAACGTCAACGCCGATCTCACCCCAAGGAAGATCCTTAGCGTCCTTTTCAGCATAGATCTTAAGGGTCTTGCCGTCTACTGTGATTGTGCCTGCTTCATCATCAGCGGAAACAGTGTGAGCGTTTTCACCGATCTTGCCGCAGTAACCGCCCTGAGCAGTATCATACTTAAGGAGCTGAGCGAGCATTGAAGGCTTTGTAAGATCGTTGATAGCAACTACATCATAACCCTCTGCACCGAACATCTGTCTGAAAGCAAGACGACCGATACGACCGAAACCATTGATTGCAACTTTAACTGACATAATAAATATTCCTCCTGAAAAGAATTATAATAAAACAGCAGTGGAGATGCCTGTACACAGCATCTGCCAAGCCTTATACATCTATTTTACCCTATTTTTTCAATTTTGGCAATACCTTTTGATAAAAAAATAACATTTTTCAAAAACTTTTTTTGTTATGCCTTAATGCAGATAATATTTTTGTCTGAGATAAACTGAAAAACGCTTTGCGGTGTGTGTATTTTGTGCAAATAAGACGAAAATATAATAAAATTTATAAAAAAAGTCGCAGAAACGGCGGAAATGTGGTATAATAAGCATTATGGATAAAAAATCTGAAAGGAGCAATTTCCCGAAAAGGAAATATGTGATAAATATGAAAAATAAAGCTGTCTTGAAGCTTCTGGCTATGATTGCCGCATTATGTATGACAACAGCCGCTTTTACAGGCTGTTCAAAGGATGGCGAATCGGACAATGCTGATAATACAACATCAGAAAGCGTTAATTCTGATACAGATGAATCCGATGCTACCGTTGCAACACAGCGTCCCGTTGCCGAGGGCGATATTTATGCTATAAATAAATTCAAGGTGAATTCTCTTCCTGATAATTACGTTATGGCACAGAAATCGCAGGAGGATTTCGACCAGCATTTCCGATACATTATAGATGAGGGCAGGGCTAATATGGCTGTTTATGCCGCAAATTATGTCGAGGATTACGGCACTCTTGAGGACTTTGCAGGGCGTGTGCGTTTTTCAATGACGTTTAATAATGTCCTCTATCACTGCGATACGGAATTTGGCGAGTCTGTTTCCGTTGAGGTTGGCGGTTTTACAGGCGAAAGCTGTGATTATACAATTACGCAGAATATATTTGAAACCGATGAAAACGGCGAAACCTACAAGGATGAGGACGGCAACGATATAAAAACTCCTGTTGCATGGTATAAGGGCAGGCTTTATTTCTTCTTCACGGATAATGACGCTTTTTATTTCTCCGTTGAATCAACAGATGATTACTGGGAAACAGTTCTTGCTGATTTTGAAAAGAATATTCTCCCCAACATCTATATAGACGAAAATGCGGAAAATGACCCTGTTGAGGAAACAGAGGAAGTAACAGTTACTGTGGCTGACGAATAATAAATCGAAAAATCGTGAAAAATAACTGTTGCATATAATGAGAAAATGTGATATAATAAATTTAAAGGCATATCGGTCAGAGTAGCTTTAGCTTGGGTAACAGAGAACGTCGGGGCGGTGGAACGGCGGCGAAGAGCTTTTGTGAAGTGCGGCCGCCAGCTCGGACGGGGAACATTCTGATATCAGAAAAAAGTATCCGCCTGCGTGTGATCTGCGTTAAGGATAAAAAGACAGCCGTTTTGCGGCTAATTGAAGTGGAACCGTGGTTATTTTGCCGCCTTCAGGAACGATAAATTCGCTCTTGGAGGCGTTTTGTATTAGTTGGCTTGTCCGAAAGGAGCTTACCATGTTTAGTTTTGATGAATTAAGAAGGCAGTTCAAAGAGGAAATAGATTCCGTCAAGAGGAGAGATCCTGCGGCAAGAAGTACGCTTGAAATAGTGCTGACATATTCGGGATTGCACGCTATACTTGCATACAGAGTTGCTCATAAGCTCTACGAAAGGAAGTTTTTCCTTGCGGCAAGAATTATATCGCAGACAGCTCGTTTTCTTACAGGTATAGAGATCCACCCCGGTGCAAAAATCGGAAAGGGATTTTTTATCGACCACGGCTCGGGTGTTGTTATAGGTGAAACTACCGAAATAGGTGATAACTGCCTTATATATCAGGGCGTGACCCTCGGCGGTACAGGAAAGGATAAGGGCAAGCGTCACCCAACGCTCGGAAATAATGTCATGGTCGGAGCAGGAGCAAGGGTACTCGGACCATTTAAGGTTGGCGATAATGTAAAAATCGCCGCAAATGCGGTAGTGCTTGAAGCTGTGCCGCCGAATTGTACAGCTGTCGGCGTTCCTGCGAGAATAGTAAGAAGAAACGGCGAAAGGGTGCAGAGCTGCGACCTCGACCAGGTGCATATGCCCGACCCTGTTTCCCTTGAGCTTTGCAAGCAGCTTGCAAGAATAGAAAAGCTGGAGAAGCAGGTCAATAAGCTGGAGATCGCAGAGCTGGGCAACAGGATAAATAATAACAGGTAAAAAGGAGTAGGAATGTTTAAATCAATTGAGTTATTCGCAGGAGCAGGTGGCTTGGCACTTGGTTTGGAAAAAGCAGGCTTCGATACGATAGGTCTTGTTGAAATAGATGAAGCGGCGGCGAAAACTCTTAAAAAGAATCGACCTGAATGGAATGTTATCAACAGAGATATTGCTGAAGTATCGTGTCTTAATCTCGAAAAAATGTTTGATATAAAAAAAGGTGAGCTTGATTTGTTATCAGGCGGAGCACCCTGTCAGTCTTTTTCATATGCAGGGAAACGACTTGGACTTGAAGATGCGAGAGGAACGTTGTTTTATCATTACGCAATGTTTCTTCATAAGCTTCAGCCTAAAATGTTCATATTTGAAAATGTCAGGGGTCTGCTTACACATAACGGGGGGAAAACCTATAAAACCATAACAGATATTTTTTCGGCAGAGGGCTATGAAATAAAAAAAGCCGTGCTTAATGCTTGGGATTATGGAGTTCCGCAGAAGAGAGAGCGTCTTATAACGATTGGAATACGCAGAGATCTTGAGATTGATTTCACATTTCCAAAGCCGCATAAATATAAACCTGTTCTTCGTGATATTCTTATGGATTGTCCGCCGAGCTGTGGAACAAGATATTCTAAGCGTAAGGAAGAAATTTTCTCACTTGTTCCCCCGGGAGGATATTGGAGAGATATTCCGCAGGATATTGCAAAGGAATATATGAAAAGCTGTTGGGATATGGAGGGCGGCAGGACGGGAATATTACGAAGAATGAGCCTTGATGAGCCGTCGCTGACAGTCCTGACATCGCCAAGTCAGAAACAGACCGACCGTTGCCACCCTATTGAACCAAGACCGTTTACGATAAGAGAAAATGCTAGATGTCAGACTTTTCCTGATGATTGGGAATTTTATGGAAGTGTAGGACAGCAGTATAAACAGGTAGGCAATGCAGTTCCTGTCAATCTGGCTTACGAAATTGCAGAAAGTATCAGAAAGGGACTTGAACAATTATGAATTGGGATATAGCTTTTATAACAGAGGAGCAATTTACATCTCACGTTAAGCAAACAATTGAAAAATACGGAAATAAGCTTGATCCGATAAATTTAAAAAAATTCAATAAGAACATTGTTGATCCAGTTAAGCTTATATTTGATAAATCTGTTTATAAAAATTCCTGGGAAGAAACAATAAAGAATGAGATATTCAGACAGCGTGATAAATCTAATAATAATGACATAGGGTATTTTCACCAAAGGATATTTTCATACTTTGATAACTGTATAGTTCCCGAAAACGGTCAGGAGGGCGGCTGGGACGTTATATATCGAAATAAGGACGGTATTGTTCTTCCTGACGGTTCAATGGTGCATTCGGTGTATGTTGAAATGAAAAATAAGCATAATACGATGAATGCGGCTTCATTAGGTAAAACCTTTATAAAAATGCAGAATCAGTTGCTTAAGGACGATGATTGTGCCTGCTTTTTGGTGGAAGCTATTGCAAAGAAATCCCAAAATATAAAATGGGAAACAACTGTGGACGGTCAGAATGTCGGTCATAAGCTGATACGCAGAGTTAGTATTGATAAATTTTATGAGCTTGTTACAGGAGATACAGAAGCTTTTTACAAGGTATGCCGTAAGCTGCCTTTCGTTATAGAAAAGGTTGTATCATCTTCAGATAATGCTATTCCGCGGGATACCGTTATCGATGAGCTTAAAGCTATAGCTTCTGACAATAATGAAAATGAAAGAGATATGGCAATGGCTATGGCAATATATATGCTCGGATTCTCTACATACAATGGATTTAATACAGGAAAAGGAGAAAAACAAAATGAAGCTTTATAATTTGCTCGTTTTCACAATTTAAAGGAGGCGGAGAATTATGAAAAAGAATAAGTTGGTTGCTCCAGTTCTGAAATGGGTTGGTGGAAAACGACAGCTTTTAGATACTTTAACACCATTATTACCTAAAAGAATAACTACTTATTGTGAACCGTTTGTCGGCGGAGGGGCTATGCTTTTTCATTTACAGCCTGATATTGCCTATGTTAATGATGTCAATAGTGACCTTATTCTTGTGTATAACGTAATAAAAAATGATGTTGAGTCACTTATTTCCGCTTTAAGCGAATATAAAAATGAATCTGATTTTTTTTATTCAGTCAGAGATTGGGACAGGGATAAACAAAAGTATAATTCTTTGACGGATGTAGAGCGTGCTGCAAGGATTATTTATCTGAATAAGACCTGTTTCAACGGACTTTATCGTGTAAATAATGCGGGTGAATTTAATAGTCCTTTCGGAAGCTACAAAAATCCCAATATCGTAAATGCTCCCGTTCTTCGTGCGGTTAGTTCATATTTCAATACAGCTGATATTTATTTTACTTCAACGGATTATGCCGAAGTATTACAGACTATACCTAAAGGAACTTTTGTGTATCTTGATCCTCCTTATGATCCTGTTTCTGCAACATCGAATTTTACAGGATATTCAAAAGGCGGTTTTTCACAAGCTGACCAAATCAGATTGCGTGAATGTTGTGATGAATTAGACAGACGTGGAATTAAATTTATGCTTTCCAATTCGTCAACAGACTTTATTCATGAGCAGTATTCTGCATATAATATAACCGTTGTTCAAGCAAAGAGGGCAATTAACTCTGTTGCAAGTAAGAGAGGTGATGTCGATGAGGTGGTGGTAAGAAACTATGAGTGAAGTTAAAAGTCTTAACGATAAGGCTTGGGAAGAATTATTTGAAAAGTATGATATTCTTAATCAAATTGATATGAGTGGGAGCTTTCAAATTTCTGCTGATCAAATCAAGGAATTTAGAGAACCACGGCTTATGGTTAAATTTGACCATACTATTAATTTGCCAAAATTGTTTTCTGATAATGAGCTTTCGATACTTCCTGTAACGAGAGGTGATTATGTTATCTCGCATTTTGAAGCATATCATAAATTTGAGAATACAGATACTGATGTA
>CAYOAV010000037.1:0-11275 GCA_964402055.1 uncultured Ruminococcus sp. | reverse complement strand
TATGTATATGAAAAAATCAAATCTGTATAACGTTGAAAGCGATACAACTTTTAAAAGGCGAGCTTCAACGGTTCGTGGCTGGATTGAATGGATAGTAGGTTTAATAAATGAATAAAAGGAGAAAAACAAAATGAAGCTTTATAATTCACTGACAAGAACAAAGGACGAATTTATACCGAGAGAGCAGGGAAAGGTGTCGATGTATACCTGCGGTCCTACCGTTTATCATTATGCTCATATTGGTAACCTGCGAAGCTATATTATGGAGGATATACTTGAAAAATACCTCCGCTTTTCGGGACTTGATGTTACAAGAGTTATGAATATCACAGATGTTGGTCATCTTACAAGCGATGGCGATACAGGTGATGATAAAATGCTTAAGGGTGCAAAGCGTGAGCATAAGACTGTTATGGAAATTGCTAAATTCTATACGGACGCTTTCTTTGCTGACTGCCAAAAGCTTAACATTAAAACTCCTGATGTTGTTCAGCCTGCAACAGGCTGCATTGACGAATTTATCAAGGTTATTACTGCTCTTCTTGAAAAAGGCTATGCTTATGAAGCAGGCGGAAATATCTATTTTGATACGTCAAAGCTTGAACAGTATTATGTTTTCAATGATTTTAAGGAAGAAGATCTTGCTGTCGGCGTAAGAGAGGGCGTTGAGGAGGATTCCAACAAGCGTAACAAAGCCGATTTCGTTCTCTGGTTCACAAAATCCAAATTTGACGACCAGGAGCTTAAATGGGATAGTCCATGGGGAGTGGGTTACCCTGGCTGGCATATTGAATGCTCCTGCATAAGTATGAAATATCTCGGCGAATATCTTGATATTCACTGCGGTGGTATTGATAATGCTTTTCCGCATCATACAAATGAGATCGCACAGAGTGAGGCTTACATTGGTCATAAATGGTGCAATTACTGGTTCCATGTTCATCATCTTAACACCAACAGCGGAAAAATGTCGAAATCATCGGGCGAATTTCTGACGGTTTCACTGCTTGAACAGAAGGGCTATGATCCGCTCGTTTACCGTTTCTTCTGCCTGCTTTCACATTACAGAAAATCGCTTGTTTTCTCTTATGAAAACCTTGATAATGCGGCTGTTTCCTATAATAAAATGATTGCCAAGATAGCCGCTTTGCTAAAGGAAAATGGTGGAAATGTTGATAACGATGCTTATGACAGGCTTATGAAGGGCTTTACTGACGCACTTGATAACGATATAAACACGGCTCTTGCTATAACTGCGGTTTATGATGTTCTTCGTGATAGCACAAATGCCGCAACCAAGCTTGCACTTCTCCGTGAATTTGACAAGGTGCTTTCGATAGGTCTTATCGCAAATGCTGAAAAGCTCAATGCTTCTGCCGAAAATGCTGAAGAGGAGCTTCCCGATGAGGTAAGGAAGCTTGCCGAGGAAAGGAAAAATGCAAGAAAAGAAAAGAACTTCGCCCTTGCTGATGAGCTTCGTGATAAGATAGTTGCTCTTGGATATATCGTTGAGGAAACACGTCAGGGTACTAAAATTACTAAAAAATAACGTAATAATGCTGAAAAAGGCTTGCGTGTATTGTGAAAAATAAACATAAATTTAAAAAGTGCTTGCAATTCTCATAGCCTTGTGGTATAATAAAATAAATATTTATGCAATGTTTTACGAAAAAGGAAGGTTATAAATGAGTATCTGGGAAATCATCTGCGGCGTAATTATGCTTATCGCTTGCATTATTCTTATCATTCTTTCAATTCTCCAGCCGCCGAAGCAGCAGAATATGAGCTCGGCTATTTCAGGAGCATCTTCAAACTTCTTTGATAAGACCGGCGGTGCAACAAGAGAGCAGGCTTTGAGCCAGCTTACAAAGGTTGTTGTTATCGTTCTGTTTGTTATGACGATCGTTGTTAATGTTATCGGTATCGTTGTAACAAAGTAAAAGCGTTTTTAAAGGTTTGAACTGAAATGTCCTGCGTCTGCTATGATCGGAAAAATGCGGAATAATTTTCTGAAAATGCGTTTTTTTGGTCGGTGGTGGGTGCAGGATATTTTTTTAAAAGGAGCGGTGGTTATGGCATCAGCTGTTGATATTTATAAAACACGGATAAAGGAAATATTGAAGCAAAACGGCAAAAAAAGCATTACATTCAAGCTGCTTTACAATAAATGCAAGGGAAAAAGCAAAAAGCTTGCGGATTTCAAATATGCTCTTTCTGAACTTATAAAAAGCGGCGAGGTTCTTGAAACAAAGGCAGGCTTTAAGCTTGCGGCAGAAAGCGGACTTTTCCGTGCAGAGGTCGTCCGTATAAATAAAAGCTTCGGATTTATCAGAAAGGACGACGGGAGCGAGGTTTTTGTCCCTGGAAAATTTTTTATGGGGGCAATGCCCGGGGATATCGTCCTTGCAAGGCTTATCCCGAAAAAATTTGAGGACAGAGCTATTCCCGACGGCGAGGTAGTCGAGGTCATTGAGGAAAATTTCTTTGAATTTACAGGAAATGCACAATGCGAGAATGGAACATGGTATATTTATACCGATAATAAGCTGAAGGACCCTATTATGGCGACTGAATGTGCAGTTTCCGTTCATAATGGTGATAAGGTTCTTGCCGAGCTTACTCACAGAGGAAAAAGGCACGCTGACCATAGGGCGAAAATTACGGCTGTTTTTGGAAGCTCCGAGCAGGCGGCTGTATGTGCGGAGGCTTTACTTTATATAAACGGAGTTGAGGTGGATTTTCCGAACGCTGTCCTTGATGAAGCACGCTATGCCGAGCATAGGGGAATACCCGAGGAGGAATTTTCACGCAGGCTTGACCTGAGAGATGAGATAATTTTCACGATAGACGGTGCAGACACCAAGGATATTGATGATGCTGTTTCTGTTAAAAGGCTTTCAGACGGCTGGGAGCTTGGCGTTCATATCGCCGATGTTTCATTCTATGTCAAGCCTAATTCCGAGCTTGATAAGGACGCTTTCCGCAGAGGAACGTCTATCTATTACGCAGACAGAGTTGTTCCGATGCTCCCGAAGGAGCTTTCAAACGGCATATGCTCGCTTAATCCGCAGGAGGACAGGCTTGCTTTTTCCTGCATAATGAAGTTGGACGGAAGCGGCAGACTGGTTAAATATAAGTTCAGCAAGTCGGTTATCCGTTCAAGGGTTAAGGGAGTTTATTCCGAAATAAATAAAATCCTTGAAGCAAGGGAGAATAATGCGGAAATCCCAACAGAGCTTGCGGAAAAATATGACGGACTTATTGATATGATTATGCAGATGAGCGAGCTTGCGTCAATTCTTACCGCAAATAAGATTGGCAGAGGTGCTCCGCAGCTTGAAACGAGCGAATGCAAGCTTATTCTTGACGAAAATCAGGTCTGCGTTGACGTAATTCCTAAGGAACGCGGAAAAAGTGAGCTTTTCATCGAAGAATTTATGCTTATGGCGAATACAGCGGCGGCAAAAACTGCCCGTGAGCATAAAATTCCGTTTGTTTACCGTGTTCATGAAGATCCTGCACCCGAAAAGATTTCAGATCTGCTTGATACGGCGGCAGTGCTTAACATAAAAGTGCCGCATTTTACCGAAATAAAGGCGAAGCATCTTTCAGATATCCTCGAACAGGTTCGTGACAGCACGCTTGCACCGATAATAAATAACCTTGTTCTGCGTTCAATGGCTAAGGCAAAATATTCCGAAAAGCCGCTCGGACATTTCGGACTGGTGCTTTCCGATTATGCTCATTTTACCTCGCCGATAAGAAGATACCCCGACCTTGCGATACATCGTATACTGACTGACCTTTGCTACAATAAGCAGAGTGCGGAATATCTTACAAAGCGATATGAAGCCTTTGCACATAGTGCCTCGGAGCAGTCCTCGGATTGCGAGCTTACGGCAATGCGTCTTGAACGTGAATGTGATGATTGCTATATCGCAGAATATATGCGTTCACATCTTGGCGAAGAATTTGAGGGAATTATAATTTCCGTGACAGAGTTCGGATTTTTTGTTGAATTGCCGAATACAGTTGAGGGACTTGTTTCTGTTGACAGCCTTAAAGGGCATTATGATTTTGACGGTAAATTCTCTCTTACAAGTGCAGGAAAGCCTGCATATTCCGTTGGTGACAAGGTAAAAGTAATATGCTCCGCCGCCGATGTTCCGACTGGCAGAGTGGATTTTACATTAACAGATTAAAAAAATCGCACAAGAACCCTTATGATTCTTGTGCGATAAAATTTTATGCCAATGGGTGAATTTTTTCAGGGATAAGCTCGTTCATATGATTTGAAGCGGCGGCTGTAAGGTCGTATTTGTAATAAGTATAGCTGCCGTTTCCATCATCCTGCGGATCCATCCAGGTCATAACTCCGCACCAGCCGTTGTTATAGCAGTTTTCGTATTTCTCAACCGCTGACATAACCTGACTATCATCGTCATTTGGTGTTTCACCGATAATTGCAGGCTTTGTTCCGTCAAGTCCGAATGCTTCGGGAGTTTTATCGAATGGGTGAGGGTATGAACCAAGCATCCAAGCATAGTAGTGAGGGCTGTAAAAATCAACATAAGCGTCGTCAAGACCTGTAAGCTCCTTAAGGAAAGCGTCAGAGATATAATTTCCGTCAAAGCTATCAGAATTGTATTTAATCATACCCATTCCGACTGTTACAAGCATATCAGAATTCTGATGAATTACAGAAGCACATTTTCCGAAGAAATAAGAAAGATACTCGAAGCTGACCTTTCCACATTCATCGTTTTCCTTTACCCAGTCAGGTTCGTTCATAATATCAATGCCGAAAATATATTCACAATTTCCATAACGCTCGCAGAACTGCTTAACGTATGTTTCAGCGAATGCATCGCAGTTTTCCTTGCTCATAACAAGGTTACGCCATTTATCGCCGCTGCTGAATTTTGCTGTTCCCTTGAAGTGGTCGAAGGAAAGGAGAGTCGGCATAACATAAACCTTATATTTTTCTGCAATTGCAAAAAGCTTGTCAAGGTCTGTCCAGTGAGCCTCGTTTATTTCCTTTATCTCGCCTGTTGTTTTAAGGCTGACGATACTTTCACCCGTGCAGTTCACCCATATTCTTGTGCAGTTGATATTATCTGCGGCAAGCTGTGCAAAGGTATTATCCCAAAATTCCTCGTCCATATTGCCGTCAAAGTCGTTCCATTTTTCCCACGGAGTATTTGTGCCGTTTATCCAAAGCTCCTTGCCGTCAACCATAAATTTTGTTCCGTCAATGGAAACTCTTGCTGATACGGTGCTTTCGGAAACGACCTCTGCGGTAGTATCTGCGGCTTCATCTGATGATGAATCACCCGAATCGCTTGTGCAGGCTGTGAATGAAAGAAGCATTGCGGCTGAAAGGAATGCCGCTGTGATTTTTTTAAAATCGATCATTGTTATTCTCCTTGCTTATTGAATCATATCTGCGTAAAAATTGCTTTGTACGCTCATTTTTTGTATTTACAAAGACATCCTCGGGAGTGCCTTCCTCAACGATAACTCCGCCGTCCATAAAGATAATATGGTCTGCGACTTCCTTGGCGAATGCCATTTCGTGCGTGACGATGACCATTGTCATTTTATCCTGAGCAAGCTCTTTTATGACCTTAAGAATCTCGCCTGTAAGCTCAGGGTCGAGTGCCGAGGTCGGCTCGTCGAAGAAAAGCACCTCGGGGTTTAGAGCTAATGCTCTTGCGATGGAAACTCGCTGCTGCTGACCGCCCGAAAGCTCGCAGGGATAAGCTGCCGCTTTCTTTTCAAGACCCATTTTTTTCAGCAGCTCCATAGCTGTTTTTTCGGCTTCTTCCTTTGATTTTTTCAGCACGCACATCGGAGCTTCGGTTATATTTTTCAGAACATTCATATGCGGAAAAAGATTAAAATTCTGGAAAACAAGTCCGATATTAAGCCTTATTTCACGCAGTACGGAGCTTGGTGCATATACAGGCTTGCCGCCCGAATACCCTGTAACAAGCTCTTTACCGCAAACGCTGACATTTCCACCGCTAAGACGTTCAAGCTGGTTTATACAGCGGAGCATAGTGGATTTGCCGCTTCCCGATGGACCTATCACGGCAACGACCTCGCCTTTTTCGACATTGAATGAAATATCCTTAAGCACTTCAAGCTCGCCGAAGCTTTTGGAAAGATTTTTTACTTCAAGAATTGCCATATAAGCGTCCTTTCCTTATTTATAGTAATCGAGCTTTTTCTCGACTGCCGCAAAAACAGCCGTCAGCAGGGCATTCAATGCGAAATAGAAAACGCCTGCGATGAAAAGCGGGATAAGGTTGCTGTATGTGACCATAAGCTCCTTTGATTTGCGGAAAATTTCAATATAAGCGATGACAGACGCAAGCGAAGTATCCTTAACAAGGGTAATGACCTCATTTGCACCTGCTGGGACGATACGCTTTATGACCTGTGGAAGGATAATGCGGAAAAAGGTCTGCCCCTTGGTAAAGCCGAGTGCGGCAGATGCTTCATACTGACCCTTTGGTATAGCTTCGATACCGCCGCGGAAAATCTCTGCGAAATATGCGGCATAATTGAGGGCGAACGCAACTATCAGAGCTGTAAACTGATAGGAATCGCTTCTGATATCAATGCTTTGCATAAAGCCAGCCTTTTGGAGCATAGGTATCGCATAATAGATGGTGATTATCTGCAGCATAAGAGGAGTACCTCTCATAATGAGTATGTAGATATTGATCAACCATGAAACAGGCTTGAAGGGGCATTTTTTTATCAAAGCGACGATCATTCCGAGCGGAATGGAGAACAGAAGCGTAAAAAAGAACACCTTAAGCGTCGGGATAAGGTACTTTGCGATTATCACAACGCAGTTAAGAATATCATTAAATTGCAAGCAATTCACCTCATTAAAACATTATACCTTTATTATACTATATCTTTACATAAAAAGCAAGAGAAAATTATTATTATTCCATTACAGAAAAACAGCCTGCAAGAAAAAGCAGGCTGTTGATATTATTTACTGAATGCCTTTATAGATTCCTCGATTTTAGCCATTTTCTCAAGAGCCTTAGCAAGCTTTGCCTTTTCAGCTTCAACCTGCTGCTGCGGTGCTTTTGCAAGGAAGCCCTGATTGTTGAGCTTACCCTGTGAGAAATCGATGTCCTTTTGAACTGCTTTCTTTTCCTTGTCAAGACGTGCAAGCTCCTTTTCCTTATCAACAAGCTGGTCGAGTGGAATGAAAATTCTTGCCGAATCGGTAACGACTGTTACAGCATCGGGAAGCTCAACCCTTTCTGAAATAACTATATCGCTTGCAGATGCAAGACGTTCAAAGAAAAGTCTGCCATTTTCAAATGCTCCGCATTCCTTTGTTTCGATATGAAGTGCGGCTTTGACGGATGGCGGAACGTTCATCTCTGCACGGCGGTTTCTTATTGCCTTGATAGCGGTGATTATCTTTTCAAAGCTTACCTCGTCCTCTGCGAATGCAAGAGCCTCGTCATAAACAGGGAAGTCGGAGAGCATAATAGCTCCCTCGCCCTCGCAGAGTGTCTGCCAAATTTCCTCTGTAATGAACGGCATAAACGGGTGGAGAAGCTTAAGCATACCCTTCATGACCCATACAAGAACCTGCTGAGCTGTTTCCGCTGTTTCGTCGCCTGCCTGTATTCTTGGCTTCGTAAGCTCGATATACCAGTCGCAGTAAACATCCCATATGAAGTCATAAAGCTTTGATACGGCAACGCCAAGCTCGAAGCTTTCGAGGTTCTGATTTACCTCCTTAGCAAGCGTATTGAACTTGCTTACGACCCATTTATCCTCAACATTGAGATTTTCGGGGAGCTTTGAAGCCTTGAAGCCGTCAGGAAGATTCATCATAATAAAACGTGAAGCATTCCAAAGCTTATTTGCAAAGTTTCTTGAAGCCTTAACCTTATCCTCCATATAACGCATATCATTTCCGGGAGCGTTACCTGTTGCAAGCATAAAGCGGAGAGCATCTGCGCCGTATTTATCGATCTCAACGAGCGGATCAACGCCGTTTCCGAGGGATTTTGACATTTTTCTGCCCTGTGAATCCCTTACAAGTCCGTGGATAAGGACTGTATTGAACGGAACCTCGCCTGTATGCTCAAGTCCGCTGAACATCATTCTTATTACCCAGAAGAAAATGATATCATAGCCTGTAACAAGCGTGTTTGTCGGGTAGAAATACTTAAGATCCTCTGTATTTTCAGGCCAGCCGAGTGTTGAGAACGGCCAGAGAGCGGAGCTGAACCATGTATCAAGAGTATCCTCGTCCTGACGCATAGGCTTTCCGCACTTTGGACATACGGCGGCATTTTCCTTGGTTACGACCATTTCGCCGCAGTCATCGCAGTAGAATGCAGGAATCTGATGACCCCACCATACCTGACGGGAAATGCACCAGTCCTTGATATTTTCGAGCCAATGGAAGTAAATTTTATCAAAACGTTCAGGAACGAACTTTGTTTTTCCTGTTTTTACAGCTTCAATAGCAGGCTTTGCGAGAGGCTCCATTTTAACGAACCACTGTGTTGAAACTCTTGGTTCAACAGTTGTGCCGCAACGGTAGCATACACCTACATTATGGTTATAATCCTCGACCTTGATAAGAGCCCCTTCTGCTTCAAGGTCAGCAACGATAGCCTTTCTTGCCTCGTATCTGTCCATACCTGCGTACTTAGGATAATCATTTGTTATTTTAGCGTCCTCGGTAAGGACGTTGATGATTGGGAGATTATGACGAAGACCAACTTCAAAGTCGTTAGGGTCATGTGCAGGAGTGATTTTTACAACGCCTGTACCGAAATCCATTTCAACATATTCATCTGCAACAACAGGAATTTCACGGTGAACGATAGGAAGGACAACGGTTTTGCCGACAAATGCCTTATAACGCTCGTCATCGGGATGAACTGCTACTGCTGTATCGCCAAGGAGTGTTTCAGGACGAGTTGTAGCAAGCTCAATATAACCGCTTCCGTCCGAAAGGGGATAACGCAGATGCCAAAAATGGCCTGCCTGATCCTCATAATTTACCTCTGCATCGGAAATTGAGGTCTTACAATGAGGACACCAGTTGATGATTCTTTCTCCACGGTAGATAAGACCTTTATTATAAAGGTTGACAAAGACTTCTCTTACAGCCTTGTTACAGCCCTCGTCCATGGTGAAGCGTTCTCTTGACCAGTCGCAGGAGCAGCCGAGCTTTTTGAGCTGTTCAACGATTCTGCCGCCGAATTTTGCTTTCCATGCCCAGGCTCTTTCCATAAAGGCTTCTCTGCCGATTTGTTCCTTAGTCAGACCTTCCTCTGCCATAGCCGCAACTATCTTAGCTTCTGTTGCGATAGCGGCATGGTCTGTACCTGGGAGCCAAAGTGCAGAATAGCCTCTCATTCTCTTCCAGCGGATAAGGATATCCTGCAAGGTTTCGTCAAGGGCATGACCCATATGGAGCTGACCCGTGATATTCGGGGGAGGGATAACTATTGTATAAGTCTCTTTCTTTGGATCAACGCTTGCCTTAAAGCATTCATTATCCATCCAGTATTTGTAAATTTTGTCCTCTACCTCGTTAGGTTCGTAGAGCTTTGGCAGTTCTTTATTCATAATGATCTTCCTCCTGAATTCTATTTTTTTAATGCTGTGACTCCAGCCAAGAACGGATTTTTGCAAAGCGAACTGATGGCGAATGCGGCTCGCTCTCGTCTGAAAGTCCAAGTAGATAATCAACGCTTACATCATAGTATTTTGAAAGCCTTATGACATAGACTATCGGCACATGGACTATGCCCTTTTCGTATTTTGAATATACAGACTGTGTGACATAAAGCATATCAGCGATCTGCTTTTGAGTGCGGCGGCGGCTTACCCTCATTTCTTTTAACCTGAGATTGATTTTTAGCTCTTCCATACTGCCATTCGCCTCTTATCCTTAATATGATGTTATACCTTTGGAATATTTCTGCATTAATCAGGAATCCGCTGATAAAAGCAAAGAGTTCATAAAAAACGGCAGAAACATATTGACCAGCGTTTCCATAGTATCGCAAGCTTTTTCCAATGTACAAATTCATTTTACCATATTATTATGAAAATTTCAATTATTTTTTATAAAATTGCAGAAACTGTTAAAAACAACTGTTTATTGAGGTTTTTCCTATAAAAAATTTGTCAAGTTGTTCATTGAAACGGAGCAAAGTTTAGTTTATAATATATATTGGCTGAAAAAATCTTATTCGGCTGAAAAAATTAAAAATGAAAGTAAAAATGGAAGGTGTATTATGAGATTTACAAAAATCATCGCCGCTCTTTCTGCGGCAGCAGTTCTCATGCTCACAGGCTGTACATCGGAACCAGCAGATAACGCTGTTGATTCCGCTGATAACAGTGCGGCAATTCAGTATTCAAAGGAAGATGTTAAGGTCGGAGTTATCCACATCGGTAACCCATCTGACGGTTCGGGCTATTCCTATACTCATGATCTTGGTATTCAGGATATGCAGGCTTCTCTCGGACTTTCAGATGATCAGATTATCAGAAAGAACAACGTAAGCGATGGCGATCCGACAGCTACTGAAACAGCTATCAGAGAATGCATCGAAGCAGGCTGTAACATTATCTTCGGCACAAGCTGGGGATATATGGATACAATGGAAGCTCTCGCAGAGGAATTCCCTGACGTTGTTTTCTCCCACGGCACAGGTTATAAGAGCAACGGCACAAATATGAACAACTACTTCGGCAGAATTTATCAGGCAAGATATCTTTCAGGTATTGTTGCAGGTATGAAGACAGAATCCAACCTTATCGGATATGTTGCCGCAATGGGCAGTGAAAATTCCGAGGTTACAGGCGGTATTGACGCATTTGCAATGGGCGTTGCTTCTGTAAATCCCGATGCAAAGGTTTATGTAAAGGTTACAAACAGCTGGTATTCTCCAACAGAAGAAACCAACGCAGCTAAGGCTCTTATCGCAGAGGGCTGTGACGTTATCGCACAGCATTGTGATACTCCTAACCCACAGCTTGAAGCTGAAAGTGCTGGCGTATGGGGCATTGGTTACAACAGCGATATGATCAAGGACGCTCCTGCAGCAACTCTCACTTCCGTTGTATGGAACTGGGGTGCATATTACACACAGGCTGTTCAGCAGATAATTGACGGCACATGGAACGCTGAAAACTACTATGGTGGTATGGCAGAGGGACTTCTTGATATTTCCGAGCTTAATTCCACACTTTGCACAGA
>CAYOAV010000036.1:9237-19995 GCA_964402055.1 uncultured Ruminococcus sp. | reverse complement strand
CAGGATTTTGAAATAGCCTGGGGTAATCCCGTTACAACAAAAAAGCTTATCAAAACAGTTAAAAATGCAGGCTTCAATGCAATACGAGTGCCTGTGACCTGGGAACAGCATATTGACGATGAAGGAAATATCGACAATGAATGGCTTGAACGTGTTCAGGAGGTTGTCGATTATGTTATTTCGCAGGATTTATACTGTATTTTAAATGTTCACCATGACGCAGGCTCTGACGGCTGGATTGAAGCCTCCGCAGAATGCTACAAAAATAATTTGACAAAATTTGCAGGACTTTGGAAGAATATTGCAACACATTTCAAGGACTATGACGATAAGCTTATATTTGAAGGCTATAATGAAATTCTTGACAGTAAGAACAGTTGGACAGAGCCTGTGCAATCCGACGCATACGAGGCTGCAAATGATTTTAACGCACTCTTTGTTAAAACTGTCAGAAAAACAGGC
Organism: uncultured Ruminococcus sp.; assembly: GCA_964402055.1. GTDB lineage: Bacteria > Bacillota > Clostridia > Oscillospirales > Ruminococcaceae > UMGS363. The sequence goes on along the minus strand of CAYOAV010000036.1, from coordinate 19,533 downwards.
GGAAACAACAAGAATCGTAACCTTATGGTTCAAGTATATTCAGGAAGCTGCACAGAAAAGGCTCTTGCAGGCTTTAAGCTTCCAACGGACACCGTTAATAATCATCTTATAATTCAGGTTCATAATTACGATCCGCAGAGCTTTACGGCGAGTGACGCAACCTGGACTACAATGACCGATAAATGGGGCACTGATTCGGATAAATCGTATTTTGATATACTTTTTGAAAGGCTCGGAAGATTTTCCGAAGGTCTGAATACACCAGTCGTTGTCGGAGAATTTGCGGCAGAATATAAGAACAATAACAGTGACCGTGTAGCTTATGCAAGCTATTTCGTTTCCGCCGCCGCAAAACAAGGCATAAAATGCTTTTGGTGGGACACAGGAAATATGGCACTTTTTGACAGAACCAAATGCACAGTTACTCAGCCTGATATTGTAGAAGTTCTCACAGGGCAGTCAACATCAGGCAGTTCCTCAAAATCCACCGTAAAACCTGTTGTAACAGCGAAAAAAAGCAATAATAAAGCTGTTCTTACCTGGAAAGCGGTAAAAGGTGCTGACGCATACAGAGTTTACAGCTATGACGCTTTATCAAAAAAATATATAAAGCTAGCAACCGTGACAGATACGACCTTCACATCAAAAAGCCTTTCCGTAGGAACGCATAAATTCTATGTCCGTGCCGTTGAAAAGAGCGGAAAATCCTATAAAAAAATTGGTGAAAAATCAAAAGTAGTTTCGGTAAAAATATCCGATACAGCAAAAACATCCTCATCTGTCGGACAAACGGTATATATTACCCAAACAGGGAAAAAATATCATTACAATAATCAATGTAACGGCGGTTCATACTACGCCACTACACTTTCAGACGCAAAAAGCAAGGGCTTAACGCCTTGTCAGAGATGTGCTTCATAATATTGCTCCCCCAATTAACTCCTGAATTTTCTGCTTGCCCCGCACCCGAAATCCGTCGTCAGAAAACCTTGAAATATCCGCATATTTCTGCGGTTTTCTTCCTAGGCTTTCGGTTGCGGTTCTTCGCATAAAGCTTCAATAGTTAATTGGGGGAGCAATAAGATAGTAAAATCCGCACTTTGTAAATTCAGAGTGCGGATTTTGTTTTCTTAAAAAATAACTTTTAATCATTGACTTTTATCATCGATATGATTATAATTATATATGGTAAAAAATATTCATATGATTGGAGATTTAAGATATGTTTGAAACAGATTTTTCAAAGCTTAATTTCGGCGTTGACGGTGACAGTATCACTCAGGGCGATCAATGGTCTTATCACGTTTATAAAAACCTCGGATTTGCTTCGCATCATAATGTTGCTGTCGGCAGCTCCGTTTGGTATAAAAGAATCCTTTCCTGCGACAAGGGCAGAGTTGAAACGCAAGAGTTCAATTCCCCCGATTTTGCTGGCATAAGCGATGGCTGGGAGCCTACAGACGATCTTAACGAGCTTCAGAAAAGAGCCAACAACTGTGCCGTTGTTCATATTCAGCGTTTTATCTCCGAGGTAAAAAGCGGCGAACATCCTGTCCCCGATGTTTTTGCTTTTGCAATGGGTACAAACGATCTTCTTGACGATCTCGGCGACCCTGACAAGGCTTTGACAGGCAAATCTATCAAGGATAACGATAACATAAACCTTTTTACAGAATCAGGTGCGATGCGTTGGTGCATTCAGACTATTATGGAGGAATATCCGCAGGCAAGAGTTTTCGTGCTTACGCCTATCCAGACAGCTACTCCCGAGCATAACGCTAAAATTGAAAAGCAGATTGAAATTATGAAGAAAATCGCAGGTGCAATGGGTGCTCAGGTCATTGACTGCTTCCATAACTGCGGTATATGTGAAAAATTCGAGGTTATCGGCGGCACTGGAAAATACCTTAAGGACGGACTTCACCCCGATGTTCCTGGACAAACTCTTGAGGGTGCATATGCTTCCAAGGAAATAAGAAATAACCTTTTTTAATAAGGAGCATATTATTATGAGCAACTTAAAATGGGTTTGTGCTTGGGGCAACGCTATATCCATAGCCGAACGCCGACCCGAAAATTATGCAAAAAACCTTACCCTGCGTTATCCCGTAAGCATACCGTTTGCAGGAAATAAAATCAGGCTTCATTTCGATAATTTCTGTTCGGATGAGGATGTTATACTCAACCGTGTGAGCGTTGCTCTCGGTGCAGGCGGCAGTCTTATCCACCCTGAAACATCCGTTGCTGTCACCTTTGGCGGCAGACCCGATGTTATTCTTCACGCAGGCGAGGATCTTTACAGCGATGAGATAGATTTCACAGTCGGGGCAGGCGATGATATTGCTGTTTCATTCTATCTCAAAGGCTTCACGGAAATGCGTTCGGGAGTTGTTATTACAGGTCCTCTATCAAGAGCATTCTTTGCCATAGGCGACTGCACCGAGGAAAAGGAGCTTCCCGAGGATACCTCAAAAACCACGAATACATACTATTTCCTTTCGGGAATCGATGTTTATACAAGTGATGAAAATAAAGCACTTATCTGCTTCGGTGATTCTATAACAGCACAAAGCTGGCCTGATTATCTTCTTATCAGAACAGCGTCATTAGGGCTTACACACCGCTCCGTTATCAGACGTGCGGCAAGCGGCACAAGAATATTAAGGCAGTATGATAACATTACCTACGATTCCTATGGTCTGAAAGGCTCTGTGCGTTTTCCTCGTGAAATAAAGGTAGCAGGAGCAGACGGCGTGCTTATTCAGCATGGTATCAATGATATAATCCACCCTGTTGGAGTTATGGAGAATAAATTCCGACCATGGAGTGACCTGCCGACTGCGGAGGATCTTATTGAGGGTATGCGTGGTTATATCCGCACCGCAAGGGATCAGAATTTAAAGGTATATGCAGGAACGCTTCTGCCGATATACGGCTGGCGAACCTATGCAGATTTCAGAGATAAGCTCCGCTGTGAATTTAACGATTGGATCAGAACAACAGATGAAATAGACGGTTGTGTTGATTTTGATAAAGCATTGAGAGATCCCGAAAATCCAGCGGCATTCGCCCAAGGCTATGACAGCGGCGATCACCTCCACCCAAGCTCAAAGGCATACGAAAAAATGGCAGAGGTTGTTCCTGAGGAGCTTTTGCGATAAAAAATACCCATAAGCATTTTGCAGCTTATGGGTTGTTTTTTTAGAAAAGTCCTGAAATATTGCCGTTGTTATCACAGTCAATTTTAAGAGCCGCAGGAGCTTTCGGAAGTCCTGGCATAATCATAATGTCACCTGTAAGTGCAACAACAAAGCCTGCACCTGCTGAAAGCTTAAGATCCCTGACAGTAATGGTGAAGTTTTCGGGTTTACCGAGCTTTGTCGGGTCATCGGAAAGAGAATACTGCGTTTTCGCAACGCATACAGGAGTTTCACCATAGCCGAGAGCCTCAATTTCCTTAAGTGCCTTTTCAGCCTGAGATGTAAACTGAACTCCGTCCGCACGGTAAATTTCCTTTGCGATAATATTAAGCTTTTCCTTTATCGGAAGCTTTTCATCATAGAGATAATGGAAATTATTTTCAGATTTTTCAATCGTATCGCAAACCTTTTGAGCAAGGTCAGTGCCGCCCTCGCCGCCCTTTGCGAAGATTTCCGCAAGAGAAACAGGAGTATCAAGCTCCGCACATACTCTTTCAACAACAGCAATTTCTGCTTCTGTATCAGTATGGAAACGGTTTATTGCAACAACAACAGGCAAACCGAATTTACGCATATTTTCAATATGAGTTTTAAGATTTACAATGCCCTTTTCGAGTGCAGGCACGTTTTCCTCTGTAAGCTCCGTTTTCGGAACGCCGCCGTTATATTTTAACGCTCTTATAGTCGCAACGATAACAGCACATGACGGCTTCAAGCCACCGAAACGACATTTTATATCAAAGAATTTTTCTGCACCGAGATCTGAACCGAAGCCTGCTTCTGTAATTGCATAATCGCCAAGCTTAAGAGCAAGCTTTGTCGCACGGAGAGAGTTACAGCCGTGAGCAATATTTGCAAAAGGGCCGCCGTGCATAATAGCAGGATTATTTTCAAGTGTCTGAACAAGATTTGGCTTAACTGCGTCCTTTAAAAGAGCGGTCATTGCACCCTCTGCACCGAGGTCATGAGCATAAACAGGCTTTCCGTCATAAGTATATGCAACGAGAATATTTGCAAGACGCTTTTTAAGGTCTGCAATATCAGAAGCAAGGCAAAGAATAGCCATAACCTCGGAAGCAACAGTTATTCTGAAGCCATCCTGACGTGGGATTCCATTTACCTTTCCGCCCATACCTATAACGACATTTCTCAAAGCTCTGTCGTTCATATCAAGACAGCGGTCTATCATAATTCTTCTCTGATCTATTCCGAGAACGTTGCCCTGCTGCATATGATTATCAAGCAAAGCACAAAGCAGGTTATTTGCGGCTGTAATTGCGTGCATATCACCCGTAAAATGGAGATTGATATCCTCCATAGGAACAACCTGAGCGTAGCCGCCGCCTGCCGCACCGCCCTTTATTCCGAAAACAGGACCAAGAGATGGTTCTCTCAACGCAAGGACAGCCTTTCTGCCGATTTTAGCCATAGCCTCGGCAAGTCCGACAGAAATAGTTGTTTTTCCCTCGCCTGCAGGCGTTGGATTTATAGCTGTAACAAGGATAAGCTTGCCATCGGGAGTATTCTTTGTCTTTTCAAAAAGCTCCTCGGAAAGCTTAGCCTTATAGTGACCGTAAGGCTCGATTTCATCCTCTGTAATGCCAAGATTTGCGGCAATTTCATTTATTTTAAGCATTTTAGCCTGTTGAGCGATTTCAATATCTGTAAGCATAATAATTTCTCCTATATTTTTAAAGTGCGACCTTTCTGACGGAGGTTCCAGGGAAGGAACGCTTTTCTATATCCGCACCAAGGCTGCGAAGCTTTTCACCAAAGCATTCGTAACCACGTTCGATATGGTAAATATCTTCTATTTCGGTAACACCCTTTGCGGCAAGTCCTGCAATTACAAGAGCCGCACCTGCTCTTAAATCAGGAGCAGTGACAGGCGCCCCCATAAGCGAACCTACACCCTCGATAACGGCAACCTTTCCGTCAACGGAGATATTCGCACCCATTCTTCTCAATTCATCAACATAACGGAAGCGGTTATCAAAAATGCCCTCTGTAACGATGCTTGTACCCTCGGCAAGGCAGAGCAAAGTTGATATCTGCGGCTGCATATCCGTCGGGAATCCTGGGTGTGGCATAGTTTTAATGCTTGTTTTAACAAGCGGTCCATCAACTGATATTCTTACAGCATCGTCAAATTCCTCGACTGTAACGCCTATTTTTTCAAGCTTCGCTGTAATGCTTTCAAGGTGCTTCGGGATAACATTCTTAATAAGCACATTCCCTCTTGTTGCAGCGGCGGCTATCATAAAAGTGCCAGCCTCTATCTGATCGGGAATTATGGCATAGGTTGCACCCTTAAGCTTTTTTACGCCTCTTATTTTTATAACGTCCGTACCTGCTCCCATAATATCCGCACCCATTGAATTGAGAAAATTCGCAAGGTCAACGATATGAGGTTCTTTTGCGGCATTTTCGATTATGGTCATACCCGTAGCCTTTACAGCCGCAAGCATTGTATTTATAGTTGCACCGACAGTAACCATATCAAAATATATCTGCGAGCCGATAAGCTGTTCAGCCTGAATATCGATCATACCATGGTCAAGAGTACATTCCGTACCGAGTGCTGAAAAAGCCTTCAAATGCTGATCGATAGGTCTGTCACCGAGGTAGCAGCCGCCTGGCATAGCAACTCTTGCACGCTTGAACTTACCGAGCAATGTTCCGAGGAAATAATATGAAGCTCTCATATGCTTCGCCATTTCGTAAGGAACGATTGGTTCTGTGATGCCTGTTGCGTCAATTCTGACAGTATTTTTATCAAGGAATTTAACATCTGCACCCATTTCAATAAGAATACGCAGGCTTATTGAAACATCGCTTATCTGCGGAACATTCTCCAGCACGCATGGTTCATCTGACAGAATAACGGCAGGTATTATCGCAACAGCGGCATTTTTTGCACCGCTTATTTCAACCTCACCGTTAAGCGTTCTGCCGCCTTTTATAACAAACTTTTCCAAGATTTTTCTCTCCCATTAAATCGAATATATATAATCGGGCAGCTTACCCGAACTGAATTTCAAAAATATGCTCATCTGCAACAGCAGACAACACACCAAAGTTTATTATAACACAAACAGCGGCAAATTAAAAGACTTTTTTTATAATTTTTATTACAGAATTTTAGTAAGTTTTGCCCTTATAAATGTTAATATCCGCCAAAACACATTTTTATCGGGATATTTTATCTTCTTACAGCCTTCCTTTTAAGCTTAACGCTGTACATATTCTTATCAGCCGCCTTGATCATATCCTCCATTGTAACGACATTTCCGCAGGAAACGGTTGTATAGCCGCAGCTGCAGCCGACCTTATAGGGCAAGCCTGAAAGCCTGTTATATTCTTCAAGATATTCATCAACAGCCTTGACGCAGCGTTCAGCTTCGTCTTTATCAGCGGTCAAAAACGCCGCACAGAATTCATCTCCGCCTGTTCTTGCACAGACAGCTCCCTCGGGAAGAGATTTTTTAAGTGCATTAGCCGCCGCAATAATAGCGTTATCGCCGCCCTCGTGACCGTATGTATCATTTATCGGCTTAAGTCCATCAACATCGGCACAGAGGATATTTATATAGCCCTCTTTCCCTGCGAAAATTTCAGGTGCAAAGGAATTAAAGCCTCTTCGGTTGCATACACCTGTAAGAGGATCTGTCATATTAATATTCCAAAGCTCATCGGCGAGCATTTCAAGCTCCCTGTTCATATAGAAGGTGCCAGCATTATTTGAAACGTTCATTGTCCATGTCAGGAAAAGCTCGCCACAGCCCTCAACCTTCATAGGACTGAATCCATAATAGCCTAAAAAGCAATTTCTGAAATAAAGCGGAACAAACGCAGTAAAGCAAGGCTTTTCCCTGCCAAGAAGCTTTTTCGGGATAAGCTCCTTTACGGAAAAACGTTCACCCTGTGGAATATCGTGGCCAAATGTGAGCATTGAAACAGCGTTTTCACTAAGTCCCGAATAGCCTGAATTTCTGCGGAAGCCTACCCTGCCGTCCTCGACATCATCGCATATGCAGACATAAAGCTCCAGCAATCCGAAAAATGCCGCAAGCTTGCTTACGCTGTCAAAAAGCTCTGCAGAGGTCTGTGCTTCGGAAAATTTCGTATTCATTTCCACAACAAGATAATCAAATTCCCTTATATGATCCCTTTCATCATAGAATTTATCATAAAACGGCGTAAGCTCCTGCTCATTTTTACAGCCGCAGGATTGATTTATTACAAGCTCAGATTCAACGCTTTTCATTTTCGGAGGAACAGAACCGTTCCATATATTTTCAAGTACATTAACAGCTTCTTTTCCAGCAGTCAGGAACGCACGGCGGACACTTGACAGACTTGGCTTATAGCGTTCACAATCGGCGATACCGTCAAAGCCTGTTACAGCAATATCCTCGGGAACACGCAGTCCATGAGCCTTTATTTCGTCCATACAGAAAAAAGCCATAGTATCGCTTGCACATACGATAGCCTCGGGAACATCGCCCGATTCGATAAATCTTTTCGTGCAGTCAGCCGCACCCTTCCAGAAGCCGCCGTAATCCACTCTGCTTTCATCATATTCAATATTATGGTCGTTAAGAGCCTTTTTATATGCGGCAAGTCTTTCCTCGGTCTGGAAATTCCCAGGGAAACCGCCGATAAAGTTTATCTTTTTAAGTCCATGCTCCTCGATAAGATGAGTAACAACAAGCTCCATAGCAGTCTTATCACTAAGCAGGACGTTATATTCAAGCGGATTTTCGGGATCGTTTACATTCACCGCAGGAACGTTATGCTCTGCAGCTTTTCTGCTTATTGCATTGGTTATATCCTTGCTTATCATTGAATCGCCGAGAATGATTATTCCGTCAATAAGGTCGTAATTGATAAGGCTGTATATTTCAGTTTCTCCTCGGAGGGTATTTTCAGGCATAATACGATCGGAATTCATTTCAGGCCGCCGCATAAGGTTGGAAAAAACGAGCAGATCGATATCGTCCTCAGCACATTTTTGACGGATTCCCTCAACGACCCGGCTTTCATATTCCCAGTTATAGCTTGTTACACAGACAGCTATTGCCCTTCTCTTTTTCACAACAACACCTCCGATTGATTTTTGTAAACCTTTACACAAGTCAATATCATATTAAGCACATTATATCATATTCCGCTTATAAAATCAATCATTTTTAGCTATTATTTACCTTTTTTTCTATATTTTTTCAAATTTTTCAATCAAAAAAGCTGCACAGACAGCATTTTCAGGCTATCCATACAGCTTTGATGTTTTATTTCTTCATTTTTATAGGTGTACCAGCCTTATCCTTCATACCTCTTCCAAGATAGACAGCAGGAGTATCGGCAAGGCTTGTAAAAATATAAATAACATAGCTTGAAACGGTTATCGAAAGGAGCGTTTTGTTATCATACCAGCCACCGAATGCCGTAAGCGTAAAAATCAGCGTATTTATAAGCTGTGAAGCCAGCGTTGCGGCATTATTCCTGAGCCAAAGATATTTTTTCTGACTTCCAGAGCGTTTTTCCGTTGATTCCCAGATTTTATGATAAAGCCATACATCAAAACGCTGTGATATGATATAACCGAGGAAGCTTGCCAACAGTAGACGTGGAGTTTTGGAGAAAATTTCCTCAATATGGGGCTTTGCCCAGTCTGAAGCGGCAGGAGAATATAACAGCCAATACTGCGTAAAAATAAACATCGCCGCCGAGGTGAAAACTCCCAGCCAAACCGCCTTTGCCGCCGATTCCTTTCCGTGATTTTCGCTAAGTATGTCCGTTATCAGAAATGTTGCGGCGAACATAACATTTCCAAGCGTCTGCTCCATACCGAATGCATCAACTATCATCAGCACCTCGATATTTGCAAGGATAGTCGCAAGAACTGTCATTGCATATAACCCGATTTTCCCGAAAAACCGATATGCAATAAGCACCGCACCATAGCACAAAAAAAGCGACCCGATAAGCAAAATTTCATTCAACATTTTTTCCTTCTTTCCGCAAAAAAACAGCCTGCATCATAATGATACAGGCGAACAGGCGATAAGCCGATAAAAAAACTATCACCGAATATTTTTTTGCCCGTAGTTTTGTTTAAGGACAGGATGGTCACGAACTGTCCATATTGCCTTACTAGTATATCACTCCGATGTCATCCACTTCAACAGCTTTTTATGAATAAAAATCGTAAATACAGTTATTATCAGCTGATAGTTGTATATTTTTAACATTGTCATTTTAAAGAAATTATGCTATAATGTTTGAAAATAAATATTATTTTCAGGGGGGAAATATCAATGTTTATTCTGCAATGGACAAAAACCCAGCTTATGTCGCTGATATTGCTTGCATTTGTCGGCATTCTTTATATAAAGGAGTGTCGCAGGCTTTCCGCAGTCACAGGTAAGCCGAGCAGAAACAGGCTCTTTTCAGCGGTTTATATCACAGCCTTTCTTGGCATTCTTTTTGACGGAATAACCGCATTTACCATTAATCGTATGGATATAATACCTTGGAAAATCAACCTGCTATTCCATCTCGGAATGTTCGTCAGCTATGAGCTTTATGTTGCATTCCTTTTCTGGTACTGGGTTTCTGTAACGGTCGGTCTGCCCAAGGTAAAATGGAGGAAAACAGCATACATACTCCCGAGTGCAGCTTCGGTAATACTGACTGTCGGACTTCTCCCCGAGCTTGAATGCATTGAGGGAAGCTATACCAACTATTCCATGGGCAAGCCTGTTTATGCTGTTTTCGCCGTCATAGCGATATATTGCATACTTACAATAGGTGTTATCTTCACCAAGCATAGCTATATCCCGAAAAAGAAAATGCACAGTCTTTATGCCTCGCTTATTTTTATCGTTATAATACTTACTATACAGGTCATCTTCCCCGAATCGCTTGTTTCCTGCATTGCGGCGGCTATGTCTGCACTTAGTATCTATCTTAATATGGAGGATCCATCCATAAAGGAGCTTGAACATTATCATTATGAAATGGTTATGGGCTTTGCAACGCTTGTTGAAAACAAGGACGATAATACAGGCGGTCATATCAGACGTTCCTCCGC
>CAYOAV010000036.1:0-9137 GCA_964402055.1 uncultured Ruminococcus sp. | reverse complement strand
GAATATGAAAATATGGCTTATCAGGTTGCAATGTATCATCACGAAAAATGGAACGGAAAAGGATATCCCGAAGGACTTAGCGGCGAGGATATACCTTTATGTGCAAGGATAATGGCAGTCGCCGATGTTTTTGACGCAGTTTCAGCAAAAAGATGTTACCGTGACGCAATACCGCTTGAAAAATGCTATGAAATAATCTCAAACGGCAGAGGCGAGGATTTTGATCCCGATATAACAGACGTTTTTCTTCAAAATAAGGAGCTTGTTGAAGAAATTTACAGAAGCTCTGAAAACCACTAAAAAAATTCCGTCCAAAATCAAAAGGGACGGAATTTTTATTACCAATTGCAAATTGCAAATTGCTAATTGTTATTTTACTTTTGCAAGATTTTCATAGCCGTCAATTATACCGTTCACAAGAGCGTTTATATCTCCGTTAGTTGTATCACGGCATATTGAAACACGGATTGCACTATCTGCCAATTTATCGGGTATTCCCATAGCAGTCAGAACGGAGCTATGTGCACCCTTTGAGCAGGCTGAACCGCTTGAAACATAAACTCCCTTGCTCTCAAGATGATGAAGCATTATCTCCGAGCGAATGCCCTCGACCGAGAAATTCAGTACATACGGCGAATGCTCGTCAAGGCAGGAATTGATTTTTATATAAGGAAGCTTTGAAAGGCTTTTTACCATATAATCGCATATTATCTCCGCATTATTATAGGCTGTTGACATTGACGGAAGCATAGCTTTTACAGCCGCACCGAAGCCTGCTATCAGCGGCACTGACTCTGTTCCCGAACGCAAGCCGTTTTCCTGTCCTCCACCGCAGATAAGCGGAGCTATTCTTATCCCCTTGCGTATATAAACAGCTCCAACACCTTTAAGAGCGTTGACCTTATGCCCCGAAACAACAACGCAGTCAGCCATAAGTGCGGCAGTCTTGATAGGGAGCTTCATAAAAGCCTGAACGCAGTCGCAATGGGTGATACATTCGGGATATGTACGTTTTATTGCTGTAAATATCTTTTTCACAGGATTTATCGCACCTGTTTCATTATTCACATACATACAGGATGCAAGGAAGGTATTTTCATCAACTGCGGCGATAAATTCGTCAGCGTCAATAATACCGTTGCGGTTCGGCTGTATTCTGACGACCTCATATTCTCCGCTTTCCTCAAGCTTTTTTATCGGTTCGGCAACTGATGGGTGTTCTATTGCTGAAACAACGATCTTACGGCGGTTACGCTTGCCGTAATTTTTAGCCGCACCGAATATTACAGTATTATTTGCTTCGGTAGCTCCCGATGTAAAGGTAAGGCATTTCGGATCGCAAACAAGAGCGGCGGAAACGGCTTTTCTTGCCTCGGTAACCTCCTGTTCAGCGTCAAGTCCAGCCTTATGTAAGGATGAGGGATTGCCGAATTTTTCAAGCATACAGTCCAACACAGCGTTCATTGCAGCTTCGCAGGGCTTAGTTGTAGCCGCATTGTCAAGATAGATCATAAATTCAAATCCTTGTATAATATATTTAAGGGTAATTTAAAGAGAACCCAAATAAAACCTCTTTTCACATACATCTATTATACAACATTTCCCCTCAAATTCCAACAATCTTTGAAAATTTTTCTTTCAGCTATTTTAACAACAGATATTTTTGCACACAATCAGTTTTTGTTGCAAATAACGAAAGCCTTTTTTAGCTTATTTTTACTTTTTCAAGGCTTTGTGCATAATAGCTCTTGTTCAGCGAGTTTTTAATGAAAGCAATAGTACAGAATGACTAAATTTGTCTTAAAAATTAACATCAGTTTATGATTTGCTAAAAAAGATTCTGCGTTTTATAATAAAGTCATAGAAAATTTCATCAAAGAAACGAGGAAGAATTTATGTCTGAAACAGCAAAAAAACGAAAAGCACTCTACCGCATTATAATAGTCGGACTTATGGCGGCACTTTGCTATGTGGGAAATTATCTCCAGATAAAAATCCCTAACGGTGTTCTTGTAACAAGAATACATCTCGGAAATTCAATGTGTCTGCTTGCAGGTCTGCTCTTCGGCGGACTTAACGGAGGTCTTGCATCAGGAATAGGTGCGGCACTTTATGATCTTTTCGACCCTGTTTATATCGTATCTGCACCTTATACCTTTATTTCAAAGTTCGCAATGGGTATGACAGCAGGTCTTTTGCGAACAAATAATGAAAAAAAGCGTGTAACACTTGCGGCTATTGCTGGTCAGCTTGTTTATATCGTGCTTTATCTGTTCAAAACCTATCTTACAATTATTATTCTCGGAGGAACCTCCGAAGCTGCATGGACTGCCGTTGGCACAAATGCGATAACCTCATCGATCAACGCTGTTCTTGCGGTAATAATCGCAGTTCCCCTGTATTTCCTTCTCAGGAACGCTCTCAAAAGAACAGGAATTGCTGAATTTATCAGAGAAAACGACCGTGACGGTAAGCGTGAAAACAAATACTTCAATCCTGTTACGACCTGCCTTGTGATATTTGCGGCGGCTGTAACGGTATTGTACACAATAAACCTTGCGGCAACAAATAAAATAAAGAAAGCAGAAGCAGAAAAGGAAGCGGCATATCAACAGCAGATAGATAAGCTTGACAATGATATCAACGACTTGTACGAACAGCTTGGTCTTGAACGTCCTGTTGAAATTGAAGACGAACAAACGGAATAAAAATACACCCGACCGAATATCAAAATTCAGTCGGGTGTAATTTTTTATTGAATAACGCTTATAGGCTGTACAAAGCAAAGATAAATATATATGATAAAAATGATATACCAAAGCGAAGATTGGAGCAGTATCGGCAAGCCTCTGCTTTTTCCTGCAGGAGTGGGTCTGCGTACCGTTCTGCCCTTTGTCATAACCATTATAAGAAGAATTATGCCAAGGAACATAAAGCCGTAACGGAATATTGCATTTAATGCTATCATAACCATAAATGCGGCATTTCCGCTCAAAGCGGCATTTGCATCACCCGAAGCAACATATGAAAAAGCTTCAAAATCTGCCGACTGCATTGCAAGCTGTGCTAACACTCCCGAGGTATTTACTATAATATGGATAATAACGGACGGAATTATCGAGCCAGCTCTCAAATCAACTGCCGCAAACACAAGTCCTACCATAACCGCAAGTATGAACTGCTGATAATTCTGATGCATAAGTCCGAAAATAAGAGCGGAAAGCACCACCGCAAAGCGTTCGTTATATTTTCTCATTCCTTGCAGAAGGACTCCTCTGTAAAGCAATTCTTCAAGCAAAGGGCCAAGCAGGCAGGCATAAAAATACATAAATATAAGCGACCACGCTGAATTATTCTGAGCAGAAAGGTCCGCTGTTGCCGACTCAAGATTGAAAAGTGAAAGTATAAACCCGACAAGTGCGGCGATAAGTGCGGCTACGGTCTGTAAGCCTAAGCATACCGAACAATCCCTTGCAAGCTCCTTGCCTGTAAAGCCGTTAAAGGTAAACAGCTTTTTTAAATCAAGCTTCAAAAGCTTGATTCCTATAAAAATTGAAATACTCTCACTCAAAATAGGAATAAGACAGCTGAACACCGTGCTTAAATCATCATTTTCAAGAACATTCCTTGCACTTTCTATCATTTCACTCCATGAAGAAAAGCCGCCGCCTACAATGCCTAAAATAAAAATTAACAGATATCTAAATACGATATTGTACAACAACATATTTATTATTATCACAAGTGCCGTCTTTGCGTACATTCTGCGGATATTGCGTTGTTCCTCTTTATCAGGTTTTATTGATACTACAGGTAAATTTTCCATAATATTATCCTTTCTGTAAAGCTGCTTTATCACGTTCCATAACGGCAAGCTCGTCACAGCGTTCATTTTCGGGGTGACCTGCGTGACCCTTGACCCATACAAAGGTAACTTTGTGCATTTCAGTCAGTTCAAGCAGCCTTGCCCATAAATCGGAATTAAGTGCAGGCTTTTTATCGGATTTTATCCAGTCGTTTTTCCTCCAAGAAGCCGCCCAGCCTTTATTTATACCATCGCAGACATATTTGCTGTCTGTTGTAAGCACGACCTCACACGGACGCTTTAACGCTGAAAGACCTGCTATCGCACCTGACAGCTCCATACGATTATTTGTCGTGTCCCTTTCACCGCCTGAAAGCTCCTTTACGTTCCCCATACAGCGAAGTATCACACCATATCCTCCAGGGCCAGGGTTTCCCGAACAAGCTCCATCGGTAAATATCTCAACCTTTGTTAATTCAGCCATTTTTTCCTCCGAAAATTTAATCATTATTTTATTATAGCATATTTTTTTGAATTTGAACAGTAAAAAATCTGATTATTGTGTTTTAACTAAAAATAAAAGAAAAAATTGTGCAAAAGATACATTAAACGTTTAATGTTGTTGACAAATTTGTTGTAAAATGCTATAATCAAAAAGCATTAATTTGTGATGTGTTTTTATTTCAGAAAACGTTTTCAGTTTTTTTGAAATATCGCAAATACTATATTTATTTTCTTTGAGGAGGAAAAATTTTGAAGAATTATAAGAAAATCGCTGCCGCATCACTTGCAATGCTTATGGCATTCGGTCTTACTGCCTGCGGCGGAGAAAATTCAGAGGCTGAAACAACTGCGGATATCACCACAACCGAAAAAACCGAATGGACAGGCGATAATATCGAGGTTTCTGCCGATGAGGGAGTATTAAAAACAGATGTTGACATCAGCGGAAAGGTTCTTAAATGGATGGGTATTTATGACCTTAATCCTACCAATGACTCACCTGAACGTTCAGCAGAGCTTGCTTTATTCGAGGACACATACGGTGCTTCAATAGAGTATATCCCTACTACATCTGACAAGCGTTTTGATGACCTTGCAACCTCTATTCTCGGCGGTTCATCACCTGATATTTTCGTTTATGAATGGCGTACATTCCCTTACGATATTTCCAAGAATCAGTATCAGCCTATTGATTCTCTCATTGACTGGGAAGATCCTATGTGGGCAGATGTAAAGGAAGAGGCTGATAAGTTCGTTTGGAACGGTGAGCATTATATCGCTCCCCTCGGCTATGCTTTCAGCGATACACAGATTCTTATGTATAATACCGATACCGTTGAGGCTAACGGATTTGACGATCCTTATGAGCTTTATCAGAACGGCGAATGGGATTGGGACGTTTTCGTTGATATGATGAAAACATACGTTGAAAATAACCCTGAAAACTACGGAATCGGCGGCTGGTGGTCTAACGCATTCGTTTACACAGCAGGCGATACTATGGTTACATATGATGGCGAAAAGTTCAACAATAATATGGCAAGTGCAAAGATCGAACGCGCTCAGGGCGTGCTTGAGGATATCTTCAAGAGCAACCTTATCAAGCGTGGCTGGATAGGACCTGAAGCAGCATTCGTAAGTGATGATATTCTTTTCTACGGAATGGGTACATGGGCATATAACTCTGCTTCACTCTCCGTTCCCGAAAGCACTATCCAGATAGTTCCGCTCCCGAAGGATCCTCAGCAGGATGAATATTTCGTTTCCGCTAAGATCAACGCATATATGTGGGTTAAGGGTTCGGAAAACGGTGACGTTGTAAAGGCTTGGCTCGACTGCAACAGACTTGTGAACTATGATTCCAAGTATACTGACGCAACAAAGCAGAAGTTCCTTGAAAATAACGCTGGCTGGTCATCTGAAATGTACGATGTCGCAATGGATTTCTATGATTCCTCCAAGTTCACACAGGCATATGACTATGGCTACGGTCTTAGCACATATATGGGCGATGAGGTTATGGGTATTCTCTATGAGGGTATCGCTAACGAGATCTCCGAGAGCTGGGTTCAGACCCGTGACACATATTCAACAGTTGTTGATGAGGAAATTGCCGCATACAACTAATAAAACAGCATTAAGCGCTGTAAAAAAATTACCACCGAAAAAGACTGCTGTCTTGCTTTTTGTCAAGATCAGCAGTCTTTTTTCTTGGGGAATTTTTTACAGCGGCTTTTTGTTATTTTCTTATCACACATTGCAAAAGCGGTGCAGCCATTGCAAAGCCAAACGCAATTCCAAGCTGTTCATACGAAAGTGCAACAGTTGAAAATACTACTTGCATAAAGGGTAGATATATCGCCGCAAATATTATTATCAGCGAGGACAATGCCGCAAGAATAAGCTTAGGATTATTAAAATAAGGAACTGTAAAAATATTCCTGCTTTCCGATTTACATTCAAAAACGTGTGCAAGCTGGGTCATAACAAGAGTGAAAAGTGCCGCTGTTCTCGCCGATTCGGTACTGCCCGACATATGCAGAGTAAAAATAAAGCAACCAAGGGTACATAACCCTATCAGCACTCCCCTGAATATTATTTTTTTCAGCAAACCGCCCGAAAAGAAGCTTTCATCAGCCTTTCTCGGCGGTCGGTTCATACATTCAGGGTCAACAGGCTCAACTCCGAGTGCAACAGCAGGCAATCCGTCAGTTGCAAGATTTACAAGCAGCAATTGAGTAGGCAGAAGCACTGTCGGCAGACCTGCTACTATGCCAAGAAGCATGGTCAGAACCTCTCCGATATTGCAGGAAAGAAGATAACGCACAAATTTCCTTATATTGGTATATACGCCTCTGCCCTGCTCTACCGCCTTTACAAGCGTTGCAAAATTATCGTCAAGCAGAACAACATCAGCCGCTTCCTTTGCAACGTCAGTTCCCGTTATTCCCATAGATATGCCAACAGACGCTTCCTTTACGGCTGGTGCATCGTTCACTCCGTCGCCTGTCATAGTGACAACCTCTCCCCTGCGTTTGAACGCTCGGACTATTCTAAGCTTATCCTCGGGAGTTGCCCTTGCATATACAGAAATTTTATCAAGACGTGAATCAAGCTCTTCATCGGAAAGCCGTGCAAGCTCCTTGCCTGTTAAAACAAAATCTCCGTCCTGATATATTCCAGCCTTTTTCGCAACTGCGGCGGCAGTGTTTTTATGGTCGCCTGTTATCATTACCGTGCGTATCTTAGCTTTTTGGCAAAGCTTCACCGCTTCTATCGCTTCGGGACGGGGTGGATCGGTCATTCCAACAAGTCCGAGAAAGACCATACCGCTTTGTGTATCGGAAATATCTCCGTTTTTTTCGCAAAAAGCAAGCACACGCAAGGCTTCATCAGCCATTTTTTCATTTTCAGCCGATATTTTTCGCCTTAATGACGATGTAAGCGGCTTTATCCCGTCCTTTGTCATTATTGATGTACAGCAAGGCAGTATCACATCAACAGCTCCCTTGGAAAAAGCCTTTTTTTCTCCTCCGACATTACATATAACTGTCATTCGCCGTGTTTCACTGTCAAACGGTATCTCCGAAATTCTGCGGCAGGTTGCACATATTTTTTCTGAGGTAATTCCTGCCTTCGCCGCCATTACAAGCAGTGCCGCTTCTGTCGGATCGCCCTGAATATCAACGCTTTTGTCGGAGCGGCTTTTTTTCGGTGAGGATATTTTTGCATTTGAACATAATACAGAGCAATTTAATAACAAGTTCAGTGGTTTATCCTCTGTTGCATCGACCGATTTTCCGCTTTCTGAAAAACTTCCGTTCAGAGAATATCCTCTTCCTGAAATATCATATATTCGTCCACCACAAAATGTCTTTACAGCTGTCATTTTATTTTCCGTAACAGTTCCTGTTTTGTCCGTGCAGATAACCGATGTACAGCCAAGTGTTTCCACCGAATGAAGCCTATGTACAAGAGCCTTTCGTGAAAGCATACGTCTGACAGCAAGTGCAAGTGCGATAGTGACCGTTGCAGGAAGACCCTCGGGAATTGCGGCAATTGCAACGGATATTCCTGTCATAAGCATATCAAAGGGCGGCTCTCCACGAAGTATTCCCGCACCAGCGACCGCAAAGCATACTATTATACATATTATCGCAACAGTTTTTCCAAGCTCGCCAAGACGTTTCTGCAAAGGCGTTTCGCCCTCATCAATATCGCTTAGCATTCCCGAAATTCGTCCGACCTGTGCAGAAAAGCCTGTCGCAGTGACCTTAGCCAAAGCGTTTCCCTTGGTCACAACAGTACCGCTGTAAAGATAACACGACCGACCGATAGAATTATCTGTATCATCGGGCGAGCCTTGATTTTTTACAGCAGGCACGGATTCTCCTGTCAGAATGCTCTCATCTGCAAAGCAGGAGCTGCATTCAAGTATAACAGCGTCCGCAGGAACTCTGTCGCCTGCTTCAAGCTCAATAATATCCCCAGGGACAAGCTTAGCCGCAGGAATAACGGTAAGTGAGCCGTCACGGTAAGCCTTTGCTGTCGGAGCTGTCATATCCTTAAGAGCCGCAAGAGTTTTTTCGGTTTTATATTCCTGAATAAAGCCGAGTATCGCATTGAGCAGAACAATAACCGCTATCGCAAGTGCGTCATAAACCTCTCCGAGGAACGCAGAAACAGCAGTCGCCGCAAGCAATATCATAACCATTGCGTCACGAAATTGACCGAGAAAAATTTTCAGCGGAGCATTTTTCTTTTTTGAAGCAATAGTATTTTCACCGCAGCTTTTAATCAGCTGTTCGGCATAGGAAGTTGCAAGTCCGTTTTTTTCCGACATTCTGATCTCTCCTATTTTGTATTGTCTGCTTCAATTATATTCTTTGTCAGGCTGAAAAATTACATAAATCAAATAAGAAAGATACTACTCTTTTAACATGTGTTTCCACAAGTAACCATTTATTGCTCCCCCAATTAACTCCTGAATTTTCTGCTTGCCCCGCAATCGAAATCCGTCGTCAGAAAATCTTGAAATATCTGCATATTTCTGCGGTTTTCTTCCTAGGCTTTCGGTTGCGGTTCTTCGCATGAATCTTCAATAATTAATTGGTGGAGCAATAATTTGAGGGCTTTTTCATTTTACATACAAAAAAATAAAAAAAATTAAAAAAAGGGGTTGACAAACGAAATTATATGTGCTATAATAATTAAGCAGTCTGGTTGAGGCTACGAAAAATATATCGCGGAGTGGAGCAGCTCGGTAGCTCGTCGGGCTCATAACCCGAAGGTCGTTGGTTCAAATCCAGCCTCCGCAACCAAATTAAAA
>CAYOAV010000035.1:15641-20009 GCA_964402055.1 uncultured Ruminococcus sp. | reverse complement strand
CCCCGTTATACCCTCCATAACTAAATAAAATATCGTAATATTTATAAAAATATAAAATTTCGGTTGACTTTAGAGGGAAAAAATCGTATAATAGATGTATATTTATTATGTTTGGAGTGATTGGATGACTGAAAAGATTAAAGCCGCCGAAGCCATGGTCAAATGCCTAGAGCAAGAGGGTGTCAAGGTCGTCTTCGGTTATCCCGGAGCTGCTATCTGCCCCTTCTATGATGAGCTTTACAAAAGCGATATCCACCATGTCCTCGTTCGCCACGAAGCTAACGCAGGTCATGAAGCCAGCGGCTATGCCCGTATTACAAATAAGCCTGCCGTTTGCATTGCTACATCAGGTCCGGGTGCTACTAACCTTATTACAGCTATTGCAACAGCCTATGCCGATAGTATTCCTATTATTTGCATTACCGGTCAGGTTTCTACCGATCAGATAGGCTGTGATGTTTTCCAGGAAGCCGACATTACAGGCTCTGCTATGCCGTTTGTCAAGCATAGCTACCTCGTGAAGAATGCCGAAGAACTGCCAAGGATCTTCAAGGAGGCTTTCCATATCGCAGGTACAGGAAGAAGAGGTCCTGTCCTTATCGACGTTCCAGTTGATGTCCAGCAGGCTCTTATCAGCTATGAGCCTGTTGAAGAAATATCAATACGTACCTATAAGCCGACCGTCAAGGGAAATACAATGCAGGCTAAGAAAATCGCCAAGGCTCTTGATGAGGCTAAAAAGCCGCTTATATGTGCAGGCGGCGGAGTGTTTGCCTCTGACGCTGTTGACGAGCTTATCGCATTTGCCGAAAAATCAGGCATTCCTGCCGTTTCAACTATGATGGGAATAAGCATTTTCCCGACAGAGCATCCGCTTTATATGGGAATGTTAGGTATGCACGGCGTAAAAACCGCAAATTCAGCTGTAAATGAATGTGATACACTTATCCTCATCGGTGCAAGAGTAGGCGACAGAGCTGTCCGCTCGCCAAGCTTCCTTGCCGAAAATAAAAAGATAATACATATCGATATCGACCCTGCCGAAATAGGTAAGAATATTGACGTTGATATTCCTCTTGTAGGCGATTGCAAAACCATTCTTGCAGAGCTTAACGAATATATTGAGGAAAAAGACCGTTCCGAATGGGTGAACCTGCTTAACGAGGTAAAAAATTCCGTTCCGACCGAAAATGAAACAGAAGGCTTTATCAACCCGAAAATGTTCATACGCAAGCTTTCTGACGCACTTCCCGATAATTCCGTTTGCGTTGCCGATGTAGGTCAGAATCAGATATGGGCGTGCAATAACTTCAATATCAAAAAGAATGGAAGATTTCTCACAACAGGCGGAATGGGAACAATGGGTTATTCCGTTCCTGCTGCTATCGGTGCAAAAATGGCAGCCCCCGATAATGAAGTTGTCGTTATCTGCGGTGACGGTTCATTCCAGATGCAGATGATGGAGCTTGCAACAATAGTTCAGGAGAATATTGCCGTAAAAATAATCATTATGCGTAATAACCGTCTTGGAATGGTTCGTGAGCTTCAGACAAAGAATTATTACGATAACCAAATTGCTGTACGTCTGACGGACGGCAACCCCGATTTTGCAATGCTTGCCAAGGCTTACGGCATTGATTCAATGTCCGTTTCAAATATGAACGAAGCAGAAGAAGCTGTCAAAAAGCTTGTAAGCTCGGACAAGGCATTCCTGCTTGAAGTCAACGTTTCCAAAAATGAAAGCACATTATAAGGGAGATACAGATTATGAAACATACAATTTCCGTTCTTGTAGAAAACCACGCAGGTGTTCTTTCAAGAGTTTCGGGCCTTTTTTCAAGACGTGGCTTCAATATTGACAGCCTTGCAGTCGGAGTTACAGACGATCCCGAAATTTCAAGAATAACTATCGTTG
Organism: uncultured Ruminococcus sp.; assembly: GCA_964402055.1. Taxonomy (GTDB): domain Bacteria; phylum Bacillota; class Clostridia; order Oscillospirales; family Ruminococcaceae; genus UMGS363. The sequence continues at coordinate 18,094 of CAYOAV010000035.1, read as the reverse complement.
CCGACGGCGATGAGCATACCGCACAGCAGCTTGAAAAACAGCTTAATAAGCTTATCGAAACTCTTAAAGTCAAAAACCTCGGCGAGAACGACTTTATTTCAAGAGAGCTTCAGATGATAAAGATAAACGCAAATAATTCACAAAGAAGCGAAATTCTCACAATATGCGAAATTATGGGTGCAAAGATAGTTGACCTTACTTCAAATACTGTAACAGTTGAGATATGCGATACACCTTCGACCTTGAAGCGTTTTGCGGAGCTTGTACGTCCTTACGGCATTAAGGAGCTTGTAAGAACAGGCGTTATCGCTATCGAAAAGGGCTCGGAAAGCCTTAAAACAAAGTAAACCTATGATTCTGCGTCAGATTTTTCTGCACAGTTCAAAATATAATTACATACGGAGGAAATTAAAATGAATAAGATTTTTTATCAGCAGGATTGCGACCTCGGCAGACTTGACGGCAAGACCGTTGCTATTATCGGCTATGGCTCACAGGGTCACGCTCACGCTCTTAACCTTAAAGACAGCGGTGTAAACGTTGTTGTAGGTCTTTACAGCGGTTCAAAGAGTGCCGCAAAGGCAGAGGCACAGGGTCTTAAGGTAATGTCTGTTGCAGACGCTACAAAGGCTGCTGATGTTATTATGATCCTTATCCCTGATGAAAAGCAGGCTGAAACATACGAAAAGGAAATTGCTCCTAACCTCACAGCAGGCAAAACTCTTGCTTTTGCACACGGCTTCAACATTCATTTCGGTTGTATCGTTCCCCCAAGCGATGTAAATGTTATTATGATCGCTCCAAAGGGTCCAGGACATACTGTAAGAAGCGAATATCAGGCTGGTAAGGGCGTTCCGTGTCTTATCGCTGTTGAGCAGGACGCTACTGGCGACGCTCAGGATATCGGTCTTGCATATGCACTCGGAATCGGCGGTGCAAGAGCAGGCGTTCTCGAAACTACATTCAGAACAGAAACTGAAACAGACCTCTTCGGTGAGCAGGCTGTTCTCTGCGGCGGTGTATGTGCACTTATGCAGGCTGGCTTTGAAACACTTTGCGAAGCTGGTTACGACCCAAGAAACGCTTACTTTGAGTGTATCCACGAAATGAAGCTCATCGTTGACCTTATCTATCAGTCTGGCTTCGCAGGAATGAGATATTCTATCTCCAATACTGCTGAATACGGCGATTATATCACAGGTCCTAAGATCATCACAGAGGAAACTAAGAAGGCAATGAAGAAGGTTCTCTCCGATATTCAGGACGGTTCATTTGCTAAGGAATTCCTCCTTGATATGTCACCAGCAGGCAAGCAGGTTCACTTCAAGGCTATGAGAAAGCTCCACGCTGAACACCCATCCGAAAAGGTTGGCGAGGAAATCAGAAAGCTTTATAGCTGGAATGGTGAAGATAAGCTCATCAACAACTAATTTAAAAAAATTCCAAATCTCCCATAGCTTCAAAAAAGGCTATGGGAGAATTTTTTTAAAGATTTTTTTCAAGCTCCGCCCAGTTTATAATTTCAAGAGCCGCGTCAACATAATCAGCACGATGATTCTGCCTGTCAAGGTAATAGCTATGCTCCCATAAATCAAGTGCGTAAACAGGTCGCATATTATCACCCTTTGGAAGAGTGTGATCAGGCGTTGACATTATAAATAATCCGCCGTTATTATCCGTAAGCACCCATGTGAAGCCTGAACCATAAACATCTGCCGCATTTTCTCTTATTGAATCAAGAAAATTCTCAACCGAGCCGAACTGCCGCTCAATGATTTCTTTCAGATGTTCGCTTGGCTCTGTTATTTCAGGCGATAACGACTTAAAATACAGCTCATGCCCGAAAACCGCCGCCGCCAACCTCGCTATTTCAATATTATCATTATGCGAAAGCATCTCCAACGGGATATTCTGTAAAATCGGCTCGGCAAGAACCATACCATTAAGCTTTTTGAGAGCAGGAAGATAATGCTCGTTATAATGAAAAAACAACGTGTAATCGCTGATATTTGGCTCAAGGCTTTCATATTGAGTTTTAAGCTCCTGAAAGGGATAATACTGTTGATAAATCATAATAAAACCTCCAATATTCTGCTAAGGGAAGAAATAATAAAGCAAATTGCAAGACCTGTTGCTGTCGGTATCAATGCTCCTAAAAGAGTCCATTTTATACTTCCTGTTTCCTTTTTCATCGTCATAAGCGAAGTCGCACACGGGAAATGACAAAGCATAAATACAAGCGTACAGATTGCTGTAACATTAGTCCAGCCATTATCCACAAGTATAGCTTTAAGCGAAGAAAGACTATCATAATCCGCAATTATACCTGTCGAAAGATATCCCATAAGCATTATCGGGATAACAATTTCATTTGCAGGCAGTCCGAGTATGAATGCAAGCAGTATAACACCGTCCATTCCGAAAAGATGAGCAAACGGATCAAGAAATCCCGA
>CAYOAV010000035.1:0-15541 GCA_964402055.1 uncultured Ruminococcus sp. | reverse complement strand
CCTACCGCACCCACAGAACCCAGAGCCGTTTCCGAAGCAAAAAATACTGTTATTATTGCAATAAGTGCAGGAAATCTTCCGTTGCAGGGTACAAAATTATTCGTCAGAACAGCAATAAGCCGCTCTCTCGGCGAATCTATGATTCTACAGCCAGTTATTCCAACAGCATTACAGCCAAAACCCATTGCCATTGTAAGTGCCTGCTTGCCGCAAGCTCCCGAACGCTTGAAATACCTGTCAAGATTAAAAGCTATCCTCGGCAGATAACCAAGATCCTCCAAAAGTGTAAAAAGCGGAAAGAAAATCGCCATCGGCGGAAGCATAACCGCAATTACCCACGTTAAAATACGATAAATCCCGTCAAGCAACAAACCCGAAAGCCATTTCGGAGAGCTTGTCATCATCTCACAAAGCTTTCCACCTAAAGAATCGAACACGGTGGAAAGAAGCTCTGACGGATAATTTGCTCCCCATATCGTTATCCAGAAAATAACAGCAAGAAGTGCCGCCATTATCGGTATTCCCCAGATTTTATGCGTTAAAATACGGTCAATTTTTCTATCACGCTCAAAGCTCTTTTCTTCTCCGAAGCTGACGCATTCCGCCGCTATTTGTTCACTGCTCCGAACGAGCGTATTAACGATAGAATCACATATTTTATCTCTGTCAAATCCTGCCAACGTCAGCCGTTCCTTTTCGCCTGCAATTATTTCAGTTATATTCTCTGACGCTCCCTCGAGAAGCCTTTGCGAAAGCTTTTCATCTCCCTCCAGAATACGAAGTGCGGCAAATCGTTTATCAATTTCACACCCTAAGCCCTCGGATATGGCTTTTACAGCCTCCTCTATTTCATCAGGATATTCGCATTGGAAAACGCTCCCATTGTTTTTTATTCCTGCAAACCCTGACGAAAGCTCCTTCATTCCAACTCCTGAACGTGCCGCCGCAGGATAAACAGGAACGCCCAAAAGCTCGGAAAGTCTTTCACAATCAACGCTGATATGTCTTTTTTCGGCCTCATCAATAAGATTTACACATACTATTACATTCGGCGTAATTTCCAGTATCTGCAAAACAAGATTAAGATTTCGCTCAATGCAAGCCGCATCACATACAACTATAGCTCCGTCAGCACCGCCGAAGCATATAAAATCCCTTGCAGCCTCCTCTTCAGCCGAATGAGCAAGTATAGAATATGTCCCTGGAATATCAACAAGTGTGTAATTTATACCTCCACAGGAAAAACTGCCTTGTGCATTCTGTACAGTTTTTCCCGTCCAGTTTCCGGTATGCTGATGCAGACCTGTAAGATAATTAAAAACAGTAGATTTCCCGACATTAGGATTTCCTGCAAGAGCAATAACAACGCTGTTATTATCCTCTGAAATACAGCCTGTATCGGCTGAACTAAGACCCATAAGCTCCCTCCCTTGAAATATCTCTGTAAAGGATATTCAGCCTATGCCAGTCCATATGCAAAAAAATACACCCACCATTAGTGAGTGTATCAATAATCTATAAGGAAAACAAGTATTCTATAACCCGAATAATAATCCGTCCAGCTGACATTAAGCTTTGTATTAAGCTCGGAGCTTATATTTTCTATCTGTTTACGCAGGAAATCTCCTCTACCGTCAGCACTTTCCACCATACTTCTTTCAACGGACAGAAGCATATTATTTGTTGAAAATTTGACCGAAGTGTTGTGACTTCCCTCATCGATTGCTTTTTTTATTGCATTTTCGATTATCAGCTCAGCGTCTTCCTCTTTTTCGATGTAAAAGCCTTCCTTAACAAAATAGTTTTCAGTTGTTCCGTAAGCCTTAGGCATCGATGCGGCTATCTCCCATATCGTGTGGTTATTTTCTATAACGGAATCGGTAACAAGGAAATATTGATAAAGCACAAGATCGGGATAAAGCTCTGCAAGAGAACCCTCGGGTTTATCCCATGTCACATCGATATGATACCAGTTTCCGTCAATTTTAACCATATTCCACATATGAGCGGTATCAGTTGAACCTGTAACTATGATATTTTCAATCCCTGCCTTATTGCAAAGATAAGAAAAGCTTTTCGCATAACCCTCACACAGAGCTTTTTTCTTCACCAAAGCGCCATATATAGTGTTGCCGTAGATATCATCGGAATCGCTTTCGCAATTTATAACAAGATAATCATGAAAATATTTAAGCTTTTCATAAACGCTCGCCGCAGGGTCTATCCCCTCAATTATTTCATTTGCGGCGGCTTCAGCAGCACGGTTCATATTGCTCATTTCCTCGCAGGTGAAGCGGTAGGTGAACTCAACGGGAAAATGCTGACTTTCGGTATCGAATTGACCGACTTTTCTTTCGGCAACATTGCTGAATCCCATTTGCTCAACGCCGATAAGGTTAAGTATTTTTGTATACACCGCACCATCGTCAATCATTGGCACAGATTCTTCCTCATTGCCGATAGCCTGCACAAGCGAATCGTAGATTTCCCTTTCCTCGGAGGATAGATATTCTCTTCCGAATATCGTTTCCATATCCTCAGGAAAATATATAAGGCTGTCCTTCAGCTCAACGGTTTTATCCTTTATCAGAACCGAGGTTCCGCCCTCTATCATATGATAGGTGCCGTTATATTCAGGCTCCTCTTCTTCTTTTTTGCAGGAGGACAGGAGCATAGCGGCAGCTAAAAGGACCGCCGCACTGCATATTAGCTTTTGCAAAATAAATTTACCTCCAAAGCCTTTCCATATCAATCAATATATTGCAGGAAAAGCTTTATGACCCTTGTCTTTGGGTCGCTGTGATACTGAATAGATCCAACGTTATATTTTTTAACCGCTGAATCATATGTATTTTCGTAAATATCAATAGCGTGTTTTTGAGTAGAATCAAAAAGATAGAAAATGATATCCTCATAAGCTTCATCGTCTGAACACATAAACTGAACCGCTGGAATGCCCTTTTCGGACGCTTTTATTATCTCATCAGCGATAAGATTTGCCGCACTTGCATCATCATTGACCACAAGTCCGTTATAAATATAGTAATTATACTTTTCACTTTCAGCCTTGGGATATTCAAAGGACTGCTCATAAAGCGTGTGGTATTTTTTTATAACCTCGTCCGTAACGCAAAAATAATCATATCTGATATATGGGAAATCCGTATTAATGGCATTTCCTGCCGTTACATCTATGTGATACCAATTGCCGCCGATTTTAACCATATTCCACATATGCGGAGTTCCGTTAAAATCGCCTGTTATTGTTATACTTTCAATTCCGATTTTTGAACAAAGATAGGAAAACGCCTTTGCAAAGCCGCCGCAAACGGTTGATTTATCGACAAAAGCACCATAAATATCACGCAGATTTTCAGCATTTTCGTTATATTCTATCTCCGATGCAAGCCTGTCATAAAAGAGCTTAACTATTTCATATTCCGACATTCCGTCTGTTATATCGGAAAGAATTTTGTTGGCTTCAATATCAATTTTCTTCTGCATATCCTCAACCTGTTCAGCGGTGTAAAGATATGAAAGCTGTGCTCCCACAACAATTCCCGATCTTGAATCTGTCGTATACCTTATATCTACGCCAAGGTCGAAAACGCTGTATTCAAAATCGAATATCAGCTGATAAAGGTCTACATATTCATCGCCCGATATTCCAAGCTCAAATGGCAGATCAAAGGAGCTTTCGTGAGCCTTTATCGCATTGAGAACAATGTCATATGCCTTTTTTTCGTTATCGCTGAGCGTATCATAAACATATGCCCGACTGATGGGCTGACCCTTGACAAAAACATACTCTCCGTCCTCACGGACAACTGTAGCAGCCGTGGTAACAGTAGTCGTTTCCGTCTGTGTTTTGGTGGAAGTCACCGTTGCAGCTTCACTTGTGGTTGGCTGGGTGGTTGTTTCAGTGGTAGTGACAGTTGTCGTAGCCGCAGTCACCGTTTCAGTTGAGGTAGTCGTTGTTTCAGTCGTTATTCTTGAGGTCGGACTTGTTGCCGTAGTTTCGGCAGTAGTCGCAAGCTCCGTATTTCTCTCCGTTGAAGTTGTAGTTTCAGGAACGGAAATGGAAATAGGCGGATTAGTTTCAGCCTCAATGACCTCCGCAGAGCTTTCAGAAGCAGTAGTCACCGCAGAAGGGAGGGTATCCTCCCAGTCGGCAGTATTATTATCACAGCCTGCAAGCAGTAACAGAGCCAAAACCGCCGAGATCAAAATTCTTTTCTTTTTCATCAATTCTTTTTACAATCCTTCCAAGATCGTCATTCAAAAATTAGGGAAATATGGATCACATACAAGTTGCTGTTAAGGGTATAGTGTGCCGATTTGATTTTCAAAGCGTCCTTACCGTTAAGCTCCTCGATGATCTCTTTCAAACCCTCTTCTTCAAAAAGATATTGTACAATTTCATTATAAGGCGCTTCGGATGAAAAGCGTATCTCCGCTTCACCGTTTCCAGCCGCAGCGATCCTTATTTCCGACTTTAAAGCCTCCAAAGCCTCGTCATAGCTGTCAAAGCAGAGGTTTTCCCTGATAAAATAGTTATTATTACTATCCGTACAGGGAACATCGGGAAGATATTGCGTATCTGGGAAATGTGATATTCCGTTTATCTCCGCGTCTGAAACCATAAAATAATCATGCCGCAGATAATCGGGATTTTCATTTTTTAATATCGGATCATCCCATGTGCAGTCAAAATTGTACCATTTACCGTCGCATACAGCCTTGTTCCAGAGATGTGCCTCACCTTCATCATTTGTTCCGCTGACGACATAATTTTCAATTCCTGCCGCCGTGCAGAGATAGGAAAACGCAAAAGCATAACCCTCGCACATTGCCGAGCCTTCAGTTAAAGCTCCATAAGCTGTTGAAGCATAAGCTCCGTCCTTGGAAAAATTGCAGGAAAGCACAACAGCGTCATGTATTGCAAGCAGCTTTTCATAATCACCATCAGTCTTTACAAAGCCTGAAAGCACTTTGCCTGCTTCAAGGTCAAGTGCTACACGCATACGGTCGGTCTGTTCCTCATCGTAACGATACATAAAATAAAGCTTACGCTGTTCATCATCGCAGTAAAATCTGCTGTCCAGCCAGAAGATACGCTCTTGCTGTGTATAAAGCAGTGTAAAAAGCTTTTTAATATCGCTGCTTTCAAAGCCATCAGGGAAAGAAAATTCATTTTCCCTTGCATTGACAGCCTTGATCATATCGGAATAAACTGTTTTTTCCTTTTCATTAAGGGTATAAAAGACATAATCGAGATTTTCCTGCGATACAACCGCATCTGACTGTACCGAAGGAATGCTCTCGTCAACAGCACTGCATGACGGCAGCAACAAAACCGCCGTCAAAATAAGTGCCGCATATTTTTTAGGAAAATCAATAAACAACATTGAGCTGAATTACCCGCATATTTTCATTGCAGCTTTCCTTAAGCTTTGTTACGCTTGAATTTTTGCCCTTTATGTAATCCTGATAGCTCTTAAGCTCGCCCTTGATCTGATTATAAAGCTCGTCCGAGCTTACCATAATATGAGCAACAGTTCTTCCGTCAGCAGCAGTTTTTTCAAGCTCTGCCTTAAGAGCCTTGTCAGCGGAATCAAAGTCATCATAAACGAAGCCGTTTTTATAGAAGTAGTTCTGAGCAGTCGCATCAGCCACAGGCGGCTCATAATACTTAACAGTATCTCCGCTCTTAAGCTTAACTGTATTTATGCTGAAATGCGTCTTATCATTTATCCATTCATCTGGAACAAGGAAATAGTTATAACGGATAAAGTTAGTGATAGGCGTGCTAAGGATAGGATCATCCCATGTTGCGTCAAGGTTATACCATTCGCCCTCAACCTTAACCTTATTCCATGCGTGGGTTGCACCCTCTTCATTTGTTCCAGTAATGACCATACAGTCAATGCCAACCTTATCGCAAAGATACTGCATAGCCTTTGCATAGCCTGCACACTGGATATTAGCCTGCTTTGAAGTGCCGCCTGAAAATGCGTTATAAATGGTCTGATTATAATTTCCAGCCTCTTCGCTCTTTTCAAATGTAGCGTTAAGCACAAGATAATCATGGAAAACCTTAAGCTTATCAAAGGTTGAGGACTTTCCATTTGCTTCCTTAACAAGAGCGTCAACCGTCTTGTCGATTTCAGCCTGCATTGAAGCGATCTTTTCGGTATCGGTTTCGTTATAATAAAGTCTGCCGACAACTGATTTACTGTTGAGCCAGAAAAGCTGTGGTTCCTGGTTATAAACCGTGCCGAAAACCTTCATCCATTCAGCACTGGTAAGATTCTGTGTGCCGAAAATTCTTGTTGACATATTTGTTGCCGCACCGACGATAGCATCATAAAGAGCCTTTTCATCATCTGTAAGGGTATTATAAACATATCTTGTGCTGCTGTCAACCGCTGTATCGATTTTAATAGCAGGCTTAGTTGTCATATTTTCAAAAATATTCTCTAACTCGCCGCCGTTTTCGGGAGCTGTTGTTATAGTGGCAGGCTGGGTAACGACCTCACCCTCTGCATCTGTAACAGCGTTTCCGTTTTCATCAAGCACTGTTTCAAAAACAGTCTGCTCTGTAACCTCTGCCGAATTATTTTCCGCATCATCGGAGGCTTCACCATCGGAAGCCTGTGTAATAACGTTGGTTACAAGCTCATCTCCGTCAGATACATCATTGCCACAGCCTGTTGCCATCATAGTAAAGGCAGTAAGCATAGCAAGAACAGCGGAAATAACCTTCATATTCTTCTTTTTCATAATTTATCCTTTCTTATCCGCAAAGCAAAGCTGCTAAGCAGATCATTTGATTTCAGCTGGCATTAATTGTAAACAATATCGTACTGAACAACGAGTACACCGCCGCTTACCTTGCTGAATTTTTTAAGCTTCTGAACCTTTGAGCTTTTTGCTTTTGCATATTTCTGGAGCTCTTTGCCCGCAGCGTTTGAGTTCATCTTATCGTAAAGCTCAGAATCGGTAACCCTTATGGTAACAGCCACTCTTCCAGCCTTGATAGCAGAGTCAAGCTCAGCCTTGAAGCCAGCCATAGCAGTTTTATAGGTGCTGAATTCCTTCTCATAAACCTTATAATAGTTAGCGGATGTCTTAGTAGCCGCAGGAGGATCAAAAAGTGATATAGCAACACCGTTTGATCTGAAATATGTTGCAGGATTGAGGTGATCGTTCTTTATCCATGAATCAGGAACAAGGAAGAAGTTATATCTGATATAATCATCGCCAATGCCGTTCTTAGGATCTCCCCATGTAGCGTCTATATTATAATAGCCGTTGTCGCAGTAAACCTTGTTCCAAGCGTGTGTTGTTCCCTCGGTATTTTTTCCGATGATGCAAACGCTTTCAATACCTGCAATATCAAAAAGATACTGCATAGTTCTTGCATAGCCTGCACACTGAAGCTCCGCACCCTTTGTAAGTCCGTTCTTTATAGTGCTGTTCGCTTCATCTGTGGTTGAAACGCTGAATTCGCTGTTGAGAATTACCCAGTCATAAATAACCTTGATCTTGCTGAAGGTAGATTTATACTGATTAACGCTGTTCATAATGGTCTTGACATTTTTATCAAGCTTGGTCTGAATGGTTGTTGCCTCTTTCTGGGTGTAAATATAACTAAGCTTAAGATTTCCGCCGGAAGAGGTTGGGATAGTGTTGGAAAGCCAGAAAAGCTGAGGCTCCTGATTAAGCACGTTTACATACGTCTTGATGACCTGATTTCTGCTAAGGCCATCGGGAATAGCCGCAGTTGATTTGAAATTGGTTGCAGCCTTGACAATATTCGCATAAAGAGTCTTTTCAGCCGCAGGAAGCTGCTTATAAACATACTTTGTTGTATAATCCTTGCTGTAAGTAACAGAAGTTACCTTATCGGTGCTATTCTTAGCTGTTGTTGCGGCCGTTGTTGTCTTAGAGCCTTTCTTAGTCGTTGTTGAGGACTTCTTGGTGGTAGTGGTATCATCATCGTCATCAAAAATCTCTTCGACATCATCCTCTGTCGTAGTAGTCGCACCAACCTTTTCATCAGAAAGGAAGGTTGAATGGATAAAAGAACCATCCTTAAGCTTGTAATAGCCTGTATCAGTAGCGGCAACAACCGTTACCTTGGTGTTTTTCTTGTATTTTGAAACCGCTTCAGCGCCTGCTTCAGGAATTTTTCTGGACCAGCAAGCCTGTGTTGTGTACATTGTTTCGTTTATCTGCGTTTCATTCCAGTTCTGAGCCGCAAGCTCCATTCTTGCAAGGCTGCCGACAGTCACAGCCTCCGAAGCCGCATAGGTCATAGCCTCGGCAGAATTATCCTCTGTCGTTGTTCCACAGCCTGTTGTAAGCATAGCCGCTGACATAACAAGGGCAAGAACCGCACTCATCGTTTTTCTTTTGTTGATCCTCATTACTCTTCTCCTTTTCGATTTAAAATATCGGTATCAGCTGACGGAGCTTCTTCATTCTCCGTGCCGTCCTTTCCAATTTCCGCTTTAAGCTTTGATATCCACATATCTTCAGCAACAAGCACCGTAAAAAACACATTCCCACATTTAACACTTGGGTGTTCATTTTCTTCGGGAATATACCCAAGCAGACCTATAACAAATCCGCTCATTGTATCAAAATCACTGTCCTCGGGCAGCGTAAGACCAAGCTTATCAAAAATATCCTCGGGCGAAGCATTTCCGCTTATAGTATAGGTATCATCAGATATCTGCCTGATATCCTCCTCCTCGTTATCATATTCGTCACGGATATCGCCGACTATCGTTTCAACAAGATCCTCCATCGTAACAATGCCTGCCGTGCCTCCGTATTCATCAACAGCGATCGCCATAACAGTCTTTTTCTGTGAAAAATGATTAAAAAGCTCACTACAATGCATTGATTCAGGAACATAGTAGACCTCTCTCATAATATCACCTGCAAGAGTGCTTTGTGCCGCATCAGAACCTATCATACATAAAAGATCCTTAACGCTTATCACTCCGACAATATGGTCTATAGTGTCCTCATAAACAGGTATTCTTGAAAATCCGCTTCCTATTGACGCATTAATCACCTCGGTTATCCCTGCTGACATTTCAACGGCAACAATATCCGTTCTATGCGTCATAACATCGGAAACATTTTTATCGTCAAAGCCGAAAATGTTGCTTATCATTTCCCTTTGGGATTCTTCAACATTTCCTGCGTCAACCATCATCAATATTTCTTCCTCTGTCACTTCCTCGGAGGAATCGGAAAGTCCGCCAAAGGTTCGTATTATAGCCGCAGATATAGCAGCAAAGGGCGAAACAACAGCCGCAAGCAGTCTGAATCCAGCCGATAAACGCAAAGCCATTTCCTCTGCATTTTTCTTTGTAACTATCCTCTTAGGCAAGCCGCAGCAAACAGCGAGTATAACAGCCGCGTCAACCGCAAGCACAGCAATTACCGCCAATATATAAGCCACCGAACAGGGCATATCCGTAAGCTCTGCAAGCGCCGTTGAAGCCTTATCCCCGAAGGTTGCCACAGAAGCAACGCATATCGCAGATGTAAGCATACCTCTTCCTGCGGAAAAAATATGCGTAAGCGCCGAAGTATCCTTCATCACGGCATAAAGCCTTTTCTCTGATTTTCCACCATTCTCATAGCCAGCGACCCGTGAATCGGGGATTTCGACTATTGCCGCCTCACAAATTGCAAGAAACGCTCTCAAAAAAACAAGTGCAAGGATAAAAATACTCCCCGCAAGCCCATCAGAATCCATAAATGACTCCCTTTCTGAAAAAATAAAATATCATCCCTCTCTGCCGATGCAAAAGAACCCGAAAATCCTTTTTTCATCAAACAAAGCCTAATAAAAATTATACTATATAATTCAAAAAAAGTCAACAAAATCCCTCGCTCTGAAGCAAAAACAAAAAATCCCCCTCAAATGGCTATTTTACGTCATTTGAGGGGGATAACAGGAGTTTTTTCAAAACCTCTGCATTAAACTGTTTTTAATTTGTAAATTTATTGTAACTTTTACGAATAGTTGTATAATATCTTTTTATTACTATTTGTATCAACTGCAGATTAATCTATGGAAAATAAAAGGCTTGCGATTCCTTTAATAATAGCAATCACCATATATTTCCGACAAAAGCCTATTGAAATTATATGAATTATATGATATAATGTAGCAAACGCAAAATATGAACTATTTTAACAGAGGAGTAAATATAATGAAAATATCAACCAAAGGCAGATACGCTCTGCGAATGATGCTCGATTTAGGTATGCACAGCAACGATGGCTACATTGCTCTTAAGGATATCGCCGAAAGACAGCATATTTCAAAAAAATATCTGGAACAGATCGTTCCGCTTCTCAACGGTGCGAAAATGCTCTCCACCAACCGAGGCTATCAGGGCGGTTATAAGCTTTCACGCAGTCCAAAGGAGTATACAGTCGCTGAGATACTCAATGTTACCGAGGGAAGCATTGCTCCCGTTGCCTGCCTTGACGGCGACCCGACTGAATGCAGTCATTATAACGAATGTATGACTATCGCCGTATGGGAGGGACTTTACAAGGTAATAAACGAATATCTCGGCGGTATAACCCTACAGGATATAATCGATAAATTTACCGAAAAATAAACATTTCCGTAACTGAACGCTCAAAGGCTTTTTCCATTGAAACCTTCGCACATAATCGGATCATACTGTTTTGGGCAGCTTCCCTGACCTGCTCATTTTCACTTTCAAGGCACTTTTTTATATATGAAGCGGAATCTGCCGAAAGATCATCGGGGAATGTTGTCATAACTCCGCTTTCGATAAGTCCTGCGTCATAACGTGCAATAAGTCCATCTGCTCCGCAGAATCCGAGAAGCAATGCGGCGGCTATAATAAATATAGCAGCTATTCTTTCCGCAGGGAATTTAACAAAGCTTGATACTATTATTAAAATAAAGATCACTGCAAGTATCAGCATAAGCCATGAGGTATAAACACGCTTCGGTGTAAGTCCGAAACGGCTTATATAAAGGTACATCTTGCTCTCGGCTGTTGCAATAAGTATAAGCGTGAAAACGGAAAATATAACAGTCATAAGCTTCAATGCTGTATTTTTTCCATCCGTTCTGCGGCAGTATGCGTTCATAGCCGCTATCACAAGGAGATTTATCACGGCTACAATGCAAAGCTCAAAGAATCCTTTTCTTGCATATTCCGATATACTGAATCCCTCAGGAACAGCTCCGCCAAAGGCTGATACAAAATATCCAAGCTGAGAAAAGAAAAACATAACGTATATAACGCAAAGCGGAGCGGCAAATGAGCATATTAAAGCCGTCGGAGCGACCTGCCTGCGTTTCTTTTCCTCTTCAAGGCTGATATAATCCGTGCGAAGCTTTCCCTTTGACGAAACAGCCGCATAAATAATGCCGAATATCCAGAATGACACAGGCAGACCGAACATAAACGTCCAGAACCCTGCAAGGCTTATGCTGTCAATTATACTGCCAAGCATTTTATCAAAGCCATCGTCCGCACTTATAAGCAAAATACATACAACGATCGTCAGCGGTATCGACAGCATAAGTCCGACAACAGCATAACCTATATTCTTTGCACCGCTTTTATGTCTAAAAATGCTGAAAACAGCTTTCGGGCAAGCGGAATAATTACCGAACGGCTCTTTTACAGCCGCTTTTTTTATACATCTGAACGGCATAACTGCCAGTCCCTGCCATTCAGGAGAATTGAGCGAGTAACCCCAAAGGCAGTAAAACATCACAGCAAAGCAGAAATCCATAAACTGTATATATCCGTTTGCACTCATTCCCAGACCAAGCGAAAAAACTGCCGAAAGTATAAGATATGCCATAGAATAACGGTTATTTTCAGCCTTGCGGAGCTTTGCCATAATCAAGGATAGCATAAGAATAGCTTCAAGAAAAGCAGAAGCGGCAATACCACAGCTATTTTTCAGAAATAATTTAATGAAAAAATACCCCGAAAAACAAAATAGGATTGCAAAAATGCTTTCACCAACCGTACAGAACGGAGGTTTTTCCTCAATATAATCAGACTTCACAGCTTCAGCTTCGATATTTTCATTCAAAAGCTCATCATTCATCTTTTTCGCTCCTTTCATAATCAAGAATATCTCCTGGCTTGCAGTCAAGAATTTCGCAAAGCTTTTCAAGCGTAGAAAAACGTATCGCCTTTGCCTTGCCTGTTTTAAGAATCGAAAGATTTGCAGGCGTAATATCAAGCTTTTCCGCAAGCTCTCCCGAGGATATTTTCCTTTTCGCCATAACAACATCAAGATTTACAATTATCGACATATTTCACCTCATAATTATATCGTAGCGTCATTTTCTTCCTTAATTTCCACAGCCTTGGCGAAAACATTTTTCAGCACCCGTATTATCAAGCCGAAAAATGCCGCGGCCGCCGCAATAATAACAAACGGATACGCTTCAAAGCTGTAAATTGCCATTACAATGCCAACAAGATAACAGCACCATGATAGTATGCGGAGTATCTTAACATTTTCCTCAATAAAGATCCTGTCTGCGGCGATATTTTTCAATAACCTGTTAAGATAAAAAAGAGCCGTAAAAGCAAAAATCGCACAAAGATAAAAAGCTGTATAAAAAGCAATAGGATCAAGTCCGAATTCAAATACAAGAAACCCGAAATCCCAAACAAGACCCACAGATTCCCATTTTGATATAATAAGAGAAAGAGAAGTATATACAACTGATGCGGCAAAAATCACTGCCAGCACCCAAACGATAACTCTTGAAAGCGTAAGCGACATTCTGTTTGTCCATATTTTATCTGTTTTTTTCATATTAATTCCTCCCCAAGGTTTTATTGTGTTAAAGATATGATACCACGCATATTATCATTTGTCAATAGTTTTTTATCGAAAAACAATAATTATTTTCTGTTTTGCGTTTTTGTACCAAAACGAGGACTTTTTTGGGGGAATTGTTGAAAAATGTATTGTTTTTATATGAGATTTGAGTTATAATCTATATTAGTCAATAAAAAATGGCAAGTATGCCTATATTATCAAAAGGACGGTATAAAAATTGAGCAAACTCAAAGCTATTGATTTATTTGCAGGAATAGGCGGTATCCGATTAGGATTTGACAATTCGTTCAAGGAAAATATCGAAACTGTATTCGTAAGTGAATGGGATGAATACGCACAGAAAACATACACTTCCAATTTTAACGATGAATTTGATATAGCTGGAGATATAACAAAAATCAAGGAAAGTGAAATCCCCGAATTCGATATTTGTTTAGCTGGGTTCCCTTGCCAGGCTTTCTCACTTGCTGGAAAACGAATGGGGTTTGAAGATGATTATAAAGGAATGTGCAGGGGAACTCTCTTCCAGGACGTTGTAAGAATTTGCGATTATCATAAACCAAAAGTCATTTTTTGCGAAAATGTCAAAGGACTTACCATTCACGATAAGGGAAGAACCTTTAAGGTAATAAAAAAAGCCTTTGAACAGATTGGATATACTGTTTATTCTCAGATTCTAAACAGTAAAAATTTCGGTGTTCCTCAAAACAGAGAAAGAATCTATATAGTTTGCTTCAGAAACGATATAGATTCATCAAAATTCACTTTTCCAGATACTACCGATAATAGCAAATGTATCAGCGATATCCTTGAAGACGCTCCGATTTCTCCCAAGTATTATTTGAGTGACGTTTATGTGGAAACATTGAAAAAGCATAAAGCTCGTCACGAAGCCAAGGGAAACGGCTTTGGTTACGAAATCAGACCATTAGACAGCATTGCTGGTGCTATCGTTTGCGGCGGTATGGGCAGGGAGAGAAATCTGATCATCGATCACAGGGAACACAGTATGAAACCTGTAACACATATAAAAGGTGAGATAAACAAGGAAGATATAAGAAAAATGACCCCCCGGGAATGGGCAAGATTGCAGGGATTTCCTGATACTTATAAATTGGAGCTTTCAGATACTCATTTGTACAAACAATTCGGTAACAGCGTTACCGTTAATGTAATTGAAGCAATCGCAAATAATATAAAGGAGGTTATTGACAATGCCTAAGTTTTCGGGGAACAAAGGCGAATGGAGCGAAATATATGCGTTTCTGCGTTTGCTTGAAATGAAGAGATTATATGCCGCAGATTCACAACTCAATAAAAAAGACGATATGTTCTATAATATCATCAACATTATTCGTACAGAACCTATCGGAAAGCTTGAATTCAGAATAAATAAAGTCCAGAATACAATAACAGTAGTTAATACCGACAATAATTCCAAGTTACTTACATTGCCTTGTTCCGAATTCAAATCAGCCGCCGATAATTTATATTGCGAGATTATCAATGCTACAACTTCGGCTTTTGAATTACCAGATACCGCAGATTTTTTAGAAACATTGAATATAAGTGTTTTAAAAGCCAAATCCACAGATAAAGCAGATATACGAATAAAAATTCACGATATAAACACTGGTTATGAAACGGTTCAGGGCTTCAGTATAAAATCAAGGTTAGGAAGTCCCTCAACTCTTGTTAATGCAGGCAAAACAACAAATTTTATTTTTGAAGTAACAGGAAATATGACAGATGACATAATGAATGAATTTAACACTTGTTCTAAAAAATTCAAAGAAAAATTTGAGATTTTGAATCGTAATTTGTGCAACATAAAGTTTATTTCAATGGAAAATGATACTTTTGAAAGCAATTTACAGCTTATAGATGGAGATCTTCCGCAAATTTGTGCGTATATGCTTAAAGAGTACTATTCATCAGGGATTAATATCATTAAATTATCACTTGATTCAATAAACAAACACAACCCTATGGAATATAATTTATCAAAAGGGCACCCATTTTATGAATACAAATTCAAAAAGTTTCTTGCCGAGTGTGCTTTGGGACTACTCCCATCACGAGTTTGGGACGGCACTGCCGATGCAACAGGTGGGTATATTATCGTAAGAGAAGACGGCGAAGTTTTATGCTATCACCTGTTTAACCGAAATGAGTTTGAAACATATTTGATAAACAATACGAAATTTGAAACAGCAAGCACTTCACGTCACGAATTCGGAACGATGTTCAAAGAAAATGACAAATATTATATCAAGCTTAATCTGCAAATAAGATTTATAACTTAAGCAAGCCTTTTATTGAATTTAACATAAAGGAGCTGAACCAAAATGGAAAATCAATTTTATTCAATGCTTTCAAGAATGAAGCTTATAAACCGCTGGGGACTTATGCGTAACACCCACAGCGAAAATATCTCCGAGCATAGCCTTGAAACCGCTATGCTTGCACATAGTCTTGCTGTTATCGGCAATACCTATTTCGGGAAAAGCTACAATGCCGAACGTTGTGCATTGCTGGGCATTTTTCACGATGTTACCGAAATAATAACAGGTGACCTACCAACCCCTGTTAAGTATGGCAGTGATGAAATACGTTCCGCTTATAAGCAGGTCGAGGATAACGCTAAAAA
>CAYOAV010000034.1:11427-20439 GCA_964402055.1 uncultured Ruminococcus sp. | reverse complement strand
CGCAGGAATATGCGGATATTTCAAGGTTTTCTGACGACGGATTTCGGTTGTGGGGGCAAGCAGAAAATTCAGGAGTTAATTGGGGGAGCAATAATAAAAAAACTCCCGCTGAAAAATCAGCAGGAGTTGATTTTTATGCTTTAGCGGCAATCTCCGCAGGCTTTTCCTCGCCCGGGAGAGGTTCTCCCTTATAAAGAAGCTTAAGGAGAATTGGAGTTGTAATTGACGAGCAGATTATGAGCAGGATAACAGCAACGAAATATTTCTGATCCATAAGTCCTGCTGTAAGACCCTTTGATGCAACGATAAGCGCAACCTCGCCTCTTGTCATCATACCAACGCCGACCTTAAGGCTGTCCTTCCAGCTGTTTCTTGCGATTTTTGCTGTCAAGCCACAACCGATGACCTTTGTAATAAGCGAAACAATTACAAAGAGTATTGAGAACACCAGCAACTCGCTTGTCATATCGGCAAATGTAGTTTTAAGACCGATATTAACAAAGAAGATAGGTCCGAAGATCATATATGAGCTTGTGTCCATTTTCTGTGCAACATAATCGCTGTCCTTGATGCTTGAAAGGATAATACCTGCGGCATATGCACCTGTGATATCGGCGATACCGAAAAATTCCTCGGCAACGAATGACATAAGCAATGCGAATGCAAGACCAAAAATCGGAATACGTCTTCTATGCTCATATTTCTTGTTGAGAGCCTTGAAAAGCTTGAAGACAAGTATGCCCACACCGATAGTAACAACGAAGAAAAGAAGTATCTGAATAAGAACTGTTCCGATACTTGCACTTTCAGATGAATCACCGCCCGAAAGGCTGATAACGAATGTAAGTACGATAATTCCGATAACGTCATCGATAATAGCGGCACTAAGGATAAGCGTACCAATCCTGCCCTTCAGATGCCCAAGCTCACGGAGAGTCTGAACGCTGATAGTAACCGAAGTTGCTGTCATAATTGAGCCGATGAACAATGCACGGTAAAAATCGGGCGAACCCATTTCGGGGAAGCCGCCGTACATAAGCAATGAGAACAGGACAAATCCGCCGAGAAGCGGCACTGCAACACCTACGCACGCAACCGCAAGAGCGAGAGGACCTGTTCGGATAAGCTCCTTAAGATCGGTTTCAAGACCTGCTAAAAACATCAACAAAACGACACCAATCTCCGCCATCTGATTAAGAAAATCGGAAGGCTGAACAATGTTCAAAATAGCAGGACCTATAAGCAGACCTGCGATGATCTGACCAACTACCTGAGGTGCTTTGCACTTCTTGGATAAGAGAGCCATGATCTCTGCGGCGAAAATAATAATCGCCATATTCTTGAAGATTTCCATATAATTCCCTCTTTTTTCATTTTTTTCACAACCCATTTATTATAGTATTATGTTGTGAATTTTAAGTGAATTTTTATAGGATTTTATATGTCACTTCAAGTTTTGGATAAAGCTACAACAGAAATATAAAAAAGCTGTCGCAAGTTGTCTATTTTTTTAGAAAATTCGCCGCTTTTTTATAATCGGGCATAAATTCAGCAACCACCGAATAAAAGCTTTTTGAATGGTCGGCGTGAATAAAATGAGCATATTCGTGTATAAAAACGTATCTGACGGCTTCAATCGGGTAATGGATAAGCCTTTCATTCATCACAATAAAGCCGTCCGTAACGTGACAGCTCCCCCACCTTGATTTCATTTTCCGAATTTTTATGGGGACACTTTTTATACTATATTTTTCGTAATATAGCTTTGAAACCTCATCATTTAGTGCCTTGAAAAGAGAAACCGTGCTGTTATAAAAAAAATCCTTAAGCATTTTGCGGATATAATCGGCGTTTTCAGTATCAGTTGTGCGTACAACGAGCCTGTTTTTGTCGGGATAAACGCAATCGTCACCATATTCCACGGCGATAGTCATATTTTGACCCAATAGGCTCACAGTATCGCCTGATGAAAGCGTATCGTAACACAGCTTTTTATGTTCGGCATTTGAAAAACGCTCCCTTGCGGACGAAATGAACTCATATCGGCTTTTAACAAAATCGTCAAGGAATTTCAGCGGCACACGATTCGGTGCAGATACACACACACTTCCGTCCTCTTTTACACGCAGATTAATATTTTTAACCTTTTTTCGAGTTAGAATATATGAAATAACAGCTTCGCCGCAGTCAACGCTCCGCTCCTCGCTCATCAGGAATACACCTCGTCAATCGTAACAACAAGATTAAGCCTTGGATCTTTTTCTGCGACTCTTTTTTTCAGCATTTCAACAATATCCTTGCGTTCATTTTCGTCATATTTATCCCTTATAACAATATCGAAAATTGCGTTTATATTTTTATCGCCATTTGTTATGCGGAAATCGTGAATTGAACAGCTTTCATCAATTGCAACGGCTTCATCAAGCACCATTTTTTTCAAGCCGATAACAAATTCGTCCTTATCGGCTATCGGATCCATATGTATAACCAGTGAAATTCCGAGCTTTTCCGATACATCCCGCTCAATTTCGTCAATAACCTCGTGAGCATGGACAATATCGGAGCTTTCGGGAATTTCAGCGTGAACCGAAGCAAAAATTCTGCCTGGACCATAATCGTGAACGATAAGGTCGTGAACTCCGCAAATTTCTTCAGCTTTGAGTATCTCCTCGCTTATTTCGTCTATAAATTCCTGTGACGGCGGCATTCCGAGAAGCAGGTCTATCGTTTCCTTTGCGACATTAAAACCACCGTACATAATATAAGCCGCAACTATCACACCGATATAGCCATCAATTGAAAACGGCAGGAAATATCCGATAACCGTTGCAATTATGACTGCACCTGTTGAAATAACGTCATTTATGCTGTCACGGGCGGTTGCTTTCATCACGGTTGAGTTTATCTGCTTTGCGATATATGAATACGCAAAGTACATCCATAGCTTGACAAGGAGCGAAAGAACGAGGATAATCGTCAACGGCAGGCTGAAAACTATTTCTTCTGGGTTGGATATTTTACTAAACGATGTTTTGAACAGCTCAAAGCCGACAAGCATAATCAAAAATGAAACTATAAGCGAGGATATATATTCAAATCTGCCGTGACCATATGGATGTTCACGATCGGGTTTTCTGTTCGATAGCTTCGCACCGATAACGGCAACGCAACAGCTGCCCATATCGGAAAGGTTATTGAATGCATCGGACATAATTGCGATACTTTTCATGGATATGCCGATAAAAAGCTTTACGACAAAAAGGAAAATATTGCATATCCCTCCGAGAACTCCACCGAGCACAGAATAGCTTTCCCGCACCTTTTTATCATCGGTTTTTTCAAAATTTTTTACAAATTTTTTTACCAGTATTTTTATCATAAAATACCCCCTAAAACAACCGCCCGACATTAACTGACGGGCGGAAAAATTATTACTTTTTAATTCTGTAACGCTTTTTAAGACGTTCAACGAACTTGGTTTTCTTCTCAACGGGAAGAATATCGGGCAATGAAGTCATAAGGAGAACTCCTGTATTGAAGCTTCCCGAGAAGCCACCCATACCTGAGGCAGAGCTTCCCGAACCGATATCGTCAAGGTTATCCTTATAGACAACAAATGCAAATGGCGAACAGCTTGAAGTTGTGAACTGAATGCACCAAACACCGCCGACATCAACTATTGCACTTGGGAGAACCTCGAGGTCGGTAGACTGGACGAAAATATTATCGGAAACAGTATCTTCAATAACCTCTGTACCATCGTCTTTAAGGTGAATAACCGTTATATAATCCCTATAATCCTGCATAACATCGGGAACAGGAACGGTAAATGTGATATTGAAGCCATCGTTCGGCTCTGTTTCAATAAGCGTATTTTCGAGGTAAAGTGAAATATCAAACGGATATACTATAAAGCTCTTCAATCCGTTTGCGTAATTTCTCAAAACCTCCTTGACAGCTCTTGTTGATTCATCATTTACCGAGAAATATGCGTCAACAGGTTCATCGAACGCTTCATGGTTAGCCGCCGCAGAAATGAGTGTGCTATGCGAAATTCCGTATGGAGCGGTGCCTTTTATACTGATAGTATAATCAACGTCAGCAGCGTCACCCGATGTAGGAATTGCACTTACTGCGAGCGAATAATCGCCGATAACTCTCACACCGTTCACGAATTTATAAGCGGCAACCATATAGGTATACTTCTTACCGTTTTTAAGACCTGTATGCTGATATGAACCGCTTGAAACGATGCTCAACGGCTGGAAATCGCCTGTATTATCGTCATAAACGTATACAATATAGCCATCAACATTCTGACCTGCTGTCCACGAAAGAGCAATAGCTCTGTTTCCGGGAGTAGCAACGAGGTCATTCGGAGGTGGATAGCTTGCACCGATCTTCACTGTGATAGTGGTTGTTGCGGAACTATAAACCTTATTATTATTGCTAAGCTTATAAGCCTTTACATAATACGACCATGTATCGCCCTCGGTAAGACCTGTATGTGTATACGGACTGCCCGAAACATCGATTTCAAGCGTTTTTCCGCTGTCGGATTTTCCGAATACCGTATAACCGTCAGCGTTATCAACAGCCTTCCAGCTGATAATTGCTGTTGTTTCATTGGTTGTTACAGCAAAATCGACAGGGGCTGCAACTGTTCCTCCGACAGTTGCACTGACAGTCGGCGAAGAAACGCTGTATACAGGAGAACCGTTTATAGTTTTATATGCAACAACATAGTATGAATATGTCTTTCCCGGGGTAAGTCCTGTATGAACGAACTCACTCTTTGAAACGTTGAAGGTTTCGGTCTTTCCATCGCAGGAAGCGTAAACAATATAGCCTGTTGCACCTGCAACATCAGCCCAGTCGAGAGTTATCTGACCCTCGCTCGGAGTTGCTGTAAGGTCTGTCGGGAAGCCAACTGTTCCACCGATTGTAACCGATTCAACATTCGACTTATCGCCCTCGAAATACTGAACCGTGCCGTCAGAAAGTACAACTGAACGGTAAGGTCTTACATAATAGCTATAGGACTTGCCGTACTTGATATCTGTATGCGTATACGAATTTGTTGTAATATCCTTGGTAATAGTTGCACCATCGCAGGTAATGTAGAGGTAATAGCCTGTAAACTCGCCTGTTGCGGCAGTCCATGTAACATTTACCTTATCTCCGCTTTCGTCCAATACAGCCTTAAGGTCCGTAACCTTAATGATAGGATTTCCGACCATAACAGCATAGTATCCTGAATAAGCGGTTTTCTTTAGCTCGGTCTGACCCGAGATACGCTTTGTGGCTCTTACACGGAAAACATAGATATCGCCTGCACGGAGATCCTTAAGCTCATACTTTGTATCAGTTACTTCATCGACATATGCAGTAATTTTGTTACCATTGCCATCATATCGTGCAACCTCGATCTCATAGCCTGTTGCTGTATCGACAGCTCTCCATGTGACTGTGATATTTCCATCAGCCGAAACTGCTTTAATATCCATAGGAGCGTCAAAATCTGTACTTATAAGAACAGCATAGCCGCCGCTCTTTGGCACAAATTCACTTGCTGGCTTTTTGAGCTGAACATTTTCATCATCAGGGCTTGGTGTAAGGATATAGGATCTTACACGGAAGCTGTAGCTTTCGCCGGAAACAAGGTTACGGACAGTATATCCGAACTTGTTTGAACCGCTGACAAGCACATCTTCTCTGCTCTTGCTTACAACAGAGCCATTTGTTTCAAATGCTGTGTCATAAAGGCTTGAAAGCAGATCGTTATATTCTTTTGCGTAATTTGCTTTAATAAAGGTAAGAGCATCGCTGTCATCGCTTGGGATATCGCTGTGTTTTAATCTCATCTGAGCCAAAGCACTGGCAGGAATATTTTTAAGCTCGCTTGTCAGAACATACTGAATATCGAAGCCATCAGCCTTTTCATCATCGCAGAACCATGTTACCTCTGCGTAATCATCGCCTGCAACAGCGGAAACGTAATACGGTGCAGAAAGCTCTTCAATAGCAAGCTTTTTCTTTTCGATAAGAGCCGGGGCACTTTCGTTATCATTATTATCACTATTTACGGCAACAATTGAATATGAATACTCAACATCATATGCGATATTTTTATCGGTGTATGTAACTGTATCGGGGTCATCAATATTTGCGATAACAGTCCAGTCGCCCTCGCCGATCTTTCTGCTAAGGATATAGCCTGTTGCACCTGTTACCTTATTCCAGCTGAGGTTAAAGCTTGTTCCGTCCTGAATTAGCGTAAAGCCCTTGGGAGTTGCGGTATCGGTATAAACTGCCGCAGTATTATTGAAGCTTACATCGTCCTTACCCGGGATATTACCTGTGAAGAAATAATCTTCATTTCCGCTTGTAAGATAATCCTCGATATGTGTTATTGAAGATGTATACCATGTTGCAGGGACAACATAATATCTATAAGCTGTTGTCATATCGATTTTAGTATCGGTATAAACAAGCGAAGCAGAAACGTCATTAATAGGAACAGCGGCGATACAGCTATAGCTTGTGCTTGTTCCCTTGTCGACGCCTCTGAAAACAAGAAGTCCCTTTGCTTCAGACGGAATAGCTCCCGAATAACCGATCTTGACTACCTTTTTATTATTATCGCCATCTACATAATTGGCTGTAGTCTTAACATCAGCAAGTCTTCTTGCGTCAAGATGAGCTTCAGGGTTATTAGCTGTCGAATAATGAGGAATATACATCGGCTTAACATTATTACCCTTGATATCTTTCCTTCCAAATGGAGAATACGCACCGTTTTTATTATATTTACCAGGGAGATATCTGTCAGTACCTACAGGAACGTAAAGGATATCATCAGTCAGCTCATTTCCGTTGACATCGTAGTATGAATATGAAGCACTATAAGCCTTGTCCGTTTTAACAATATCATCGGAAATAACTGTTCCATTGCTGTCAAAAGTTTTATGCTCAACAAATTTGCTACTTATATCATAACCTGCCCAACTCTGCTTTGCATTAAGCACAAAATCATAGCTTGCGTCAGGATCAAGATTTGCAACCTTTATTGTATCGCTTACATTACTAAAACCACTTACATTATTTAAATTTATAGTTTCAAGACCTGTCTGGAAGGTGGTTTTTCCGTCCTTTGTTACAAAAGCACACACCTCGATGGAGTCAAGAACACCGTCCGCACCTGTATTCGTTTTAGCAGGAAAGAAAACATAAGGAAGACCATCCACACCCTTATATTTATCAAGATCCCACTTGATTTCACAGCTTCTGAAGCCATCTGCAGTAACAGAAAGAATCTCGGGAGCTGTAAAAGTTTCAAAAGGAATAGCAACATCACGGACGATATTCGGGTCATCATCAAGGACAACGAAAACGCTGTTTTCGATGCCAGTTGGCGACCATAAGGTACTGCCTGCAAAAATATCAACAGCAGGAAAAGCCGTCGGAACGAGCATCATAACAAAAGCAAAGCTAAGCACGAGCGAAACAGCTCTCTGTGTAAAGCCACGCTTGACATAAACTATATCGTCCTGTCGGCGAGGTGCTTTTTTCTCTTTATGATGACGCTTTATGCCGAGAAAATCCCCGTTTTTATCGGACAGAGCAATATCAACATTGCAAGCAACGTGATAAAAAAGCTTCACAATTCCTGCCGCAATAAGGCATGGGATAAGCAGGAGAACATTCCTTTCCGCTGTATCGGACAGTTTTTTTAATATTCTTTTTCTTTTATTAAAATCAAGCATATATACCCTCCGTAAAGAAATATGTGCATAAAATGGCATTCTTATAATTGTTATTAATTATATCACATAATAACAAATTTGTCCAGTACCCGAGGATAAAATATTGCACAAATTTTTACATATTATAAAGTCAATTTCTCAAATTCTTCAAATTTCCTTTGAAAAAGCTGACAAAGACCTGCCGCAGGAACGGAAATCATAAACCAAAAAGCCGAATACATCACGCATATCTGACCGAAAAGGTTAAACGGCTGAACGGAATAATCCCATACATTCCAGCCGAGCAGAAGATTTACCACACAACCGACCGCCAGCTCCGCCGAGGTTATCACAAAGCAGCCGTAAAGACATTTCCAAAGCATATCCTCATCGGGATCTGCGGCATAATGGCGGTACATCATCAGCAGACAAAATCCGCCCGTAAGCGTCATACACCAATGTGTAAAACCACGGAAGCATATTTCTATCATCGAATAGATAAGACCTCCTGCGAGGAATACGATAAGATTTTCCGCAAAGCTTATTTTATTTTTCATAGCAAATTCCACCTTTCCACATAAGGTAGTATCTGCATTTTCTTAAAATAAATCAGCGGAAAATTTTATTTCTGATTTTTTCTTATTTTCGTATTCCTTTCATATAATTTACACAAATAAAGGTTATTATAATAATCGTTCCAAGGGAACATTAATCACAACAATATCTAATTTCCATATTCTCCCTCTTTTCATTTTTTAGCTGTGCGGCATAGCTTTTGCCGTACAGCTAAAGCTAACAACTGTATGGAAAACATACATTAAAATGCCGTCAAGCGGAAATATTCGTAAAAAAGGCGGCGACAAACAATTCTCCATCTTTATGGTTTACATATTTCCTTCAAAAAAAGCACCGAAAATCCCCTGTTTTCGGTGCTTTTTGTTTTATACTAAACACCATTTAAAATTTGAAAAAAATCAAGCCGACAATCTCGGATATGTTGGATTTCGGTGCAGATTTATTCCTGTATTTTATTGGTGTTTAGTATTATGATTTCTGCTTGCCTGTAATGCTTTCTATTTCAACTGACCATATAGCTGTCCTTTTCAGACTTGAAGCCACTGCTTCATCAAAACCGTCCATTGCATCGGGTGAAAAACGCTCGCTCAAAGCCTTTAAAACCGTAATTTTAAGGTTATCGTCATCAACAAGTGCCGCATTTCCTCTTACGACAGCTGAACTGTAAAAGGTTGTAAACGGTGCAGGTCTG
>CAYOAV010000034.1:0-11327 GCA_964402055.1 uncultured Ruminococcus sp. | reverse complement strand
CGCATTTCCTCTTACGACAGCTGAACTGTAAAAGGTTGTAAACGGTGCAGGTCTGACATCGGTTGCCGCAGTTATACAAACCTTAGGATTTTTCAGCATAGAACGGCACTTTTTTCCCTCATATGCGGAATGAAAATAAAGCTTATCGTCAATTCTTACCAAGGATACAGGAACACAATACGGTAAGCCGTCCTCATCGGTCATTGCAAGCACTACATAATCCGCTCTTTCAATGACATCAAACGCAAATTCCTCATATCTGCGTCTGTCATTTCTTCGCATAGATGTATTTTTTTCATCAGCATTTGCAGGACGCACTTTTTTTAAAAATTGCTCATCACAAGCACCGCATTCTGCGTAATTTTTTCTCGCTTGCTCAAGTGAAATGCTGTTTGCTCCACTTTCATAATCGGGATTTTTTTCCTGATAAAAATCACGCTCCCAAAAGCAGACAGGACAGATATCATACTCATCTGTTGAATCCATTACCGCACAACCACAACATTTACAAACGTATTTCATTTTTCATACTCCATACCAAAAAGGCTACTGTCATCATAAAACAGTAGCCTTTTTAATTCCAAAATTATTCAGCAGACTCGTCTGTGCCTTCTTCTTCAAGAAGCTCTCTGATAGACATACTGATTCTCTTCTTTTCAACATCGATCTCTGTGATCTTAGCCTTTACAGCATCGCCGATAGAAAGAACGTCCTTAACATTTGCAACCTTCTTGTTTGCGATCTGTGAAATATGGATAAGACCATCAATTCCAGGAATAATCTGTGCAAATGCACCGAAAGGAGTGATAGAAACAACCTTTGCGTCAACAACATCGCCAACGGAATACTCGTTTGCGAACTTAACCCAAGGATTATCCTCGTCCTTCTTATATCCGAGAGAAATTCTGCCGTTTTCGCTGTCAAGCTCCTTAACGTATACTTCAACAACGTCGCCAACCTTAACAACCTCGGATGGGTGCTTGATTCTATTCCAGCTAAGCTCGGAAATATGAACCATACCGTCAATACCGCCGAGGTCAACGAATGCACCGTAATTAGTGATGGACTTAACTTCGCCCTTGAACTTATCGCCTACCTGTACGCTCTCCCAGAACTTAGCCTTTGCAGCATCTCTTTCTGCGTTGAGAACAGCCTTGATAGAACCGATAGCCTTGAACTTACGCTCGTCAATTTCAATGATCTTGAACTTAACGTTTGTCTTAAGAAGGCTCTCAAGCTTTTCATCACGTCTTGCAGTTGCCTGTGAAGCAGGGATAAATACCTTTGTTCCCTCTGTGATAGCGATAACGCCGCCCTTAACAACGTTTGTAACTGTGCCTTCGAGGATCTTATCCTCTTCCTTAGCCTTTACAAGCTTGTCAAAGCCAACCATTGCGTCAACCTTCTTCTTGGAAAGGTTAACATAGCCCTCTGCGTCATTGATCTTGATAACGATAAGATCAACCTCATCGCCAACCTTGACAACATCGGAAACCTTAAGTGTAGGATCATCTGTAAGCTCGGACAATGCAATATAGCCTGTCTGCTTAATGCCGACATCAACTGTTGCTTCTGTGTTGTTTACGCCAGTTATGTATCCTTTCACCCTTTGACCGGTATATATTTTTTTGAAAGATGCGTCGAGCGCGCTGGCGAAGTCAAAATCCTCGTCCATATTTTTGATAATTTCGCTCATTTGGTTTTGTACCTCCTTGATTATATATGCCGGGGTCGAAGCTCCGGCTGTAATTCCGATGTTAAAGTTTTCAACGGAATCACTTAGCCTTCTAAGGATTTCATCCCTGTCAAGCTCACCTGCGTCCGAAATCAGGAAACAGGCATTGCAACGCTCACGGCACAGGTCGTAGAGCTTTGCTGTGTTGGAACTGTGTTTACCGCCTATGACTATCATCATATCAGAGCCTTCCGCAAGTCGGACAGCACTCTGCTGACGTTCAGAGGTCGCACTGCAGATAGTATTGAAAACCTCTGCCTGCGGATATTCCTCATCAATCACCTGACGGCACTTTTCCCATATAATTATATTATACGTTGTTTGAGCAACAATTGCAACCTTTTTTTTAAATTTTTTTATTTTTTTTCGCAAAATTTCACGAAGCTCTGCTTCATCAGAGCAAATATATGGTAAATTATGACAATTTTTAGTGATTCCTTTTACTTCATCGTGATTTTTATCGCCAAGAATTATAATATCATGACCCTGCTCCGACTTTTCAGAAACAATTTTGTGTATCTTTGTGACGAACGGACAAGTGCCATCGCAAACCTCAACTCCGAACGCTCTGCGTTTTTCGAGAAGCTCATAAACATCTCGTCCTACACCGTGCGAGCGTATCACAACGCTGACATTTTCGAGCTTTTCAATCTCATCTTTGGAATTAATGACCCTTACTCCCGATTTTTCAAGCTCACGCACAACATTTTCGTTATGGATAATCTCGCCGAACGTAACAGTATTTCTTCCGTTTTCCAATTCATTATACACGATTTTGACCGCTCTGTCAACACCAAAGCAGAAACCTGCCTTATCAGCGACCCTAATTTTGTACATTTCCCTTATCCTCAATCATCGCCGCAGGCTCTGAACACGGCAGTGCATTGCCCTCGACAAGCTCGGTTATTGCTGACATAATACGCTTTTTCACGTCCTTAAGCTCACGGGGAGAATTGCCCTCAACGGCTATTTCCTCGGCTTTTATCGGCTTGCCAAAGCGTAAGGTAAGCTTCGAGCGGAAATGCAGCTTTTCACCCTCGAAAATAATTCCGCAGGGAACAACATCAGCACCCGATTTTGCGGCAATCATCGCAACGCCTGTCTTGCCCTTTCCGACCTTACCGTCCTTTGAACGTGTACCCTCGGGAAAAATAACAAGATTTCTTCCCGAATTGAGGATATTTATACTATCATCAATAACGCTCATATCGCCCGAACCTCTTGTAACGGGGAAAGCACCAAGCTTGCGTATAAACCAGCCGAAAAGCTTATTCCTGAAAAGCTCCTCCTTTGCCATATATGAAACAGGGAGCTTCATCGGCATTGTGAGGATAACAGGATCGGCATAGCTGCGGTGATTTGAAGCAAGCACAACAGGCTTATCCTGCGGAATATTCTCCTCGCCCTCGATATGGAAATCGTAAAAAAGCCTATAAAGAAAACGCACGGGATATCTTACCCAAGCATACACAAAAATCAATCCTTTTCAAGAAAACTGCTATACATTATATCATATTTCCATTTAAAAATCAATGAAAACGCTGAAATTTTCCCGAGATTTTCATTTTCGGCGGTATTTTTCGACATTAATTGACATAATATCTCATAAATGATAAATATAAACAGATTTTTTACATTTTATGGGGAGCGACTTGTCTGCACTTGACGGCATGACGCTACATCTGATGACGCACAACTCCATATTCATCGTCAAGGCGGTAGTACGGGCAGGAATAATTTGACCCTGAAAGGAATCTGCCCATTTCGTCCTCGTCAAGGTTCGCCATACAAGCATAGCAGTCGTAATCCTCATCGTAAACATAGTTTACACAGCTTTCGCAATTAGTAGCCTGCGGCATTAAAGCTCACCTCCGAGCCTTTCGAGCAGTTTTTCACAGCCAAGTCGGATATCTTCATATGTTGTCACGAAATCGCCAGTGTACCATGGGTCTGCAACATCTCTGTCCTGCCCTGCAAATTCCATAAGCCTGTAAGCCTTTTTTCCGCTGATAATTCTGGATATGTTACGCATATTTGCAGAATCCATACCTATTATATAATCAAATTCATTACCGTCAGCCTTTGTAAGCTGCCTTGCATAATGCGGAACGAGAGGGATATTGCGGTTTTTAAGCTCTGCCGAGGTCATATGATGTGGTCTGTTGCCGATTTCCTCGGTGCTTGTAGCGGCTGAATCTATCTCAAAGCGGTCAGCGATACCGTTTTGCTCAACAAGGTATTGAAAAACGCTCTGTGCCATAGGACTTCGGCAAATATTTCCGTGACAGACGAATAATACTTTTATTTTTTTGTTCATAAAAACTCCCTTGCTATATAGTGTATTTTAATATAGTATACCACTTTATCGGGACAATGGCAAGAGTATAGGAACAACATTCATCAAAACAACGGAATAGTGCTGATACTAAACGCCAATACGGCTAAAGATTCGCTGATTAATATGTTTCTGTCATTTTTTAAAACTATGAAACGAACGCTTCGCTTTAATCAGCGGATTCTTAAAAACTGCATTTCATCAAATTCAAACGAAAGTTATCGGTTTTATATTGAAATTTTTCTCTTTTACTATTATAATAGTAGTATGCAATAAACAAAGGAGAAACGCTATGAAAATATTTTATTCGCTGCTTTTATCCGCAGCTATCGGGCTTTCTGCCTGTTCTGTGCCGCAGGAAAGCTATATTCCCGAAGCTGATACAGCAGCAATTGAACATATAAATACATCGGATATTTCCCTGCTTACTTCTCAGGAAATTGTCAGCGATATGACACTTGGCTGGAATCTTGGCGATACTTTGGATGCTTGCCAGGCTGACCGTGACGGTGACGGCAGGCTTGATGAACACGTTTCCGATGGTTCAGAACCTGATGAAACGCTCTGGGGCAATCCTTTCGCAACTAAAGAGCTTTTCAAGGCTTTATATGACAGCGGCGTGAATGCTGTACGAATACCTGTTACCTGGAGAGATCATATTGATTCTGACGGCAATATTTCTGAAAGCTGGCTGAATCGTGTGCAGGAAGTCGTTGACTATGCTTATGATATCGGTATGTATGTTATCATAAATATTCATCACGATGGCGGCGGCGATCCAGATTTTGGCGCGTGGATATGCAATGCCGCAGATGATTATGACGGAACTCTTGAACGTTACTTGAATTTATGGTCGCAACTCGCTGACCGCTTCAAGGATTATGACGAACATCTCATATTTGAGAGTATGAACGAAGTCGGATTTGACAGTCTTTCAAGCACAAAGGCATATGAAACGCTCAACAGCTTAAATCAGTCATTCGTTGACCTTATCCGTTCAACAGGCGGCAAAAATCCAGTCCGACATCTTCTCATAGCAGGCTACTGGACGGATATAAAAATGACCTGCAGCAGTCTTTATCATATGCCCGAAGACCCTGCAGGACGATGTATCGTATCGGTGCATTACTACACACCATGGGAATTCTGCACGACAAATATACAGAGCAGCTGGGGAACGTCTGCCGAGCAGGAGCAGATGGAAACGCTTATCGGAATGATGAAAACCAGCTTTGTTGACAAGGGTATCCCTGTTATCATCGGAGAATATGCCGCAAGCGGAGATGATTTTGACAGCTGTATTTTCTTCTGCGAAAAGCTTGTAAAAATGTGTCATGATTATGGTATTGCGACCTTCCTCTGGGATAACGGCAATGGACAATTCGACCGAAGCACAAACACCTGGCGAAGCGAAGAAATGCACTCTGCACTTATCAGAGCTTTAAGCGGCGAGGATTATGTGCCGACAAAGTAATAGGCAGGATAGAGAATTGAAGCGTATTACCGCATGATGACACTTTTTACGGAGGTGACCGAGATGGCAAAAAAGGAAAAGGAAATAAACATTCGGGCAAGTGCTGCGGAATATCTGACATATATTGCTTCTGTGGGAGAACAGGAAAACAGTATCGAAATGCGTTATGAAAACGAAAATATATGGCTCACGCAGAAAATGATGGCTACATTATACGATGTGAGCGTTGCAGCTATCAATCAACATATAAAAAAAATATATGATGATTCCGAATTAGAACCTGAATCAACTATTAAGAAATACTTAATAGTTCAAAATGAAGGCACTCGTCAGGTCCAGAGAGAAACCAATCATTATAACCTTCAAATGATTATTGCTGTTGGATTCAAAGTAAACAATGAACGAGCAGTACAATTCCGCAAGTGGGCAAACGGCATTGTGAAAGAATACACCATCAAAGGCTGGGTTATGGATGATGAGCGTCTGAAACAAGGCACATATCTAACGGATAAATATTTTGATGAACAGCTTGAACGTATCAGAGAAATTCGTGCAAGCGAAAGAAAGTTTTATCAGAAAATCACAGATATTTATGCCACTGCGATAGACTATGACAAAACATCTGCAACAACCAAAAGATTTTATGCCACAGTTCAGAACAAAATGCACTTTGCGATTCACGGTCATACAGCCGCTGAATTGATCGTTGAACGTGCCAACCATCAAAAGGAACATATGGGTCTTGCCTCATGGGCAGACGCTCCGAATGGTAAAATAAAAAAAAGTGATGTGACGATTGCAAAAAATTATCTGAGTGAAAATGAATTACATCAGTTGAATCGTATGGTTACCGCATATCTGGATTTTGCCGAAAATATGACGTTAAGACATATTCCTCTTACTATGGAGGATTGGGAAAAACGACTTAATAGTTTTATAGAAATGTTTGATTATGGTATTTTACAAGACGCTGGGAAAATCTCTGCTGAAATCGCAAAGCTCCACGCGGAAACAGAATTTGAAAAATACCGTATTATACAGGATAGAGAATTTCTCTCTGACTATGATAAGTATTTACTTGAATTGGAGGAAAGGACTAACAAAGATTAAACAGGGAAATAATCCTCTTTAACAAACTTTTTCTAAACCATATTTGATAAAAAACCTGCTCCCGGATTTCCGAAAGCAGGCTTTTTTATCCCCAAAGGCTATAAAGCTCATTTTGTGAAACAAGGCTTACGTCCGTTGTGCAGACGGTTTTTCTAAGCGGAAGTATCTCCGATGGAATAACGGAAAGCTCATCTACTCCCATTGCAAGGAAAATCGGTGCAAGCGAATGATCAGCCGCAATTTCGCCGCATATAGTCGCCTTTTTTCTGTAACGATGGGCATTGTCGATAACCATTTTTATCATTCTGAAAAGCGAAATATTAACGGGGTCATAAAAATCATTCATCATTGAATTTTCACGATCCATTACCATTGAATATTGTGCTAAATCGTTCGTTCCTATGCTTAAGAAATCGACCTCTCTTGCAAGAAGATCACTTATTATGACTGCTGACGGCGTTTCGACAAGTATTCCTTGCTTCACATCGCCGATTGGCACTTCCTCACGCCACAGCTCACGCACGGCTTCATTATTTATCTTTTTTATTCTGCCGACATCGACAAGAGTTGAAACCATTGGATAAAGCACTGATACATTGCCGTATGCCGCCGCTCTGTACAATGCTCTTAGCTGGGTCTTGAAAATATCGGGGCGATTGAGCAGAAAACGTATTCCACGGCAGCCAAGTGCAGGATTTACTTCATTTGGCAGACCATAATATGCCATTCGTCTATCCGCTCCGACATCAAGCGTTCTGATAACGATCTCTCTGCCCTGCATTTTTTCAGCGGCAGATTTATAAACCTCGAAAAGCTCATCCTCGGATGGGAAACAATCCTTTGAAAGATAGATATACTCGCTTCGGAAAAGGCCGATACCGCCTGCGTCATTTTCAATAGCGTCATCAATTTCGGCAAGGCTTCCGACATTTGCTGTAATATTGATCTTATGACCATCTGCGGTGATATTTTCTCTGCCCTTATATTCAAGAAGCCTTGAATATTTCTGCTCCTCTTTTGCTTTTTTGCAAAGGATATGACTTATAAATTCTTCATCTGGGTCAAGATATATCGCTCCGTCATAGCTGTCGATAAGCACTGTCCTGCCGTTCAGCTCGGGAGTTATCTCAATATCCGCACCCATAACAGCAGGCAGCTTCATTGACCTTGCAAGGATAGCGGTATGCGAGCTTGGAGAGCCTCCTGCTGTCACAACGGCAACGGTATTACTTCCCGAAAAACGCATTATTTCACTCGGCGAAAGCTCATCGGCAAGAATAACAGTCGGCTCATCTACAGTTATTCTCTGCTCCTTACTTCCGCTTAAAATCCCGATAAGACGTGTCGTAATATCCTTGATATCAGCGGAACGAGCCTGCATATACGGATCATCCATACTACGGAACATATCGTAAAAGCTCTGACCTGTTGCGGAAACGGCATACTCCGCATTGAATCCGCTGTCGGAAATAAGATGCTCAATGGAGCTTTGATAGCTGAAATCCTCCATCATCATGGTATGTATCATAAAAATGGCGGCATCCTCATCACCGACCTGGCTAAGGGCAATGTTATAAAGCTCATCAAGCTGTTCTGACGCTATTTTTCTTGCGTCACAAAAACGCTTCATTTCAGCTTCTGTATCTTCCACACGGCGGCACTCGACAGGAACATCGGTGCGGACATAAACCTTGATTTTACCGACTGATATCCCCTTAAAAACACTTTTACCTTTATAATCTGTCATAGGATCACCTCACCGTGCTGTATACATCTTATCTAAAATATCACTTTAACGTTAATTTTATTATAACACTTCGCTAAAGTATTTTCAATACATTATTTTCATAAAAAATCAATAACAATATGTGCATTTTTAACAAATTATGTAAACGTATTCAGCAGGATATTGTACTTTAATGCCAAAATACAGACAGTTTTTATTATTTTGTTCAGATTTTGCTCTTAATTTTCAGACGGTGATCTCTATAAGATTATCTTCTATCCCGACAATACAGCTTTCATAATATCCGTCACCCGTAGTTCTCGGAGCTGATAAGATTCTGTATCCGTCATTTTTTAGCTTTTGGGTCAACTCATCTACACATTCCTTTGAACCTGTACTGAAAGCAATATGAACAAAGCCTGTACGAAGCTCTGTTTTTTCGGTATCGTTCATTTCAGGTCTGTTCATTATTTCAAGCCTTGCACCATTTTCAAAGGAAAGAAAATACGAACGGAATCCTGTTGTTTTATTTTCGTAGATATTATTGGGGCAAGCGTTAAAATACTTTACAAAAAAATCCTTCGCCGCCTCCAGGTCATTTACATACATTGCAATATGCTCTATTTTCATACACTACACCTCTTTAAACAATTCAACAAAAGGGCTTGGCCAATAGTCAAGCCCCTTATTGAATTACATCATTACACCTTCTCAGAGAAAATCATAAGCTGGATATCATTATCCGAGGATCTTTTGCCGCTGAAATCTGCATAGCTGTCATAAACCCTCATACCGAGCCTGCTGTATATATCCTTTATTTCATCAAGGCTGTACAGTCTTATTGTGTTGCCCTCCTCCATTACAGGCTTTGGCAGAGGCTCACCGTAGCGATAATCAAGCTGACCATAAATAAGCGTTTTCGTTTCATTATCCCATTCAAAATTTGAAAGCGTAAGGCAGCTTTCACCCTCGTCCCAAAGCTTACAGGGGAAATGCGTAACAGCGTAGCTGCCGTTCATAATATCCATAAAATGCTTTCCGCCCTGTTTAAGAGCCTTTGATACTACTTTAAATATCTTCAGGTTTTCCTCATCATTTTCAAGGTAACCAACAGCACCATCAGCCATATTAAGCACAACATCAAACTCATTTTCAAAATTCACATCACGGACATCGGAGCAGAAAAACCGAGCGTTAAGCTTTTCATTTTCAGCTGTCTGTGAAGCGTATGTAATATAGTCGGGTGTGATGTCAACTCCTGTAACCTCAAAGCCACGTCTTGCAAGCTCCAAAGAATGCCGTCCGAATCCGCAGGCAAGATCAAGTATTTTTTCGTTACCTGTCAGATTCAATTTTTCAATAAGAAAATCGACCTGTCTTTTTGTGTCCTCGACCCATGACATATCCTGAATATCAAGAGTCCATATTTTTTTGTACCAGTCTTTTTGCATCGGTTTCATACCAAAGCTCCTTTCGTTTCATGTCATAAAATGACGGTTTTCGATTGATTTTCCCTGATTTTAAGGGAAAGGATTTTATTATATCATATACAAGACTGCTTGTCAACTGTTTTTGAATATATCCCATATTTGACTAAAAACATCTATCCAAAGCCATAAATTCAGTAGCATAATGACGTTTATCATTTGTGAATATTTTGTTAAATGAAGGCTCTTTGCTTGACTTTGGATCAAATATGTAATATAATATTTAGGTGAAGTATCATTCTATTAATGATGATTTTCCAAAATATGCGGATATGGCGGAATCGGCAGACGCGCTAGATTCAGGTTCTAGTGGTAGCAATACCGTGTGTGTTCAAGTCACATTATCCGCACCAATCACGAAGGGCTATAAGAAATCAACTTATAGCCTTTTATTGTATCTATATATACCGCCGCAAATGGCAGAATGGGGCTTGATTATGAAAAATCCGATGGAAAAGCTTTCTAAAGAAATATCACGCTTTATAGAAGAAAACCCCGACCTTGATTATAATAGCGATGATGGCTTACTAAATGTCGCAAATCTATTCCAATCGCAACAGCCTTCTGATGATGAGCTTGAAAAACCAGATGCAGATTATTATCTGGAGCTTGCCGAATCAGCTGAAACGCAAAAGACCGCTTTGAAATACGCCAAAAAGGCTGTTGAGCTTGAACCTGATAATGTTGACGCTCTTTCAGCGGTTATCGAATTAAGCTGCAACACTCCTGAAAAGCTTGATGAAAAATACGCAGAGCTGATTGATGAAACAGAAAAAAATTTAAAGAAACAGGGCTTTTTTGATAGTGAAAATATAGGGGATTTTTGGCTTATTTTTGAAACACGTCCCTATATGCGTTTGCTGGAGAAATATGCCGCAAATTTCGTTGAATGCGGTCAGATGAGGCTTGCAATTCCTGTATTTGAAAAAATGCTGGAGCTTTGCACTAATGATAATTTAGGCGTTCGTTACAGCCTTATGCATATATACGCATATCTTGAGGATGAAGAATCCGCTCTTAAGCTTTATAAAAAATATCCTGAAGATGGCACACAGATTTTACTTCCGTTATCTATTTTATATTATAAACTCGGAGATTACCGCAAGGCTAATCAGTATCTGAAAAAGCTAAGCAATGTAAACAAAGATACAGCAATGTTTTTCAGTAACATATCGGAAGATCGTTTAATGAAAACTATTGAAAATATGTCACCACACGGATACCATCCCTGCACTATCGAAGAATTTTTGATCGAATTAGAAGAAAACTCCTTCCTTTTTGAAACCTCAGCCACATTTTTCCTTTGGGCAAGGAAAAAAATCAGTTCAAAGAAAAGTTAAAAATATTTCAACATAATGAAAGGAACTTAAATATGAAATTAACAAATTTTAA
The DNA here is from genome assembly GCA_964402055.1 of uncultured Ruminococcus sp. GTDB lineage: Bacteria > Bacillota > Clostridia > Oscillospirales > Ruminococcaceae > UMGS363. Next base: position 68 of record CAYOAV010000034.1, on the reverse strand, counting down.
AAAAGTTGCCGCAGGAATTTTAAGTACGGCAATTATGGCGGCCTCGTTATCTATACCGAGCTATGCCG
>CAYOAV010000033.1:15794-20697 GCA_964402055.1 uncultured Ruminococcus sp. | reverse complement strand
ATGGTACGATAGATAGCTTCTTGAAAAAATATATGTAATAAAAATGCGTTTCCGATTAATTTGGAAACGCATTATTTTTATTTTGAAAATTTGCAAATCTCCGCAAAATATCCTTTATCAGCGAGCATTTCACGGCATTTTACAGCTTCATTTTCCGTTTGGAAAATCCCGAAAACGGCTGAACCGCTTCCGCTCATCTGCGATACTATTGCTCCGCAGTTTTCCATTGTGCCTTTTATATCGGTTATTTCGTGATTATCCGATACCTTTTCAAAATCGTTCGTACAAAGGCTTGCCCAGTTATCTGCACTTCCCGAAAAGTCGTTTTTATCCCAATTTTTCGGTGAAAGCTCCGTTTTATCAAGCCTTGCATACGCTTCGGGAGTGGAAACTCCAAGCTTACCCTTGGCGATAAGCACATAATCTTCTTCAAGCATAGGCAGGGGAGTTATTTCCTCACCGATACCCTCGCAGAGTGCTGTTCCGCCGATAATACAGAACGGAACATCAGCACCGACAGCCGAGCCTATCTCACAAAGCCGCCTTTCGGAATAGCCGCACCCATAAAGCTCATTAAGGCAGCGAATTACAGCCGCCGCATCGGAACTGCCGCCGCCAAGCCCTGCTTCCGAGGGGATATGCTTTTCAATATGTATTTTCACGTTCATACAGGCAATATCCGCATATTCGGAAAAACGTTCAGCCGCTTTATATGCGATGTTTTTTCCGCCCGATGGGATATTCTGATTATCGCAGGTGACTTCAATACCGCCGCTTTCCGTCCGTTCAACTGTGACCCTATCACAAAGCGAAACGCTTTGCATTATACTGCTGATACTATGATAGCCGTTCGGAAGCTTGCCTGTGATGTTGAGCGTGAGATTTATTTTTGCATTTGCTTTTACATCAAGCCTGTTCATTTTTAAGCTCTTTAAGGTATTCGCCTATGCAGCCGATAGCGGTTTTAAGGTGCTGAAGTGAATAAGCGTAGGAAACTCTTATGTAACCCTCTCCGCAGCTGCCGAAAGCGTCACCAGGAACGACTGCGACCTTATGCTTCATAAGAAGATCCTCGCAGAACTGCTGGCTTGTAAGACCTGTTGACTTTATGCAGGGGAAAACATAGAATGCACCGCCTGGCTCAAAGCATTCAAGTCCAAGCTCATTGAATGCGTTCACGATATATCTGCGTCGCATATCATATTCACGAACCATAGCCTGAACGTCCTTATCGCATTTTTCAAGTGCGTCAACAGCCGCAAACTGTGAAACTGTAGGGGAACACATAATAGCGTACTGATGTATCTTGAGCATCTGTGTAACAAGCTCGTGAGGGCCTGCAACATAGCCAAGCCGCCAGCCTGTCATAGCGAAAGCCTTTGAGAAGCCGTTTACATAAAGCGTTCTTTCCTGCATACCGTCTATCTCGGCGATAGAAACGTGCTTACCCTGATAGGAAAGCTCGGAATAAATTTCGTCTGTAAGAACAAGGATATTTGTATCTCTTAATACATCGGCGATCTTTTCAAGCTCGGGGCGGGTAAGTATCGCACCTGTGGGGTTATTCGGGAATGGGAGGATAAGAAGCTTGGTCTTATCGGTGATTTTTTCACGAAGAGCCTCTGCGGTAAGCTTGAAATTATCCTCTGGTTTTGTTTCAATAACAACGGGAACGCCGTGCATAAGCTCAACGATAGGCTTATAGCACACGAAGGACGGCTCAACAACAAGAACCTCGTCACCCGGGTTTACGACTGCTCTTACGCAGAGGTCGATAGCTTCAGAGCCGCCGACTGTAACGATAATTTCATCGTTCGGGTCATATTTAAGGTTATTTTTCCTTATAAGGTATTCGGAAATAGCCTTTCTAAGCTCGAAAAGACCTGAATTTGCGGTATAAACTGTATTTCCCTGCTGGAGAACGCTTATAGCCTTACTGCGGACAGTCCATGGCGTTGCGAAATCAGGCTCGCCGACACCGAGGGAGATAACTCCCTCCATGGAATTTGCAATATCAAAAAATTTTCTTATTCCCGACGGTTTTATTTCCTTGCATTTGTCGGAAAGTAACTGTTCATAATTCATCACGGAGAAAAGCTCCTTTCATTTTTTCAAAAGACCTTTTGTTTTTTACGGGGAAACAAATCCTCTTTCGTCCTTTGTATCAGCATTTATCATAAAGCCCTTATCCTTATATTTTTTAAGGAAGAAGTGCGTTGAGGTCGAAACTATGCCCTCAATAGTGGAAAGCCGCTGTGCAACGAACAGAGCGATCTCCTTATAATTTGTTCCGCTTATTGTAACGGCAAGGTCGAATGCACCCGACATAAGTGTAAGGCTTTCAACCTCTTCATAGGAAAGAATTTTCTTTGCGATAGCGTCAAAGCCGAATTCAGCAGTCGGAGTTACCTTAACTGCGATAAAAGCGGTAACATTATCCTTATCGGCAAGCTCGTCATTAAGAATGGCGGAGTAACCCTTTATAACTCCTGTGCTTTCGTATTCCTTTATCTTTGCCGCGACTGCATCCTCGGAAAGACCTGTCATCGAGGCGATTTCCTTTGTTGAAAGTCGTGCGTTCTGCTTGAGAAGCTTTAAGATATTATCCATTACAACCATCCTTTATATAGAAATTTATGATAAAAATCATAATGGAAATATTATAGCACATTATTTTCCCGATGTCTACAATTTTTTTATTAATTGTATAATCCTACAAATATTGTCGGAATTGAAAGGATGTACCATTAAAATAACAACTAATGTTAAAAAAAGTGACTGAAATTTGTTTAAATTTAGCCTTTTTTTAATTTTTAAGATGTGTTATAATGATTTACAAATATTATTTTTTTCGGAGGTTTCTTTTTTATGAGAGCTGTTATTACTGTTGTCGGCAAGGATACGGTCGGCATTCTTGCAAAGGTAAGCGGTATCTGCGCTGAATTCAATGCAAATGTTACCGAGGTTACACAGAGCGTGCTTCAGGATATGTTTGCAATGATAATGCTTGTTGATATTTCCAGACTTGACAGAAGCTTTGCGGAGCTTGTTGACAGAATGAATGCTCTCGGCGAGGATATGGGTCTTAAGATCAATACCATGCACGAGGAGATCTTCAACACAATGCATACCGTTTGATTGAAAATATCTGTTATTTTATCTGAACTGGAGTTTATAATAAATGCTTAATGTACATGATATACTTGAAACTATCAGAATGATTCAGGACGAATGTCTTGATATCAGAACAATTACAATGGGAATATCGCTTCTTGATTGTATAGACAGCGATATCGACAAGGCTTGTGATAAGGTATACGATAAAATCACACGCTGTGCAAAGGATCTTGTTAGGGTCGGAAATGATATTGAAAAGGAATATGGTGTTCCTATTATAAATAAGCGTCTTTCCGTTACGCCTATCGCAATGGTTTCCGCCGCTTGCAACGCAAGCCCTGTTAAGTTCGCTCTTACAATGGAAAAGGCTGCAAAGGCTGTCGGAGTTAATCTCATCGGCGGTTATTCCGCACTCGTCCAGAACGGCTTTGCGGCAGGTGATGAAAGACTTATCAGATCTATCCCCGAGGCTCTCGCTTCAACAAGCTGTGTATGCTCATCGGTAAATATCGGTTCGACAAAGAGCGGTATCAACCTTGACGCTGTAAAGCTTATGGGCGGCATCGTTCGTGAATGTGCGGAGAAAACAGTTGAGGATAAATGCTTCGGTGCGGCTAAGCTCGTTGTGTTCTGCAATTCCGTTGACGATAATCCGTTTATGGCTGGTGCATATCACGGCGTAGGCGAGCGTGACTGTATGATAAATGTCGGCGTTTCGGGTCCGGGTGTTGTCCGTTCTGCACTTGCAAAATATCCCGATGCTGATATTACGCAGATTTCTGATATAATAAAAAAGACTGCATATAAAATCACAAGAGTTGGTCAGCTTGTCGGAACAGAGGCCTCAAAAAGGCTCGGAGTTCCGTTCGGTATCGTTGACCTTTCCCTCGCTCCGACTCCTGCAGTCGGTGACAGCGTTGCACATATCCTTGAAGAGATCGGTCTTGAAAGCTGTGGCTGCTGCGGTACAACTGCCGCACTTGCATTGCTCAATGACGCTGTTAAAAAGGGCGGCGTAATGGCTTGCTCAAAGGTCGGAGGACTTTCAGGTGCATTTATCCCTGTTTCCGAGGACGCAGGTATGATAGACGCTGCTGTATGCGGCTCGCTTAAAATTGAAAAGCTTGAAGCTATGACTGCTGTATGCTCTGTTGGACTTGATATGATAGTTATCCCCGGAGATACTACTTCCGAGGTTATTTCCGCAATAATCGCTGATGAAGCCGCTATCGGTATGGTAAATAACAAGACTACCGCAGTAAGAGTTATTCCTGCTATCGGAATGAAGGAGGGTGAATTCCTCGATTGGGGCGGACTTTTCGGAAAAGGTCCTGTAATGAATGTAAATAAATATTCCCCAGCAAAATTCATCAACAGAGGCGGACAGATTCCTGCACCGCTTCATAGCCTTAAAAACTAAACAATCGCCCATACTGCCGAAGGAAAGGCGGTGTGGGCTTTTGCACGAAAAAATTCGGAGGTATTGGATTATGGATGAAAATATTATTCAAAGTATTCTTGATATAGATAAAAAAGCTTCCGAGAAGCTTGCCGAAGCGGAGGAAAAACGCAACAGCATTATCGCAGAGGCAAAGGAACAGCAGGAAAAAATCATCGAGGAACGCATAAAGGAAGCGGAAATGTCGCTTAAAAAGCTTGAGGACGATGAAAAAAGCGAGGCTGATAAAAAGCTTGGTGAAATAAATGCCGAGGGCGAAAGGGAAATTGAAATTCTCAAAAGGGTTTATGATAAAAAGCATGAGGAGTGGGAGGAAAATATCTTCCA
>CAYOAV010000033.1:4454-15694 GCA_964402055.1 uncultured Ruminococcus sp. | reverse complement strand
TTCTCAAAAGGGTTTATGATAAAAAGCATGAGGAGTGGGAGGAAAATATCTTCCACGCAATCGTAAACAGCTGATAAAGAGGGAATCAATGTGAGAAAAAAAGGGCATGGCTCTTATTCTAAGGGCAGATATTATGCGACAGTTGCAAAGATCCGAGCAATGTATGGCAAGCGTGTTAAACCCGAGGATTATGCCGAGCTTATGACAAAGCGGAGCGTTTCGGATATTGCCGATTATCTTAAAAAAAATACGCATTACAGTGAAATACTTGCACCTGTGGACGTGAATAACATTCACCGTGGCTTTCTTGAGGGTCTTTTGCAAAGATATAATTATGAAATGTACAGAAAAATTATAGGCTTTGAGCGTATAGGCAAGCAGGAGTTTTATAACTTCAAGATCATTTTTTCCGAAATTGAGGTTATTTTAAGCTGTATAAGAGCAATAAACGCAGGCTATGACGATCAGATAGATACTATCCCTATCTATCTTAACGGAATGACTAACTTCGACCTTATCGAAATTGCAAAGGTGCGTTCCTTTGACGAGCTGTTAAGTTTCCTTAAAAGGACAAGATATTATAATCTGCTGAAGGATATAAAGCCTGATGAAAATGGAAAAATAGATTTTGGAAAATGCGAATATAACTTAAGATGCGATTATTATGAAATGCTTGCCGAGGCTTCAAAGCATTATCGTAATAAGGAAGCGGAAAAGCTTGAATTAATGATACAAACGGATATCGACCTCGTAAATATTATAAACGCTTACCGTATGAAAGAGTTTTTCGGCTGTACGGAGGAGGAAATAAACGAGATAATTTTCCCGTTCGAGGGCAGAATTTCAGCCGCAAAACAGCAGGAGCTTTATTCAGCTGAAAACGGCGAGGAGTTTTTCCGACGATTTTCAAAAACCTATTACGGCAGAATTATCGAGGAAAACGGTCTTGACAGCAAAAATGCCGATGACCTAGAGCTTTCTGCTAACAGACTTCGATTCAAGTACGCAAAGGCGGCTCTCCGTGATTCGCAGACTGCTTCGGTCAGCGTCTATGCGTATACCTACCTTATGGGAGTTGAGCTTCGCAATCTTATGAGCATAATTGAGGGAGTCCGCTATGGAGTTCCTGCAAAGCAGATTGAATCACTTATAATAATGTAAAAAGGGGTGAATTTATGTCAATTGAAAAAATGGAATTTGTCAATATCGCAGGACTTACTAAGGATCTTGATACGGTTCTTGAAAAGCTTTCCGACTGCGGCTGCTTCCATATAGAATCCGCTGTCGGAGCGAATGCGAAAAGCAAGGGCTTTACCTCAATGAGAGAGGAAAATCCTTACAGCAATATCCTTCATAAGCTCGGCGAAATTTCTGCAATGACAGGAGTTAAGTTCGGTATTACGGATATTGCTTCGGATTATAGTGAAAATATCGGCAGGGACGTTAAGTATATTGACAGCGTTACCGAAAAGCTTAAATCAGCCGTAAGGGAGAAAAATGAGGTTTCGGAAACGCTTACCGAATACGAGCGAGCGTTGTTCCAGGTAAGCCACTTAAAGGGTCTGAACGCAGACTTTGAAAAGATACTTTCCTGCGAGCATATTGTCGTAAAATTCGGCCGTCTGCCATTGGACAGCTATAAAAAGCTTCCGTATTATGACGATGAAACCTTCTATTTTGAATATTTTACCGAGGAAACGGAGTATTATTGGGGTCTTTACCTCACGCCTGTTTCCTGTGCGGAAGAGGTTGATGAGATTTTCCGTTCGCTCTATTTCGAGGAGATAAGCATTGCCGATTTCGTCCACGGAACATCGGAAAATGCTGTCGGTGAGCTTACCGAAAGGATAAAACAGCTCTCCGAGGAAAAGGACAAGCAGGAAAAAGCCGTTTCAGAGCTTGTCGATGCCGAGAAAAAACATCTGGACGAGCTTTTTACCCATTATAAATCACGTCACGATAATTTCGATTTAAGAAGCAAGGCGGCTGTTGCAAACGGAAAATTTGCAATTGTCGGATTTGTCCCGAAAAGGGATTCGGACAGCTTTATTAAGCTTTTCGATGATATGGACGGAGTTTCGGTGGTTCTCCAGCCTGCCGATGCAAATGGTCAGCTTGCACCGCCGATAAAGCTCCGCAATAATAAATTTGCACAGCCTTTTTCCATGTTTGTTGAGATGTACGGCTTGCCAGCTTATAACGGCGTGAACCCGACTATGCTTGTTGCAATAACATATACGCTTTTCTTCGGAATAATGTTCGGAGATGTCGGCCACGGACTTTGTATCGCTATTCTCGGTGCATTGCTATGGAAATTCAAGCGTTTTTCACTCGGACCTATCCTGACAAGAGTAGGAATTTCGGGAGCGGTGTTCGGGCTTATATACGGCAGTGTTTTCGGATACGAAAATCTTTTAGATCCTGTGTATGAGGCACTCGGTATAAGCTTCCTGCCGTTCAGGGTTATGGAAAACGTTACGACTATCCTTATCGGAGGAATAGTTGTCGGTGTGTTTATAATGTTCATTTCGATATTGATAAATATTGTTATGGGCATAAAAAATAAAGAGTATGAGAACGCTCTTTTCAGTAATAACGGTATCGCAGGATTTGTGTTCTTCGGTTCAATACTTATAGGAGCGGTATGCGAGCTTTTCGGCATACACGTTATGAATACGGTTTATATTATACTGCTTATCATAGTTCCTATAATCGCTATGTTCCTGCGTGAGCCGCTCTCATATTGGGTAAGAGGTAAAAAATACCATATGGAGGGAAGCGTAGGCGACTTTATCGCCGCAAACTTCTTTGAGGTGTTTGAATTCCTGCTCGGTTATGCGACAAATACCCTTTCATTCGTCCGTGTAGGTGGCTTTGTGCTTTCCCATGCGTCAATGATGCTCGTTGTAATGGCTCTTGCGGAACAGGTATCAGCAGGAGCAGTTCCGATAGTCGTGGTGATAGGAAATGTATTTGTTATGGGAATTGAGGCACTTCTTGTTGGTATTCAGTCACTAAGACTTGAATTTTACGAGATATTCTCAAGGTTTTATTCGGGCGGCGGTGTTCCGTTCACACCCGTTAAAATTAATTATGATGAAAATATTGAATGATTTTTGGAGGAAATTGTTATGTTGTATGCATTTTTACTTCCCGCAGTTGTTTTGGCTCTTCTTTTCGCACCTGTTGTTATCGCAATAAAGAGGAATAAGGGCGAAAAATCCGTTAAAAAGGCTTTCGTTGGAAATATCTGTTCATTTTTCGCAGTAATGCTCATCTGTGCGGCTCTTCCGCTCGGAATGAAGGCTTCAGCAGAGGCTGCACCTGCTTCTGATACAGCAGCAGTTGCCGAAGCAGAGGAAGAATCCGATACAAGCGGACTTCTTTATATCGCATCTGCACTTGCTGTTGGTCTTGGAGCTATCGGCGGCGGTATCGCAATTGCCGCAGCTGCACCTGCCGCAATCGGTGCTGTAAGCGAAAACCCTAAGACCTTCTCTAATGCTCTTATCTTCGCCGCACTTGGTGAAGCTTGTGCATTGTACGGCTTCGTTGTAGCACTTCTTATGCTCTTTATCTGACGTTTTTGCAAAAAGGAGGAAGGACATTATGCGTCTGTATCTTATAAGCGATAATGTTGATACTCAGATGGGAATGCGTCTTGCAGGAATTGAGGGAGTTGTCGTCCATGAATCGTCAGAGGTGAAAAAAGCCCTGCTTGACGCAATGGAGGATAAGGATATTGCTGTTATACTTATGACGGAAAAGCTTGTGCGTCAATGCTCGGAGCTTGTTTATGACCTTAAGCTCAACCGCAGATCTCCCCTTATTGTTGAGGTTCCCGACCGTCATGCAACGTCCAATGTAACCGAAAATATATCGAAATATATTGAATCCGCAATCGGATTGAAGCTTTGATTATGGAAGGATTTAAGCTATGGGTACAGAAAATGAGAAGCTGCAGAAATTTATCTGTGCAGTTAATGATGAGATAGACGAAAAGGTTTCGGCAATCCTTGACGAGGCTGAAAGCGTTAAGGAGAGCATTCTTGCCGCCGCAAAGGAGGAATCCGAGGAGGCTGCCGAAAAATATATAAGCTCGGGCAAAAAGAAAAGCGGAAACAGATTTGTCCGTGATATTTCCAGAGCAGAGCTTGAAATGAAAAAAAGCGTGCTTCGATGCCGTGAGGAGCTTTCCGATAAGGTTTTTTCCGAGGTCGAGAAAAAAATATCCGAGTACAGGAACAGCAATGAATATGCTGATTCGCTTATAAAAAAGCTTTTGATACTCAATGTTGGCGAGGGTACGGAAATACGCCTTGCTCCCGAGGATATAAAGCTTGTCGATGTGCTGAAAAGGGTCGTCAAGGCTGAAAATGTTACCTTTATCTCCGACAGCTCAATAAAGCTCGGCGGATTTTCCGCATATTCAAGAGAAAAGGGAACTATAATCGACAAGACCTTCGACCTCGCAGTTGAGGAACAGAGAAATATCTTTGTTGGCAGTAATGCCTTTGCGGAGTAAGGGAGGATAAGCTTTGAATACAGTTTTTTCCATAAACGGACCTGTTGTCAAGGTCAGGGATACAACGGATTTTTCCATGCTTGAAATGGTCTATGTCGGCGTGAAAAAGCTTGTCGGTGAGGTCATAAATATGACAAGCGAGGAAACTACCATACAGGTTTATGAATCAACGGTAGGTCTTAAACCAGGCGAGCCTGTAACGGGAAGCGGAATGCCGATGTCGGTTATTCTCGGTCCGGGAATCATCTCGAATATTTTTGATGGTATCGAGCGTCCGCTTAGAAAGCTTGAAGAGCTTAGCGGTGCGTTCATCGCCGAGGGAAGTACAGTTCCTGCTCTTGATACTGAAAAGAAATATAAGGTGACTGTTAAGGCAAAGGTAGGGGATATGCTCAAAGGCGGCGATATTTATGCTGTCTGCCCCGAAACACCTGTTATCGAGCATAGATGTATGCTTTCGCCTTATCTTAGCGGCGAGGTCGTATGGGTCGCAGAAAACGGCGAATATAAAATAAATGACGTTGTTGCTAAAATAAAAAAGAATGACGGCACGGAGGAGGAGCTTACACTCTGTCAGAAATGGCCGATAAAGCAGGCTCGTCCTTTTGCGGAGCGTCTGCCGATAAGCCGTCCTCTTATTACTGGTCAGCGTGTAATTGATACCGTTCTTCCGATAGCAAAGGGCGGTACTGCCGCTATTCCAGGAGGCTTCGGTACAGGTAAAACTATGACACAGCACCAGCTTGCAAAATGGTGCGACGCTGATATTATCGTTTATATCGGTTGCGGTGAGCGTGGAAACGAAATGACACAGGTTCTTGAAGAATTTTCGGAGCTTGTTGACCCGAGAACAGGTAAGGCTCTTACCGATAGAACGGTGCTTATCGCAAATACATCAAATATGCCTGTTGCGGCTCGTGAGGCTTCAATTTATACAGGTATCACTCTTGCGGAATATTACCGTGATATGGGTTATCATATCGCAATTATGGCGGATTCCACTTCACGTTGGGCAGAGGCTCTCCGTGAAATAAGCGGCAGACTTGAAGAAATGCCTGCCGAGGAAGGCTTCCCTGCATATCTTCCGTCAAGAATTTCAGAATTCTATGAAAGAGCAGGTTATGTCCGCAGTCTTAACGGTGCGGAGGGTTCTGTTACTATCATCGGAGCTGTTTCTCCGCAGGGTTCGGACTTCTCCGAGCCTGTAACACAGAATACAAAGCGTTTTGTACGCTGCTTCTGGGCGTTGGATAAGGCTCTTGCTTATGCACGTCATTATCCTGCCATAAACTGGAATGACAGCTATTCCGAATATATGGACGATCTGGGCGAATTTTATGAGGAAAACGTCAGCCCCGAATTTATGCAGTGCAGACTTGAAATAACCAAGATTTTGCATGAAGAAAATAAGCTTATGGAAATAGTTAAGCTTATCGGTTCGGACGTTCTCCCCGAGGATCAGAAGCTTGTTATTGAGGTCGCAAGAGTTGTCCGTGTAGGCTTCTTACAGCAGAACGCTTACCATAAGGACGATACCTACGTTCCGCTTGAAAAACAGTTCCTGATGATGAAAGCGATACTTTGCCTTTATGAGGAATCGAAAAAAGCAATTTCGGCAGGAGTTACCTGTTCCGCATTGCTTGAAACAGGACTTTTTGAAAAGGTAATCAAGGTCAAGTACGATATCCCGAACGATAAACCCGAAATGTTCCGCCTGCTCAATGTCGAAATAGAGCAGGGAATAAAAAAGCTTGAACAGGAGGTTATCTGATATGGGCTTACAATATGTAGGATTAAAGGAAATAAACGGACCTCTTGTTGTGCTTGATAATGTTGACAACGTTTCTTTTGAGGAGGTTGTTGAGATACGTCTTGAGGACGGCTCAACAAGGCTTGGACGTGTTGTTGAAATATCGGGCAGGAGAGTTGTTTTACAGGTCTTTGAAGGTACAAAAAGCCTTTCTATGACAAATACAAGGACAAGATTTTTAGGAAAACCGATGGAGCTTTCACTTTCAAGCGAAATGCTCGGACGTGTTTTCAACGGTGCAGGCAAGCCGATAGACGGACTGGGTGATATCTTCCCCGAAAAGACCGCCGATATAAATGGTAAGCCGTTAAATCCCGTTTCAAGAACCTATCCGAGAAACTATATAAATACAGGAATTTCTTCAATAGACGCACTTATGACTCTTATCAGAGGTCAGAAGCTCCCGATTTTTTCAGGTTCAGGTCTTTCACATAATAAGCTTGCTGTCCAGATAGTCCGTCAGGCGAAAATTGCCGAGGATAATGGTCAGGGCTTTGCGGTAGTTTTTGCGGCAATGGGCGTTAAGAATGACGTTGCCGATTATTTCCGCAGAAGCTTCGAGGAAAGCGGAGTTTTACAGCGTGTTGTAATGTTCCTTAATCTTTCAAATGACCCGATAATCGAGCGTATCCTTACACCGAGATGTGCATTGACAGCGGCGGAATATCTTGCATATGAAAAAAATATGCACATTCTTGTTATACTTACGGATATGACCTCATATGCAGAGGCTGTCCGTGAATTTTCTTCGTCAAAGGGCGAAATTCCTGCAAGAAAGGGTTATCCCGGATATCTTTATTCCGACCTTGCTTCAATTTATGAAAGAGCGGGAGTTATCAACGGTTCGGACGGTTCTATCACGCAGATACCTATTCTTACAATGCCTAACGATGATATCACACACCCTGTTCCCGACCTTACAGGCTATATCACCGAGGGTCAGATAGTTCTCGACAGAGGACTTGAACAGTCGGGAATTTATCCTCCGATATCGGTTCTTCCGTCGCTTTCACGTCTTATGAAGGACGGTATCGGCGAGGGCTATACCCGTGCGGATCATTCGTCCGTTTCAAACCAGCTTTTTGCCGCATATGCAAAGGTAAGTGACGCAAGAGCGTTGGCTTCTGTTATCGGCGAGGACGAGCTTTCCGAGCTTGACAAGTCATATATGAGATTCGGAAGAATGTTTGAGAAATATTTCGTTTCACAGGGCGAGGAGGAGAACCGTTCAATTGAGGAAACTCTCGACCTTGGCTGGAATCTGCTTTCGCTTCTGCCGAAATCCGCACTCGACCGTGTTGATGAAAAGCTGCTTGCGGAAAAATATAACGAAAAGGCAGAGGAGCTTTTTGAATAAGCGAAGGGAGGCTTTTAAGTGGCTGAACAGGTTTTTCCCACAAAGGGAAATCTGCTTAATATGCAGAAATCGCTTGCACTTGCACGTCTTGGCTATGAGCTTCTCGATAAAAAGAGGAATATCCTTATCCGTGAGCTTATGCAGCTTGTTGACGAGGCAAAGGAGCTTAGAAAAAGCATAGGTGTGACATATATTGAGGCTTATTCCTCGCTTCAGACGGCAAATATCACCCATGGTATAGTTCAGAATATCGCAGAGGGAATGCCCGTTGAAAATACGGTCAGCGTTTCCTACAGAAGTGTAATGGGCTGTGAGCTGCCGAAGCTTTCTATCGAAAAATCGAAGCTCAGGAATAATTACGGCTTTCTTAATACCGACAGCAGCGTTGACAGAGCGTATATCAGCTTTGCCAGGGTTAAGGAAATGACGGTAAAGCTTGCAGAAATTGAAAACAGCATCTACCGTCTGACAAATTCGATAAGAAAAACCCAGACAAGAGCGAATGCTTTGCAAAATATAGTTATCCCGAAATATGAGGAAACGGTACGCATTATATCCGGCAGCCTTGATGAAAAGGAACGTGAGGAATTTTCACGAATGAAGGTCATCAAGGCTCAGAAGTACAGGAAGAAATATCAGAAAAAACGCTGAACGGATAATTCAGCGTTTTTTTTATCAAAGATATGCTTTAAGTCTGTCAATATATTGCTGTTCCTTGCGAAGAAGCTCCTTTGTGTCATTTTTCAGACTGCCCGAAATATCCTTTGCGGAATTGAGAGCCTTGTTTATCTCGATTATACCCATATTCGTTCCCTGAATGAGCATTTCCGCAAGATGCTGTGAGGAATTATCCGCCGCAGTTTTCATCGCTATGCCCATACTGCTCATTGCTTTAGTCATAGGCGAAATCGGCTTTCCCTTCATATGAAGCAGCTGCATCTGTCGGCAGACGTTGTTATGCTGCTTTTCATATTCTGATAGCTGATGACGAAGCTCTGTCCTTAGCGTGCTGTCAGAAACGGACGGGAAAATCTGACGTATTGCTGATGTTCCCATCTCCGAATTTTGCAGAACAGCTGTTAAAAGCTTTTCTTTATCATTCATAGTTTACCTCTTGCAAACCCTGTAGTATTTTTTGTGTTTATTAAAAAAATATTTGTGGATATATATTGAAAATATTCAGGAAATGTTGTATAATATGATGTAAAGGTATGAAGACTGAAATGTGTGAATATTTCTGAAAGGATATGCGTAAATGCCCAAGGTTTTTAAAAAGGAAAATATTGTAAAAAGGATTTTAAAAGGAATCGGATATAGCTTTATCGGCGAGTTTATGTCAATGTTCCTCGTTATTTCAATGATCGCAATGGGCGGAATGTTCGGAAATTCCGTGGTTATAAAGGTCATTATCGGGATTTGTACGCTTGTTGTAACGCTCGGCTTGTATTTCAACTGGGCTTATAATGCCGCAAGACGTGACAGGGACGCTGTTTCTTACCATAATGTTCCATTTGATAAATTTATGCCCGTGAAAATGGCAATCGGCGGTCCGATAATCTCAATCGCCGCTTATATTATGCTCGTTTTGTCGAAAATTAAGCTTATCCCCGATATTTTCAATTACTTTCTGCTTGCGAATATGTTTACAGTTCCATTTGTTGACAGCTTTACAGAGCAGAGGATCATCGATGCACTTTCCGTCTGGGGCTTGCTCGGGCTTGGCTTGCTCGTTTTGAGCCAGTGTGCAGTCATTGCTATAACATATTATATCGCATATAAGGATATTGATGTGCTTAAATATATGTATAAAAAACAATAATTATTGTAGGAAATGGCTAGTTTTATGTTTAATTTTTGTAATATCCGCCAATAAATACTAAAAATTATTTACTAAAAAATTAATATGTGTTATAATAAAAGCAATATCATGAGCGATTATGTTTAAAGGGGCTAATATAATGTCAGAATCGAAAAAAAGGCATTTGAGAACCGTATATAAAAAATCAATGTATTCAATAGTTGCAATATTTGTGCTGCTTTTTGTCGCTTTTGCTGCTATTGGTTACGGAGTTGCAAAGGTTCGCACCGAAAGTAACAGTATGCTTACTATGAATAATTCTTCTGCTGTTATGTCGGAAATAGTGTATAATTATATGCAACCGAAAATGGATGCTGTTAAGCTTGCGTCAAAATGTGACGCTGTTTCTGACTATGTTAATGCATCAGGCGGAGATTCCCTTGATGATGTCAGAACAGAGCTTCACAACCTTAGCACATCAAATTCTGACGCAGTTTCAGCCTGGCTTGTTTTCACCGATGATGGTACTCTTATCTCGGATAGTGAGAGCGAGGTGGATAATGTTCCCTTGAGCGAGCTGTATTGGCACAACGATATCTCGTTAAGAGGTATGAAGGAGCTGACCTATTGTACCTCGTTTGAGAAATCACTTGTATATCCTGAAAAGTCAGTAGTTTCGATAATTTCGCCTGTCTATGTTTCGGAAAAAATAGCGGCATTTGTCGGACTTGAAATTGAAAAAAACGGAATTGAAAATCTTCTTGAAAAATATTCAATGAACAGCAGCAGCTACCCGATCATTACCTGCAATTACGGAAGCATTGTTTATTCCCCTGAAAATGAAAGCTTCACAAGCAGATATGATATCAGCACCGCTCCGTTGCTCAATATCCTTGTGCAGTCATCCTCTCTCAATAACGGAATTGACAGCTATTCTGACGGTGAGAACGGAAAAACCTTCTATAACGTTGAAAAATCCATAGTTCCGAATTGGAATATGGTCGTAGTTTTTGATAAGGCGGCTCTTGACGGCGGCATTTATCCTATATTTTTCAGTTTGGTGATAATCCTTGCCTGCCTGCTTGCTCTTGCGGTCATCATTATAAGAAATAAGCTTAAAGGTGAGTATGCTATCCTTGGCAGAATAACCGAATCGGTCGATAATATTGCCTCGGAAAATTTCAAATATGTTATCGAAACCTCGGATTATAAGGATAATAGTCTGCTTAAAACTGCCGAACAGCTCAACAGGCTATCGGAAACGCTTCAGGCTAAAAATGAAATAATTCTCCAATACAGCGTAAATGATACGCTTACAGGCATCCCGAACAGAAATACGCTCTATTACCATATCGAGTCAATTATCAGCCGCAATAAATCAAGCAATACCATTTCAGACGGCAGATTTGCGGTTATGTTCGTTGACCTTGATAACTTCAAATGGCTCAATGAAAACCTCGGTCATAACTTCGGTGACGCTGTTTTGTGTACCTTTGCTTCAATGCTCTCCGCTTCATTGAGTAAGGTTGGCAGAGTTTTCCGTTTCAGCGGCGATGAGTTTATCGTTATAGTTGAATTTGGCGATAATTATGATAAGATCTATAAGGCTATCGATATAATGCAGTCTGTTTTCTCAAAGCAGATCAAGGTTATTTCTGATAGTATCTATATCAAATTCTCGGTCGGCGTTTCAATCTATCCCGATGATGATGATACAGCGGATATGCTCCTGCGTGACGCTGATTTTGCA
>CAYOAV010000033.1:0-4354 GCA_964402055.1 uncultured Ruminococcus sp. | reverse complement strand
AGAAGAGCGGATTTCCTTGAATCAATAAAGCACGTTATAGAAATAACACAGCTTGATACAAAGAATATTCAGGTCGAAATTACAGAGTCAACTCTCATAGATTTCACCGATAATGACAGCAGCGTCATTGAAGAAATGAATAAAATGGGTATTTCTCTTGCATTAGACGATTTCGGAACAGGCTATTCATCGCTTAATTACCTTAAAAATTTCCCGATAAAGTGCCTTAAAATTGATAAATCCTTTGTCGATGAGATCAATAATAATAAGCGTGACCAGGCTATTACCGACTCGATAATCGATCTCGTTCATAGCCTTGGAATCAAAACCGTTGCCGAGGGAATTGAAACGGTCGGACAGTATAACTTCCTTAAGGGAATGAAGTGCGACTATATCCAAGGCTTCCTTATGAGTAAGCCGCTCAATGAGGAGGATGCACTTGAATTTGTTGAGCGTTATGACGACCTGCATAAGCCTGATGAGAAAATTATGTTTGAGCATGAAAAACAGCTTGCGGTCGAACGTGATAACAGGCTTAAAAAGGAACAGGACGAACAGAAAAACGAAAAATCATCAAATGGTCTTGTTGATGGGGTTATATCGAAGTAATTTCAGCCTTTGAGCATTGCTTAAAGGCTGTTTTTTATCCCCCCGAAAATCTCCTTTATCCCGACTATAACAATAAAAGCTCCGAAAAGCTTTTGCAGAAGCTCCGAGCCGATATATTCTGCAGAGTATGCTCCTATGACGGCAAATATTACGCCAAGAATAAGCGAGGGAACTATTTTTTTCCATTCAATGAGCTTGTTTTTGGTGTGCAGAATGACCGAAAATAACGCAATCGGGATAAAATAAAGCAGATTTACTCCTTGTGCTGAAAGCTGCGGCATATCTGCGAAAAATGTCAGATAGATTATAAGTATCATTCCTCCGCCTATCCCCATAGCGGCGAATATCCCTGTAAGAAATGCGGCTAAAAAATTCATTTTAAAAGCATTCGACCTCCTGCGATTATAAGAAATACGCCAAAGATGATTTTCAGCGGCTTTGCCTTGATTTTTTTCAGAAAAAAACAGCCGAGTGCCGCTCCTGCCAGTCCGAATGGTATAAGCGGAAGTGCGTTTTCCAACGTTTCTTCATTCGTGTAAAAAATAGCGGAAATTACAGATAATGGCAGTGTTAATGCAAGAGAGGTAGCATGAGCCTTTTTTTGTTCAATATCAGCCTTTTCAAGCATCGGGACAGCGATTATCCCACCGCCTGAACCGAACAATCCGTTCGCAAAGCCTGTCAATGCTCCAAGAAATGAAAAGTATTTTCCGCTTTTTTTCTTCATTGTTATCACTCCCGTAAAAATTTTTTGCAATAATATATAAAATATTCAATGTAAAATATTACCATAAAATCTGCTATTGATTGAATTGACTTTTTTCCGTCAATGATATATAATATTTGTATAGTTTTTCATTGACCGTGAAAGGATACCAAATGTTTTCTGCAAAGCTTTATTATCTGCCGCTGTTAGCTTTACTTACTGTATCGCTTGCCTCCTGTAAAAAGGTGGAAGAAAAAAACGTTGATTATCAGACCGCTAATACGGTTATACTCACCGAGGAAACTACATTGACAGCCTCTGAAGCTACAGTAACAACAACCGCTCCGACAGCTTTGACCGAAGTGGAAACCACCGTTTTAACAGAATTAACAACGCAATCCGAAGCGGAAGCTGAAACGGAAGCCGCTGTTGCTGTCAGTACTGAAATTACTACCCAAAAGAAGAAGAAAAAGAAAACCTCTGTTACAACCGCTGAAACATATGAAACAACATCGTTGACAACAGAAACAACAACTGTAATGCCCGAAACGACTTCATTATCCGAGCAGTCTACCGAGCTTACTATACAGTCGGAAAGTCCTGCGGAGATAAAATCCTCCTATAGTGCGTTGAATTATAATGTGCAGAATGGAATATGGATCTCATACCTTGAATATTCATCGGCAATGACCAATAAATCTTCATCGGAATTTCGTGAAACGATCGGCGAATATTTTGACAATGTATGCAGTATCGGAATTAATACGGTCTATGTTCAGGCAAGAGCCTTCGGTGACGCTTATTATAAATCGGAGCTTTTCCCGACAGGCGACCGCTATAATGGTACTATCGGTGCAAAGCTTAAATATGATCCGCTTGAAATAATGGTTGAGGAGGCACATAGCCGAGGTCTTTCAATACACGCCTGGATAAATCCTATGCGTCTTATGACCGACAGTCAGATAAAAACCTTGTCTGATGATTATATTGTTAAAAAATGGTATAACGAAAAAAACGGTACTTATATCGTAAAATCGGGGGATAGATGGTATCTTAATCCTGCTTATCCCGAGGTTGAAAAGCTGATAACGGACGGCATTACCGAGATTGTTTCAGGCTATGATGTTGACGGAATCCAAATTGACGATTATTTTTACCCGACTACCGATAAAAGCTTCGATAGTGCGGCATATGCTGAATCGGGAACGTCAAAAAGCCTTTCCGAATGGCGGAAGGATAATATAAATAGTATGGTGAAAAAGATGAACAGAGCCGTCCATAAGGCTAATCCGACCGCATTGTTCGGAATTTCGCCTCAGGGAAGTATTGATAATAATTATGATGAGCTTTATGCAGATGTTAAAACCTGGTGCAGCTCATCGGATTATTGCGATTATATCCTGCCGCAGGTCTATTTCGGATTTGAAAATGCGTCATTGCCGTATGAGAAAACCATCGCCGAGTGGAGCAGTATGGCTTCATCGGGAAATGTGCAGCTAGTTATCGGGCTTGCAGGCTATAAAATAGGGCAGTCTGATAATTATGCAGGGAAAAACGGAAAAAATGAATGGATAAATAATTCCGATATGCTTGCAAGACAGATATCTGCCGCTGAAAAGCTTGCAAATTATGGAGGAACAGCAATTTTCAGATATGGTTCAGTTTTTGAGCCTGATTCATCTGTCGCAAAGCAGGTAAATGCGGAAATATCGAATTTGAAGAAGTAAAATATTTATTTTTTGCCGTGCATTTTTTGTGCGGCAAATTTTTATCCGAAAATTATTGACAAAGAAAATAAAATATGATATAATAATAAAGCTGAATGCGGATATGTCGGAATTGGCAGACGAATCAGACTCAAAATCTGACGGGAAACCGTGTGGGTTCGACCCCCACTATCCGCACCAGGAATGAACACCAATTTTGATACAACGTGTATCGGGATTGGTGTTTTATTTTTAGGAGATGATGTATTATGCCATATTATCATTGCTCGCCTACTGCAGGGTTGACTGTCCTGAATCCTTCAAAGCCGCTGTATTTTAATAAACCGTCAAGAGTCTGCCTGACTACTTCCTTGCCAATGGCTCTTATGTATTCTATCCATAATTATGAGTATAGCTACGGATATACCAAGGACGGTCATATTTTCTTAGATGAGTTTTTCCCGAATGCACTTGAGATACTTTATCGTGGTAAAAAAGCAAGCCTGTATATTTGTGACCCTGAATATACTGAATCAACAGATATCCCGAATGAGGCAATATCAAAAATCCCTATAAGGATAATAAGTGAAACAGTCATTCCTGACGCTTGCGAGGCTTTGTTAGAACAGGAAAAACTTGGAAATTTGAAAATATTCCACTTCAATGAATTATCGGATAAAAAACGAAGCTATATTTTAAAGGCAGAGGCTGATAAGATACTTAAATTAGATTTATTGAATAAATCTAATGCAATGGCAGATTATTATCGTGAGCATTATCCCGATAGCTGGGCAATTGCTGAAAGAAAACAGCGGGATTTGAATAGATAGCCTGCTTCATTGATTTTATATAGTATATTATTAAATATGTCATAAAAATATGGTATAATGAGAAAAATCTTGTCGAAAGGACGATGAAAATGTCGGATAAAAAAGGCTTTATTCAGGAATTTAAGGAATTTATCAGCAGGGGAAATGTCGTTGACTTGGCGGTCGGCGTTATCGTCGGCGGTGCGTTTACTTCAATAGTAAATTCGCTCGTAAATGATATTTTTACCCCGATAATCGGAATGATCCTCGCTGGTGTGAACTTCAATAACCTCGGAATTACCATTCCCTGGGGAAATCACCCTTATATCAATATAGGTGCGTTCATTCAGTCGGTCGTTTCATTCCTGCTGACTGCTTTTTGTATTTTTATTATCGTTAAATTTATCAATGCGTTCAAGAAAAAGGAAAAGGAAAAGCCTGCGGAAGAGCCTGCACCGCCCCAGCCAACTAAGGAGGAGCTTCTTCTTACGGAAATCCGTGACTTACTTAAAGAACAGAATAAG
>CAYOAV010000032.1:0-21708 GCA_964402055.1 uncultured Ruminococcus sp. | reverse complement strand
ATAGAAACGTCGAAAGTACCGCCGCCGAGGTCGTAAACCATAACCTTCTGGTCGTCCTCCTTGTCGATACCGTAGGAAAGAGCGGCCGCAGTAGGCTCGTTTACGATTCTTCTTACGTTAAGACCTGCAATCTGACCAGCGTCCTTTGTTGCCTGACGCTGTGCATCTGTGAAATATGCAGGAACAGTGATAACAGCCTCGCTTACAGGTTCGCCGATATAAGCTTCTGCGTCAGCCTTGAGCTTCTGGAGGATCATAGCGGAGATCTGCTGTGGAGTAAAATCCTTATCGTCGATCTTTACCTTATAATCCGAACCCATATGACGCTTGATAGAAGAGATAGTTCTGTCAGCATTTGTAACAGCCTGACGCTTTGCAACCTGTCCTACAAGACGTTCGCCGTTCTTAGTGAAGCCGACAACGGACGGAGTTGTTCTTGCACCCTCTGTGTTTGCGATAACTACAGCGTTACCGCCCTCCATAACTGCTACGCAGGAGTTAGTTGTACCCAAGTCAATACCAATGATCTTTGACATAAAAAATCTTCCTTTCTTATATAAACAAATTAAACCTTTTACTTTTACGGATTTGCAACGACTACCATTGCGGCACGGATAACCTTATCGCCGAGCTTGTAGCCCTTCTGGAACACCTGGCAAACAGTATTCTCGCCGAAATTTTCATCTTCGACCTGATTTACAGCGTGATGAACATTCGGGTCAAATTCCGCTCCAAGTGCTTCAATTTCAGTAACTCCGAGCTTTTCAAGAATGTCTGTATACTGCCTGAAAATCATTTCAATGCCCTTTTTATAATTTTCATCGGAGCATTCAGCCTCCATTGCACGCTCAAAATTATCTATCACCGTAAGTATCTCGGCAATAACCTTTGACTGTGCATCAGCGACTGCATTAAGGCGGTCATTCACGGAGCGCTTGCGGAAGTTGTCATATTCAGCGGCAACTCTCAAATACTTATCCTTTTCATCGCCAAGCTGTTTTTCCAGCTCCTCCACACGCTTCTGCAAGGAATTATCCTCGCTTTCATTTTCAGCGGCGGTATTTTCAACCGATTCCTCGGTCTGTTCCGCCTGTTCCTTTTCAAGCTCTTCTTTATTGATATCCATTTCCAGCAGGACTCCTTTCTGTTAATCGGGTGATTTTTCCGTATCAATGAGCAGCTTTTGTTCATTCGGCGGCTCATCGTCGGAGATCATCTCGGTAATTCTTTCGGTGAGATATTCAACATACGGAATAATTTTCGCATAATTGATTCTCATAGGACCTATAACACCGAGAGAGCCTGCGGTTTTATCGCCCTTTTTTATCTTTGAAACGATCATACTGGAGTTACCTATTACAAAGCCTCCATCCTCCGCAAACATTACTTCAAGGTCATCGAAGCTGTCGTCAAGCAATTTCACAACCTCGTTTTTATGCTCGAAGAAATGTGCGATCTGATCGTTATCAATATCAGTTCTTGCAAGCAGATTTTTTTCTCCCGAAACAACCACGTCATTATCACGGAAACAATCTGCAAGCTCGCTCACGCCCTTTAAAAGCGGTGTAAGCGTTACCATATAAGTTCCCATTGCCGCCGCAAGCTCACGGAGCGTATCCTCCGAAAGCTCATCAACTGTAACTCCTTCAAGATTTTCCGACATAAATTTTGTAAAGAAGTCAAGCTGTTCATTTGTAAGGTCAAATTCCAGTCGGCAGACCTTATTCTTGATATCTCCCGTAGAAGTTATCATCAGCAGGACGTACATTCTTTTTCCTGTCGGTATTACCTCAACCTTGGTGATAACGGAAAATTTCGGGGCAATATTTTTCGCAACCGCCGCACAATTTGTCAACTGTGCTAACGCTGTCGAAGCCTTTTCAATAAGCACATCAGCCGTTGGAATCTCAACATCGAGAACGTCGTCAAGCATTTTTTTGTCCTCGTCGGAGAGAGCATGCTCCGGCATAAGCTGTTCGATATAAAGCCGATAGCCTTTATAAGTAGGTATTCTTCCTGCCGAGGTATGCGGCTGTTCAAGATAGCCAAGCTCTTCAAGCAATGCCATATCATTTCTGATAGTGGCGGGCGAAACCTTTATATCGGGCATTGAAGCGATAGTCTTTGAGCTGACGGGTTCACCCGTTGTAATATATTCATCTACAACTGCGGCAAGAATTTTTTTCCTGCGTTCGTCCTGCAAAGCCTTCACTCCCCATCTTTTAGCACTTATGCTTATACTCTGTTAGCACTCTTTCTCCCTGAGTGCTAATTATATTATACACCTATAAAAAGATTTGTCAAGCATTTTTTTCAATTTTCTTTTATTTTTCACATTATAATATCATTAATTCTTGAAAAGCCCTTCGTTTTGTGGTAAAATATACAATATTAATAAAAGATGATCTGAAAGGTAGGTTCTTAAATGGCACTTGACGGAATTTTTTTAAGCTGTGTAAAAAAAGAGCTTGATTTTCTCATCGGCGGCAGAGTTGACAAGATAGCCCAGCCATCAAGAGAAGAAATAATCATTACAATGCGTACACGGGGAGGAACGGAAAAGCTTCTGCTTTCAGCTTCAGCAAATTCCGCCCGTGTTCATATAACAAAGGAAAATGTTGAAAACC
This sequence comes from uncultured Ruminococcus sp., assembly GCA_964402055.1. Lineage (GTDB taxonomy): Bacteria > Bacillota > Clostridia > Oscillospirales > Ruminococcaceae > UMGS363. The sequence goes on along the minus strand of CAYOAV010000032.1, from coordinate 19,081 downwards.
CAAAAGCTCCTCCGATGTTCTGTATGCTTCTCCGCAAGCATTTCGGCAATGGCAGGCTTCTTGATATACGTCAGGACGGTCTTGAACGTATACTTTATTTTGATTTTGAAGCAATGAACGAGCTTGGCGATATGGTAAAGGTCACTCTTGCGGCTGAAATTATGGGACGCTGTTCAAATATAATCATAATAAATGCTGACGGAAAAATCATCGACAGCATAAAGCGTGTTGACCCCGAAATGTCGGGCGAAAGACCTGTCCTTCCCAGTATGACCTATTCACTTCCGCCAAGAACAAAACGTCTTGATTTCAGAAATTGCACAAAAGAAGAGCTTTTATCATCGCTTAACGCTCAACCTGACGGCGACCTTGCAAAAACGCTTGTAAAAGCCTTTGAGGGCGTTTCCCCGATAGCCGCAAGGGAATGGGTTTTCAATGCCACAAACGGCGACCAGATAAGAAAAAGTGAGCTGACCGATGAATATTCGGACAAGCTTTTCCTTGCAATAAAAAAATCGGCTGATGAGCTTGAAAACGGTAAAAATATCTACACGATCATAAAAGAAAAGGACGGTCTGCTTAAGGATTTTTCATTTATGAGCATTTCACAGTACGGCTCGCTTGCGGAAAATGTTATCCGTCCGTGCGCCTGCGATGTTCTTGATTATTTTTACTCCGAACGTGATAATATATCCCGTATGAAACAGCGTTCAGCTGATCTTTATAAGCTGCTTCTGAATACGACCGACAGAATAGCACGCCGAACCGAGGCACAGAAGCTTGAGCTTGCAGAATCCGCCAAGCGTGACGAGTTAAAGCTCAAGGGTGACCTCATTTCAGCAAACCTTTACCGCATAGAAAAGGGTATGAGCAGCATTTCACTCGAAAACTTCTATGATGAAGCCTGCCCGACTATTGAAATTGAGCTTGACAAGCGTCTTACTCCAAGTAAAAATATGCAAAAATACTACTCCGAGTACAAAAAGCTTGATACAGCAGAAAAAATCCTTACCTCAAGGATAAAGCAGGGCGAGGAGGAGCTTGCATATATTGACAGCGTATTTGATGCGTTGACAAGAACCAAAAGCGAGGACGAGGTAAACGAGCTTCGTATGGAGCTTGCCGAACAGGGTTATATCCGTGCGAACAGGCTCAAAGGCAAGCCGCCGAAATCACGTCCGCCGCTTGAATTTACTTCACCTGACGGGTATACTATCCTCATCGGCAGGAATAACGTGCAAAATGACAAGCTCACGACAAAGCTTGCAGAAAAGACTGATATATGGCTTCATACCAAGAATATCACAGGCTCGCACGTTATTATCCGCACCAATGGCACAGTTCCTCCCGATGAAACGATACTTTACGCCGCAGGTCTTGCCGCTTTCCATAGCAAGGCTAAAAATTCCTCACAGGTCCCCGTTGATTATGTGAACGCAAAATTTGTAAAGAAGCCGTCGGGAGCAAAGCCGGGAATGGTTATTTTCACCAACAACCGCACTGTTTATGTTACCCCGATTGACCCATATTCAGAATAAAAAAAGACGATACGATGCTTTTCACACCGTATCGTCTTTTTTAATTCAAAATCAAACCTGGCTGTTGTGGTCAAGGAAATCCATAACATCATCAACAGTTGTGAATGCAAGAGCAGTGCAGGTATCGGCACAGCCGTAGTAAATGCAGATTCTGCCTGTATCAGCGTCAACAAGGTTAGCACATGGGAATGTTACTGCGTCTGTATCACCGATAAGCTCATAATCAGTCTGTGGGCTAAGGAGGTAGGAAGCACCTCTCTTAAGTACCTTCCAAGGCTCGTCCTTATCAAGAAGAGCAGCAGAGAAGCTATAAACATAACCATTGCAGGAGGTAAGAACACCGTGATAGAAAATGAGCCAGCCTCTGTCTGTTTCTATTGGAATAGGGCCTGCACCCATCTTTGTGGATTCCCAACCCTTTGAAGGTCCCATAACGTGTCTATGCTCGCCCCAGTAAACAAGATCGTGTGACTGGCTGATGAACATATCGCCGAAAGGAGTATGACCGCTGTCGGAAGGACGGCTCATCATCATATACTTGCCATTAATCTTTCTTGGGAACATAACGCCGTTTCTGTTGAAAGGAAGGTAAGCGTTTTCGCCCTGCTTAAAGGTTTTGAAATCGGTTGTTGTTGCAATGCCGATAGTAGGCTTCCAGCCATAAGCGTTGCACCATGTTACGATATATCTGTCCTCGCCCTCGAGCTTGCAAACACGGGGATCGTAGCCATACTGCCACTGACCAACCTCGGGAATATCGCATTCAAAATGGATTCTTTCCTCGTTGATATCCCAGTTGATACCGTCCTTGGAGAAACCAACGTGAAGCTCCATATTTCTCTCTCTGTCGTCAACACGGAAAACGCCTGCGAATTTATAATCGCCGTTTTCAAAGGGAACAACGGAGCTGTTGAAAATTGAGTTGGAAGGCTCTCTGTAACCGTTAGCCTTCTTTACCATGATCTGATCTCTCTTGATGATAGGGTTTGCGGAGTATCTCCATACTACATCTCTGCAATCAGCAGGCTTTTCCTGCCAAGGGATATTCGGCATAGATACACCGTTAAGAATTTTTACGTTCATTGGATTGACCGCCTTTCGTTGCAATAAAATCTTTGACGACCTAAGTCACTATTAATTATACATTATTCAAAACCAAAAATCAATAACATTTTTCAGCTTAAAGGTATAAGTCACAAAATGTTTAGATTTGTAAACGATTTATTTCTTCAACATCTCGTCAATTTCTCTCGGGGAGCTTACAACAGGGTTGCCCTCACGGTTAAGAAGAGGTGTAAGACCGCCTGCATATCCCGAGGTATGGAAAAAGTAATTCACACCTGTTTCCGTATCCACCCAGACCTCTGATGTTTCGATCGTGTCGCTTGAATATGCCTTGATAAATCTTTTATTACTGCCCATATCTTTTCCTCCCGTCATACGATTTCGTAAATTCTGCCCTTCTCTGTCATAAACGATACTGCCCCGTCCTTTTCTGTCACATCAACAGCTTTTCCGTCGCATAATACCTTGAAGCTGCCAACTATATTGCATATATTTCCGCTCAACGATTTTACGGAAAGCTTAGTTATTTTTCCCTTTTCCCATGAGAAATCAAGCTCAAAGCCGCCTCTTGCCCTCACTCCGCAAAGTGAACCGCTTTCCCATTCAGGAGGAAGTGCAGGAAGTACTGTTATCTCGCCGCAATGACTTTGTACAAGAGCCTCGGCAATACCTGCACCGCCGCCGAAATTACCATCTATCTGGAATGGCGGGTGCATATCGAACATATTTATTGAGGTTGACCTTGAAAGAAGCGAACGCACATTTTCTCCGACCCTTTCACCGTTGCCAAGCCTTGCCCACATATTGATTATCCAAGCTCTTGACCAGCCTGTATGACCGCCGCCATGTGCAAGTCTGCGTTCAAGCGTAGCGACTGCCGCGTTAGCAAGCTCGGGAGTTTTTCTAAGCGATATCATATCGGACGGATAAAGTGCAAACAGCTGTGATATATGCCTGTGTCCCGGTTCAACCTCGTCATAATCCTCCGCCCATTCCATTATCTGACCGTATTTGCCGATTTCAGGCTCAGGCAGACGTGAACGAAGCTGACGCATTTTTTCTGCATAATCCTTATCAATGCCAAGAATTTCCGCACTTTCCTCAACAGCAGTAAACAAGCAGAAAAGAATCTGACTATCCATAGAAGGGCCCTGACAAAGCGAACCCTGTTCACCTGTTTTTGTGATATAAGTATTTTCAGGCGAGGTTGACGGGCTTGTGATAAGCTGTCCCTTTTCATTTTCTATAAGATAATCCTCAAAAAACTCTGCCGCCTCACGGAGTGTATCATATTTTTCAGCAAGAAATTCCTTATCCTGCGTGAATTTATAATGCTCATATATATGCAGACAAAGCCATGCAAGACCCATCGGCCATACTGTTGCAGGCATCCACCTGTCCTGCGGAGCAGTATCGCCCCATATATCAGTGTTATGATGACATACCGCACCCTTACAGCCATACATTTCACGGGCAGTCACTCTTCCGTTTTCCCTCATTCTTTCGATATGGTCAAAAAGCGGAGTATGACATTCTGAAAGATTCTGTATTTCAGCACCCCAATAGTTCATTTCCGTGTTTATATTTATCGTATACTTGCCGCCCCATGCAGGCCACATATCCTTATTCCATATGCCCTGCAAATTAAGCGGAAGTGTACCCTCTCTTGAACCGCTTATCATAAGATAACGTGAGAAATTATAATACATTTCGGCAAGCTTATTATCCTTGCCACCGTTTTTAAAGGCTTCAAGACGTTCATCTGTCGGATTTTCGGAATTTCCGTTACTGTTATCGCAAAGGAGAAGCGAAGAACGATCGTATAATCCCTTATAATCCTTGATATGACGTTCAATCAAGACTTCATAGCTCTTTCTTAATGCTGTTTTAGCCTCGTGCAAAGCCTGTTTTTCGTAATTACCCGTCCTGAACGATGTCTGGCAGGCAATAGTGATAACTGCCTCATCGGCATTTTCCACACGAAGTCTTGTAGCATCCGAATAACCGTTTCCTCCGACCGTTTTCAGAGAAACAGCCGTTGCATAAGGTATTCCGTCTGTAACAGTGAAAAGAAGAGTAGAATCATCATAAGCTTCATTTTTATCATAATCGTCATCAGAGCCGTCAATAAACGCTTCAAAGCTTATGCTTGCCTTTTTATCAGCCGTAAAGCGTATAACCATTACATTATCAGGAGCAGAAATGAACATTTCCCTGCAATAGCTGACATTTCCGCATTTCCACTCGGTTTTTGCGATAGCGTTCGACAAATCAAGACTTCTTACATATTTTTCATCTTTTTCGCAACAATTTTGCAGAATATGTAAGTCGCCCATCGGGTGATAATGCCTTTGCTGTTCATTTCTGCCGTAAAAGGCATCCTCGCAGAGCTTTTGAGCCTCGGTGATTCTGCCGTCTGCAATAAGCTTACGAATTTTACCGAGATTTTCATAAGCCTTAGGGTTATTCCTGTAACGGAAGCCGCCCGACCATATACTGTCCTCATTAAGCTGAATAAGCTCCTCGGAAATTCTGCCGAATATCATAGCTCCTATTCTGCCATTGCCAAGTGGGAGAGCCTCGTCCCAGTTTTCCGCAGGCTGTTTATACCATAACATTTCAGATGTATTTTTCATATTAAAGCCTTTCCTTTTAATCAATCTTTATGCTGTAAATATGGAGATTTTTCCCTCCAGATGTGTTATTTCCAACCCAATAAACCTTGCCATTGACATAAACAGGCATACGGCAAGGGTTAAGCCTTGCTTCTGATGAAAAGCATTCAGGCTTTGAAACAATTTCGCCCTTGCTGTCCAGAACCATATAATACACACCGTTACATACATTATTTTTATTATACAATTCATAAACTATAACAATATTTCCATCGTCCGTAGCAACAGCCTGTGGGTTTGAAATAGTCATATCCGTATAGCTTGTCAGCCACTTAACGCCGTAATCCTCAACATTTTCGGTGCCATTATTTCCACCAAGTCCCTTGCGGCTTCCATTTGTGACAAATGCAGACGCATTATCGAGCTTTTTTGTCGGATCAAAAATCTGCACAAAAAGCTGTTCTTTTTCGCTTTGAGCCGATGAACTTAAGGATTTTACAGATGTTCCGACCAATGCGGCATATTTATCATTTATTGAAACAAGTCCGCCCATATGGGCAAAATTATTGTTCAGGGTAAACATATCATATTTGTCAAATGTACCCTTTTTTACCCAGAAATGGAAGATATCGTAGGAAGAACCTCCCAACGTATTGACTGTAAAGGCTCTGTTGTAACAATCGCCCTCGCTTGCAAGTATAAAGCTATCCTTAAAAGCAACGACACGCTGAGCGAAGGAATGGGAATTATAATTTATTCCTGCCGAAGCCTTGCTCATATCATTAATATTAACAGCGAAAACCGAGTTGCTCTGATGACCGCTATACATTTCACGGGCATAATTCACGCAAAGAATATTTCCGTTAATTGCAACCTCGCAGTTTCCTCCTTCAAAAGGTAATTTTGTATAAAAGCTGCTGTCGTAATAGGATGCAAGGCTTGAGCTTCCGTTATCACCGACAGTTTTTATATGCTTTCCGTTGCTGTCGTATTTAGAAACAAAAATCGTGCTAACGGAGGTTTTATTTGTATCATTTTCCTCGCCTGTCACAAGGTAATAATTGCCCTTTTTATCGCATATAACATTTCCAAAGATCGGATGCTTTTTTTCAAGCTTGATTTTCTTCTTATAAGCGGCTTTACCGTTTGTTTTTACGACTGTAACGTATTTATCGCCGTCATAAGCAAAGCCAAATTCACCGTTTGCACCGACAAATTGAGCAACATTTGAAGTTCCGTCCCAGTTGATATAATCATCGCACGTTATATTGACCTGAACCGATGTCTTTTTTGTTGCTTCACTATATGCCGAAGCGTTTGCAGCAGTCATCATCACCGCATTAAAGGCAAAAGCCGCACATAAGATAAACGAAACTGTTTTTTTCATAAATATACCCCCTGATGTTATTACTACTATAGATTATACAACATTTTTATTGAATTGTAAATAGTTTTTGTAATACAAAAAACCACCCTCGAATCAACGAGAGTGGTTTCAATTGCATTACATACCTGTAAGACCTGAACGTGCAATACCTTCTGTGAAGTTTTTCTGCAAGCAGATATAGAGGATAAGCATCGGCAGAATTGAGATAAGACAGCCGCTTTCCATCCATACGATAAGCTCACGGACATTCGGAGTTTCGTTTCCGAAAATAAGACGTGTAAGGCTTGCGTCAAGGTTTTTCAGCATAAGAGCGATAGTTTTGTTATCGGTAAAGAACGATGTGGAAACATAGTAGTCATTCCAGTACCAAACAACTGAAAGCAGGAATACTGTAAGGAATGTTGAGCCTGCGTTAGGCACCATAACCTGAATAAAGGTTCTGAATGGTGAACAGCCATCGAGATAAGCTGCGTCCTCAAGCTCCTTAGGAAGTCCTCTGAAGGACTGCCTGAAAAGGAATATAAACAGACCTGCACGGATTCCGTTCGCTGTCAACGCAGGAAGATACATTGTAACGCCAGTGTTGATGAAGTTAATATAATTTCCTGTTATCGCATGATAAATTCCAAGAGGATTGAAGTAACGGAAGAACATATACTGTGGAATAAGTATGATCTGCGATGGAACGAGGATCATCATAATTACAACGAAGAAAAGTATCTTCTTACCCTTGAATTCAAATCTTGCGAAGCCATAGCCTGTCAATGCACAGGTAAGAACCTGGAGAATTGAACAGCCTATATTCAGCACAAGCGTATTGAAAAGTGTATTGCCAAAATCCATTGCCTTTGCCGCATCCTTGATGTTAGAAAGCGTAAAGGTCTTAGGGATCCACATTATAGTCGGGTCGTTCATTTCCGCACGGGGACGGAATGCCGCAGAGATCATATAGATAAGAGGATAAATGATGATAAAGCAAAGTCCGAATACTATAAGACCTCTTGCGATTGGCCATATTGCGTCAAAAACTCTTTTTCTCTTAAGATATTTCTGCTCCTCAGGTGAAAGCGATTCAAGACGCTTTTTAAAGCGTTCTCTTTTTTCCTTTCGGGACATTTTAGGTTCTTTGATCTTATTCTGCTTGGGTGATACGCCGGAGCGTTTTGCTAAGCTTGCCATATTTTCGCCTCCTTAATCATCGTACCAGACGAGCTTATTCATAATAGCGAAGATTATTCCGAGTGCAATAAGAATTATACCGAAATAGCTCCATGCCATAGATGCTGAATAGCCGTACTGCCAGTCACGCTGAACCTCAAGCACACGATCCATAACTACGTTTGTCGGATCGGTAAAGGAGTCGATAACCGTATAAACGATATTAACAAGAATCATCGGAGAAACGTAAGGAAGTGTTATCTTCCAGAAGAATTCCCACGAGGTTGCACCCTCGATAGCAGCCGCTTCCTTAGCGGATGTCGGGATGCCCTGAAGTGCTGATAGGAAAATGATTATCTGGATACCGCATTTCCAAACGAGGTTAAGGATATCTGATGTTACAGTTGTCAGCATTTCGGTAAACTGCGTACCAAAGCCGTAAATTCCGACAAATTCGAGAAGCTGGTCTACCATGTCAGCCTCAAACATAGTCGAGAACTGCTCTGCACTGTTGCTTCCGCTGGTGTTAAGGTCGCCAGTGATGATAGCGTAAACAGGGCCTGTTGCAACGATAACAGGGAGGAAGAATACAGCTCTTGCAAAGCCTCTGCCTCTGAATTTCTGATTGATAATAATTGCAACGAACATCGAGAATACTACGATGATAGGCAGGTTAAGCGCCATATCCTTCAGAGCGGATACAAGATACTGTCTGAATGACGCATCAACCATAAATGCTTTTTTGTAATTGGCAATTCCAACCCAAGCCTTAGCAAGGTAGCCTGTTTCAGGCTTTACATCATTGAATGAATAGTAGAAGGATTTACATACAGGAATGATGAAGAACATCAATGCACCGATGAACCACAATGCAACAAATCCATAGCCATAAAGACCCTTCTTCTTTTCATAGGATAGCTTATGTCTCATTTTATCCTATGACCTCCTTCCCGATGTAATCGTACAAGCTGTAAGTCTGACTGCCCTTTGTAACGGTACGTTCGTCATAATTTACAGTTATCTGAGTTCCGTTTGAATAGGTTGTAACAGTATTTCCGTTAGGGAGAATGTCATAACCTGTAATTTTCTCTGCCGATACATCGGAGAGTATCTGCTTAACGAAGGTATAAACGCTTGCAGCGTCCTCGTTCCAGTAGCTTGCGTCAGCGTAGTAATAAATATCGTAGCGTGTGTCCTTAAGCTCATTTGCTTCCTCGGCAACGAGGTCGAAGTTGAGCGAGCTTCCTGCAGCAACTGCCGAGAGGATAACGTCACCGATCTGTGCTTCGCCGTTTACAGCTGTTGTCGAATATGACTTAATTCCGTGCATAACGATCTGATACAATGGGATATCCTGATCGAAAACATCGAATTTGCTCGAATTGAGCGGAATATTTGTCACTCTGTCAACATAGGGAAGAACATAAGCGTTTGCTGCGTCTGCTAGAACCGAACCAACCTCTTCATCAAGCAGCTTATAGCCCTCTGTGATGATGGATTTCATAGCTTCTCTTGACGTTGCTTTTCTTCCATAGTCACCATAGATGGTATTTGCCGCCGAGCCTACCGCAACATTTTCAAGACCATACTTGCTGTAGCTTGAAGCAAGGTTATCAAACATCTTTTCATAGGATTTTGGAGCAAGGAGCGACATTGCGTCATAAAATTTGTTTTCAATTCCATAAGCAAGATCGTATGTAATCTGCTTTGAATAGGAATTTGAAACTCTAATAGCGGTATCTGTAACAGTCCAGTAGCCGTTGCCTGTTTTAAAGGTAAGGTTATCAACGCTTGGATAAATGCTGACGTTATTGCTGTCGGCATAGCTCATAAGGTCGTTGAAATCGGACTTTCCGCCGAGCTTTGAAGCGGGCTTGGCCTTATCGGAAACCTTTTCCTTTATATCGGCTGTTGTCCATTCGTTATAGGTTGCAACAATGTTATCTGCACCGCCTGCATTAAGCTCTGAAAGGATATCCTTTGCGTCATCAAAGCTTGTAGCAACGTGCTGAAGTGTTACAGGGAAGCCGAGAACCGATTCCTGCTTAAGAACAGCTCCATAAAAATCAACATAGAGCGGAACATCATTTACGGAATCTGAAACGGTAACACCGTAATCTCCTGTAAGATAATCTCTGTACTTAGCGGCAATATCAACGTAGTCAATATCGCTCTTATCGTCATTTGAAACAGGATAATAACGAACCTCAATTTCAGGAACGAGAATACCTCTCTTTTCAAAAACCTTAAGAGGACTGTCATTACCGCCGCCCATGAGATATTCATCGCTTGTTCGAAGCTCGAAATCAAAGTAGCAGCTGTTGTAATCGGTCTTATTCTGACCTGAAACATAAGCATTTATTGTTGCGGCTGTGTCGCCCTTATCTGCAACAACCATCATACCGCTGTTTCCCTTGACGATACCGTACATAGGGAGATAAACCTGCTGTGTAACGGCTGCAGCAGTCTGTGATACGGCTGTTATATCCGCACCGTAAACCTTATTGGAATAGGTTTTAAGACCTGTTTTGCCGTTATTGAAGTTTATGAGCGCACCGCTTCCGTCAGGGATAACGAAATAACCATCCTCTGTTGTATCTGCGGCACCAAAGGTTGTCATAAAGGAAAGCTTAGTAGTTATCTTGTCGCCATCCTCCTCCTTTATTTGGGAGGTATCAACATTGAGCTTAAGATAATCGTCCTCGAGGGTATAAGTAACGGGAACTGTTATCTTTGCACTGTTGAAGGAATAGGTAATTGTAATACCATTGCTGACATTTGCTATCTTAGCCTTACCCTTGACCTTACTGTTGGCATTGGTAGTCTTACGCTTTGACGGTTCGCCGTAGGTAAGCACCATACCTGCCTTAAGCTCCTGAATCTGAGCCTTTTTACCGGTAGAAGCGTCTGCATTAATGGGGTTTGACCACCAAATTTCGCCTGTATTTTTATCAACTAGAGCAAGAGTTACCTCTTTTTTGTTGACATAAAGTGCCAGCTTATCGTTTTCGGCAACAAGCTCTGCTGCTGCAAGAGCCTCTTCTTCGGTACGGATAACGACCTCCTCATCGGAAGCCTCCTCACTCTCCTCTGATTCAGTGCTTTCAGCTTCCTCCTCATCGGAGTAAGCGGGGATAGTGAATACCGATGTCATCATTGCGGCACAGCAAACACAGGCAAGAACCTTCTTTATATTAATTCGCATTTATTTCACCACTTTTCGATTTAAATACTATCCACGGATTCGGTATGAAAGCTCCGTATAGATTGAGAATATGAAGATGAGTACCTGCTGGAACAGTGTAAGCACAAGCACTAACAGGAACAATATTGCGATCATTGCAACTATTGTCAGCAATATTAACGCTATCGTCTTACCGAACGTAAATTGATGAACCGCCTTCATTGCGGATATTACAAGCACGAACGACCAGCATAACCCCAGAATCTCAAAAAGCTGAATAAAGATATATTCGTCCTTAACGAGAATATGGGAAAGGAGCGTTCCTATAAGATATCCGCAAATATACGGTATCAACGCATAGGCACTATAAATAAATATATTCTTCATAGTACCCTCACCTGTAAAGAGAGTACACATCGCCCAATTCGCAACTACCCATACAAGGAAAATTATGAAGCTGCGGAAAATATATGGAACAATATTGAATACCTTGTCATAATCCGAATAATACTGGAAACCGTAAAGTCTGCTATATGCGACCTGCTGGAAAAAGAGCAAAAATACAATTACCCAGGCAATTTTCATTGAGCCTTTTTTCTTCCAGCGAAGATCCTCGAAGCCTTCAAACGGGTGCATTATAACGTGTTTGACGAACTGACCTTCTGTTAAATCGAGCATATCATGCACCGTCCTTTCCGCCTCTGACATTCTTTCTGCGTTTAAGAATTGCCTTGGTTACATAGTAGGCAACAATAATAACCACAATAACGATTATAATTGTTGTAAAGTTTTCCTTCAGCCACTGATCACGGTAGCTCTCGAATGCCTTGTTATAACGTCCACGGCTGATGGAGATCTTGAAGTATTCCATAGCCTCCTTGTACTCGCCTCTGTTAAAGAGAGCGTTACCAATTCCGACATAAGCACGGCGATAGTTGCCGTCATATTTCAGAACCTTTGTCCAAGGCTCATAGGATTCATCGTATTTACCCTCATTATAAAGGTTTGATGCCTCAGTTACGATCTCACCGAAAGCTGTTCTTGTAAAAACTGTGATTGTATTCTTACGGGAATCAAGCACATAGATGTGATTATCATGGCTTTCAATTGCAGCCGCTGAACGGAATGTTCCGATTTGCTCACCCGAACCGCCCATGATAAAAAGGAGCCAAGCTTCCTTATCGTACTGGAAAATACGTCCGTGCTGGAAATCGAGGATATTCAGCTCACCATTAGGACCGATATCGATATCAGTAAGGCTGGAATTTTTCGCATAAATTGAATAATAAGTAGGAGATTTGTCACCGAACTGGAAGTCGTTGTCAACACCGAGAGAATCAAGGATATTGTTGCCCTCAGGGTTAAGCTTCTTAACAAGGTCGGTAGTTGTTTCGGTTGACTCTGTTACCGTATAGATAAAGCCCTTATCATCGATATCAAAGTTTGTGAATCCGATAGGAGTTGACTTAGCGGATCTTGAACGCTGTTCCTCGGTGGAAATTGCACTCCAGAATGCGTTCGCGAGAACCTCTGCGGTCTGCTCAACACGGTTTGCACCGTAAAATCCGAGGAAATTGCCGTTCTGATCGAACATAACAGCACCCTTTGTAACGGATTTTACAACAACATAGACATTTCCTGCTTTATCGACAAGAACCTTATTCGGATTATATGTAAGCTCTTCTCCGTAAAGCTCGGAATCAGGCTTTCCGAAGGTCATATCGATATTTCCGTCCGCATCGCACTTAATTACACGCTCATTTTCGTTATCAGCGATGTAAATATAGTCCGTGTACGGATCAACGTAAACACCTGTTGGCTTTTTCAGCGTAGTTTCCTCACCGTTATAGGTGAAGCTTTCCATAACTCTGACTAAATTAAAGTCAAGGTCGGTAACAACAATTCTGTTGTTTCCCCTGTCAGCTATATACATAAGATCATCATGCGAGATGAACATATCTGCTGGTTCATTCAAAGCACCGCAGCCGATATCATCGCCGCTGACAAAATAATCTGCGGTATAACCTACCTGCGAGGAGATAGGATCGCCCCATCTGTCATAGCTGTAAGGGTTATAAGCTTCGGAAGCGGAAACGCTTGTCGCACAAATCGACACAGTCATAACTGCCGCCGAAAGACATGAAATAAGCTTTTTCAAGCCTGGCATATTATCACCCTTTCCAAATTTCTTTTAATCCTTCATACCTGCGTGAGCCATTGTTTCCATAACGTTGCTCTGCGCTGCTATAAATACTGCGAGCGGCGGGATCATAAGGACAACTGCGGACGCTGCGATAGCACCCTGTCTTGCGATACCTGCGGCTGCGATCTGCTGAACGACCGTTGGGATAGTTTTAAGTGCCTCATCATAAACGAGGTTACCACCGGTAGAGTTCCATGCAGCCTGAAACTGGAAGATGATAATTGTCATAATAGCAGGCTTCATATTAGGCATTACAACCTGCCAGCAGATTCTGAAAAGGCCTGCACCGTCAACCTTAGCGGCCTCGATCATAGCGTCAGGGATAGTACCTACGCTGTTGATCATAAGGTAAAGACCCATTGAAGAAGCAACTATCGGGAGGATAAGAGCGGAGTATGTATTGATCATACCGAGCTTAGCCATTACGATATACTGCATGATATAGGTTACCTGGCTGTTGAAGAGAAGTGCAATAACGACAGTCTTGTTAATAAGCTTAACTCCTGGGAATTTGCACTTTGCAAGGATAAACGATGCCATACAAGCGAAAATAACGTGAAGAACTGTTGCGGCAATTGTAACAAACAAGCTGTTGAGAACATTTCTTGAGAAAGGAACCCATGAATTGTTTGCAACCTGGAACAGATCTCTGAAGTTATCGCCTGTCGGATTGATAGCATAAAGCTTAGGCGGCATAATGAAGATTTCCTGCACAGGCTTAAGCGAGGTTATGACTGCGATATAGATAGGTGCGATCATAAACAAGCCAAGGAAGGTCAGCAAAAGGAATATGCCGATATCATTTGTCCAGGATTTACCAACACGTTTGTTAGTACCCTTGGATTTTTCCATTTTTCTATGCTCTTTTTCACGGCGTTTTCTGAGAGCCTCAAGAGCGGCGGCATTCTCAGCTTCAATCTGAGCCTGAATCTGAGAAGGCTTCAATTCTTTTTTAGCCATTACGATCTCACCCCTTTAGTTATTCATATATTTGCCAAGAACCTTAGAAATGAGCTTATTACACAAAAGCATAACAACGAACAATACGAAGCATATTGCCGAAGAATAACCCATTTCGTAACGAACCCAGCCATAGTCGAATGCGTGAGTCATAATAGTATGAACCTTGTAATCCGTTGAAGGGAAGCCTGCGAGCATACGTCCAACGATATCAACTGTGAAGCAGGAAACGATCTGCATTACAGCGGCGAACATAAGCTGAGGACCCATTGACGGGATAGTTATGTAGATAAGCTCCTGTGTACGGTTCTTGATGCCCTCAATAGCACCAGCCTCATACATTGACTTATCGATACCCTGGAAGCCTGCACGGAGAGCAAGGAAGCCTGCACCCATTGAGATCCAAAGCTGAACTACGATAACGCAAGGGAGAACGTAATTTGCATCGGTGAGCCACTGGATAGCACCTGTAGTAAAGCCGAGCGAATTAAGGAAAGCGTTGAGGTAGCCGTAGGAGTCACCAGAGAAGATGAGCTGCCAAACGAAGTAAATATTACCAGCCATAGACGGAGCATAGAAAATAAGTGTGAACACCGTCTTAAGTACAGGATGAAGCTCATTGATGAGCCATGCGAGCAAAAAGCTCAAAGCATAGCTCAAAGGACCTGTGAAAACAGCGAAAATGAGCGTTGTTCTGATAGACTTGATAAAAACATCGTCCTCAACGAAAAGGGTATAGAAGTTATCAAATCCAACGAATTTCGGTGGGAAATGAGCCATATCGAAGTCGGTAAAGCCCATAGGGAGCGACATAATAACTGGGATGACCGTAAAGATAAGGAAGAAAATCATAAACGGAGCGATCATACCGTAGCAACCGATATTTCTTCTCATCTCATGGAGCGTGTATTGGAAATTTTCCTTAAAAGTGTGTTTCTGTTCACTTCTGAGCAAAATTTCTTTTTTCTGGGTTTGTTCAGCCAAAGTTAAAACCCTCCGATCTTTAAGAATCTAATCCGAGGTTATGACGTTTTCTCGTGATTTCGTTGTTGATATCGATATTATAAAGCCTGAGAGTTTCTCTAGCATTATCCTTATCGTTAACAACCGCACGGAATGCGTTCATAATTCCTCTTGTTACAACGTATGAAGAAGGAATAATCGGTATTTCTTCAAGCTGATCCATCTGGAAGAGGATCTTTTCGAGGTCGCTGTTGGACCAGTTGAGCTTCTTAAGAGCCTCAACGTTAGCACTTTCAAAGCGTCCGAGAGGTCCCATTACGCCTTCAACGTTCTGACCATATTCAACGAGAGTATCTGTTTCAGTGAACCACTTGATAAACTCCCAAGCGGCACTTACATTCTTGCAGTCCTTAAGAATGATAGCACCCGAGCCGTTTGAGTTAGCGGCATAGGAAACAGTTCCGTCCTCACGGACAGTACCAGGAACGTGGGTGAAATCCCACAAGCCCTTGATTTCGGGAGCGGCTCTGTTGAGCTGATTATAGAATGTACAGTAGTTCTGAATAACGATAGGAGCTTCACCTGTTCTGAAACGAGTGAAAGCATCATATGTCTGGTCGAACTGATAAACGTTGTAAAGCTCTGTCCAGGTAGCGAAAGCATTTACAGCTTCAAGGCTATCGAAGTTAGTTGCAGTCTGATCCTCATTATAATAATTCGTACCTGACTGGAGCATAAGCAGAGCGAAGGTATGACCAACCTCTGTAGCGGGTGAAACGGCAGTACCGTTAACGTTAGCAGGAAGGATAAGACCCGGCTGCATATACTTTCTCTGAAGAGCAGGGAGCATATCAATGAAATCGTCCCAGGTATCAGGAGGCGAATATATACCAACCTGTGAAAGGATATCCTTACGATAGAACATCATCGGGAAGGTTCTAGTCAGCGGAATGCCGTAAACGTGACCGTCATATTCATACATAACGGTAGCTTCTTCCTGGAAGCGTGAAATAACCTCATCATAATCGGCAAATTCATCGAAATTCTGAACAAGACCTCTTATTGCAAGGTTTACAGGGAATTCGCCGCCGATAAAGAGAGCAACGTCAGGACCCTTGCCTGCGAGAACAGCCTCCATGATAGTACCCTGAACGAGGTTGATAGAAACATCAATGCCTGTTTCGGGAGTGAACTGTGAATCTGTCATCTGCTTGATGATATTAGTCTGATCACGGCCGATTCCGACCCAAACGTTGATAGATTCAGCTGTTACATCGGAAAGAACGGTATAATCCTCAAAGAATGAACCAACAAGAGCCTTTGTGTTGAACGCAAGCGACTTGAAGAAGTTCTTTTTAACGGGAGTAACCTCCTGATTTGCAGGAACAAGCTCGATATAGTCAACCTCGAGCGGCTGGCTTCTGTACTGACGCATCCACGAGGAAACGGCAGTAACGTTATCCTTGATACCGCTTGAAGAAATATAATCGGGGATCTTGTTCGGCTTCTTAATACACTTGTCGAAAACATCCGCAAGTCTGTCAAGAGCGGCAGCTTCTGAACCATCGATGCCTGCAAGCTCTTCAATGCTTGCACGGATGGAACGAAGCTCTGTTGAAAGTTCCTCGAAAACGTCAAGAAGCTCAGGAATCTGCTTATGAACGAAATAATCAGTATACTTATCAGGTGAAGGACCTGTAATCATAAGTATCTGCATATAATACTGGTTCGCTTCAAAAACGATATTGTCGAGCTGACGCATATATTCACCAATCGCACCCGGGATACATTCAAGCGTGAGGGTATGCTTGCCCTTGTCGAGGTAAATATAGGCAGGATCGCCGTTTTCGTCCTCGGGAACAACGGAAACCCAGTTTGTGCTGTAGTAAAATCTTATCTCGCTGAAAGCGTCAGACGGAACTTCACCGTCGATATAAAGCCTTCTGTTGGAGAAAAGACCTCTCAACTCGTTCTGACGTGTTTTAAGGTTTACTTTATAATAACCAGCAGCTTCAACGTCGATTTCCCAAGTTATCGACTGACCCGACTGATCCCATGTGCCATCGCCGACGGTATTATAACGCTGTTTTGTCGGATTGGATGGTTCAGTGAGGTAATTACCTCTGTCATAGGTCGGGAAAAGTGTCTGCGAGTTAGTATAAGCGAAGCGTTCACCCTGAACCTTGATAGGCTCTGCGGAAGCGTTCGCCGCAAGCTCTGAATCGGAGGGCTTGACGTATTTTTCGTAACCCTTTTCGTTATAGAGCTTGATATACTCGATAGCAACCATCGCTCTTTCCGATTCTATAGTAATAGTATGCTCGCCAGCTTCAAGGTAAAAGAGAAGCGGCTCATTGAAAAGACCGTCCTCGTCCTTGAACGATGTAGTAGTCCACATAGGTTTTTCGACCTGTGGAGGGCGAATTTCGTTATCCTTAGCATCGGGAGCTATAGGATATTTGCTCGTCCAGATTCTCGGGATATTAATTCTTGCCGCAGTATCGAACGGAAGCTCACCGTCAAGCAGGACGGAAAATTCCGTAGTTGTCGTTGAACCAACGATCTGATAATAGGACATTTCGATGTTATAAGCGCCTGTTTCGGGAACATTTACGGTAAAGTCGATAGTTCCCTCCTCGCTGTTCCAGATGATGATATCGTCCTTACCCTCATAAGAACCGACAGTCACATCCGCACCATCTCTCGCACCTGTATAAGTCAGCAATACTTCCTTATCAGGGCGTGCAGAGCCTGCAATTTCATCGTAATAGTCGCTGTAAGTATTTTGTTCTTCATAAGTAAATGTTTCCTGCCCTGCGGAAGCTTGTGTTTGAGAAGCTGAACCTTCCGTTTCATCGGCTGAAATCGGAATAACCGCAAAAGAAGTGACCGCCAGCATCAGCGCGGTCAAGGCTGAAACAATTCTCCTGAAATTAGTTTTACTCGACAACAGACAAAACCACCTTTCATTTAAATTGCATAGTTTTTATACTCAAAACAACAGGGATTGTGATGCTTATGTTAAAACCTGCTGAAAAATTTGCACACAATGGCTGAAAATATAATGAGCTACAATAATATTATAACAATTTACACAAGCATTGTCAAGATATTATTTTATTTTTTGGCTACTATCGCCGCAATATTAATATTTTATATATATTTTCGTTTTTTCTTAAACGTTTACGGCTGAATTTTTTTGTGCAGTTTTTACATTGTGCATATTTACTATGTGTGCAAAATAACGATTGTTTGTTAAAAGAATATCAAAGTTCTATCTTCAAAATACAACAAAAACAACCCCATTCCGACAGGGAACGAGGTTGTTATTAACAAAAAATCGCTGTCCGCTCTGCATACGGACAGCGATTTAATAATTGATGTTAGAATAACTTAAGTTAAACACCCGAAAGTAAGTTAATTAAGTTATTTTTCACGAAGAAATGTGCGTACTGCGAACCGTCTTATACGGTACGTTCTTAGCCTCTCTTCTTAGCAACTACTGCAGCTGCAGCAAGTGCTACAGGGATAACTGCGAGAGCGATAGGAGCGTTACCAGTTGAAGGGTTGGTAGCTACAGGAGCTTCAACTTCTTCTTCAGCGTCAACGTCTACATCGTCAGTATCATCAACATCGATATCAGCGTCCTCATCATCAGCATCCTCATCATCGAGGTCGATGTCAGCATCGTCTTCATCTTCATCATCGATGTCTTCGCCTTCATCAGTATCGCCAGCTTCTGTGGTAGCATCTTCAGCAGCAAGCTCATAGCCTGTTACATCCATAGAATCCCAGTACCAGTCAGAAGAAGTAGCGAGCTGGAGAGTATTTACATAGCTTGCAGCAGAAACGAAGCCATTGCCGCCAGTAAGGTCAGACCAGCTGAAAGATACAGAAGTCTTGCTGTACTCGAAAGGAGCTACTGTGCTCTGGTTCATTGTGTAACCATTGTTAGCAATAAGAGCAGCATTGAAGAGATTGTTGAATACATAACTATCAGAATATGTG